>JBAXWR010000044.1:0-37514 GCA_037128295.1 Mariniphaga sp.
ATTTGTAGAAATTGAGCTACGATCATCATTGAAGGTGCAGCGTACGGAAATATTTGGTTCAAAAAAAACTAATAGCTCAATATAATGTCATTTCTATTCGTATATGTCAGCAGGCCATCTCCCCTGCATTCTTCTTGGCCGATAGCAGATTATATGCCCCTTTTATCACAACTTTTGCGATTTTGATATCGAAACCTTCGGGCAGGATAATTTGTGTAAAACCGCCATCGCTCACCCCTTTCTGAACCAGAATAATTTTGTATTCGGTAAACGGGTTCCCTGCTTCCACTTTTTCTTTATCATAAACGAAAATATAATCTTTGTCGTCGAAGCTGACCACTGCTTCTGAAGGTAGGGCAGTTACCAGATTTCCAGAAGTTTCGATGATAACGTTCACGTACATCCCTGGTAAGACGTTTTTACAAGTATCAGGTATAGAGGCATATACTTTATAGGTTTTGTCGGCGTTTATCGATTGTCCGGTCTGATAGATCACAGCCTCGTGCTGATCGGTTTCGTTGTTGATAAAAAACCTTGCTTTCTGCCCTTTTGAAATCTTGTTCGCATCCTTATCGAATAGGGTCAACTCCAAAAGCAGTTTGTCGCGATTGACGATCTCGAACAACACATCGGCAGGGGTCACGAATTTTCCCAGGTTGACATTCACCTTCGTGACATAACCTGAAATGGGGGAGACCAGGTTCACCGAACTGCTGATATCATCTTCGTGAAGATTGGCAATGTTGAGACCAATCAGGGCAAGTTTCTGCTCAAGTCCTTTGACCTGTGCCTGAAGGTTTTTGTAATCTGTTGTTACCTGTTGAACGTTTTTTTCAGAATAGACATCGTCTTTGTAAAGTTCCGTATGGCGCTTGAATTCGGCAGTTGCATATTCTAGCTTGTTCTTGGTTTCGAGATAATTTTGCTGAATATCAACAAACTCTTGATTTTCAATAACTACCAATGTTTGGCCTTTACTCACTGCCATTCCGGGCATAAGGGTCGTACTTTTAATAAACCCACCCATAGGCGCACAAACCGTTGCAAAATTCTGTGGTGCGACTGTTACAATGCCATTGACTTTAAGCGTACCGCTTAATGCCCGCATTTCGATGTTTCCGGTTTGTACATTGGCCAATTTGATCTGGTCTGCCCGCATCTCCACGATGTCATCAGGAATAACTTCCGCTTCTTTTGCTGGTTCTGAGTTTGTTTTACCCCCATTGCACGACATCAACGCAATCATGAAAAGGGCTAAAAAAATGTTCATTTGGGATTTATATTTTGTCATCTTGTTATAATTAAGGATTTTATAAAAAAGGTAAAACCTCGTTTCGTTAATAAACTTTCCCTGTAATCAATTCAATATTAATTATGGTTTGATTGAAACTATTGAGCGCATCGAGGTAATTTTGTTTGATGCTCAATGACCGGCTAAGGCTTAGCACATATTCGAGGTAATCCAATGCCCCTGCCTTGTAACTCCGGGTCGATTGTTCAATGATAATGCCGGCCTCTGGAACTGCCTGTTTCTCATAGTAATCGAGACTTGAACGGTATTTCTCGTACTCATCAATCAACGATTGATACTCACCTGTCAACGACTTAAATGAGTATTCGGCATTTGCCTTGGCTTCCAGCTCTTTAATCTTGTTAGCCTTAACCTTTGAAGTGTAGGGTGAGAACCAAAGGGGGACAGAAATTCCTGCCTGAATACCAGTGAACCGATCGCCAGGACCATAAGTTTTTGGGATTCCACCAATCTCTTGTGTTCCCTGCATGGTCTGACTGAAGTATCCAACGTTGAAATCGGGCAATGCACGGCTTTTTTCCAACTTCGTTTCCAGTTTTGCCACCTCCACCTGGTGTCTAAAGTAACCGATTGATGGATTGATTGTTAATGCAGAACTTTCCGGAACAGGCAGGAAATCTATCCTGTGTAAAACAGAATCTGCAGGATAAATATTAAATGCAGAATTCATCAGTGTTTGAAATTGACGGTTTAAAATTCTCCTGTCGGCGATCACCTGTTGCAATTGGTTCTTGACTTCGAGGCTTTGGGATCGTGCCGTAATCATTTCGAGACGGTTTGTTTCACCTGTTTTTGCCCTCAGTTCGGCTGCCCTGCTAAACCCGGAATACAAACTATCCTGGTAAGCCAGCAGTTTTTGTTTTGAACAGAGGTAAGCCAATTGCCGGTAAACCTGTTTGACCTGAGTGGCGATTTCAATTTGCATAGTACTGAGTTGCCACTCACTGCTTTTTATCGAAGCATTGGCCAGTTTGCTTTGGTTGATGTAAACCGATGGAAATGCAAACGACTGTGAGACTGTGTAGCTATTGTCTTTAGCCGATGAATTGAACTGTCCGAACTGCCCATCAACGGCTGTTTTTGGAAGATCCCATGCTGACCCCTTCAAAGCTTTCTGAACCTCGACAGAATAGGTGGAGGCACGAACCGAAAGATTGCTATCCAAGGCCAACTTTATCGCATCCTTTAATCCGATCAATCTGGGCGACTGTGCAAAAATATTGTAAGTTATTGATTGATAAATAAATAATAATACGAAGATTGATAATACTTTTGCAGGTTTCCCTGAAAAGGAAAAGCGGAATTTGCGTGTCGAGAACAAAATATAAAATACCGGAAGGATGACCAAAGTGAGTAGCGTTGCAGAAATCAATCCGCCAATAACTACAGTCGCCAAAGGTTTTTGAACTTCCGCCCCAGCGGAGTTGGACAAGGCCATTGGCAAAAATCCCAGTGAGGCTACTGCCGCTGTCATAATAACAGGACGCAACCTGGTTTGTAAACCTTTGATTACCCTATCTTTAATATTGGTTATTCCCTCTTTTTCAAGCCGATTAAATTCAGCGATCAATACAATTCCATTGAGGACGGCAACGCCAAAGAGGGCAATAAACCCCACCCCGGCTGAAATCGAAAAGTTCATGTCACGGAACCACAAGGCAAATATCCCGCCTATGGCAGAGAAGGGTACTGCCGAATAGATAAGAAGGCTCTGACTTACTGAATTAAATGTGAAGTAGAGCAATACAAAAATCAGCAACAACGCGACCGGCACGGCAATCATCAACCGTTTATTGGCCGCTTCGAGGTTCTTGAACTGACCACCATAGGTCACATAATAACCTGTTGGAAGCTTTATTTTCTGATCAATTTTCAAAGTAACATCTTTGATAACGCTTTGCACATCGCGGCTACGGACATTGAAACCGATGGTGATCCTCCGTTTTGTATCTTCACGCGATACTTGTGCCGGGCCTGACTGCAAAGCGATATTGGCCACCTGTTCAAACGGGATTTGTCCGCCATTGGGTAACGCTACTGAAAGGTTTTTCACATCATCAAGGCTCTGACGGTAATTTTCACCAAGCCGGACTACAAGGCCAAACCGTTTTTCTTCATCATAAACCACACCTGCCTGACTTCCAGCAAAGGCTGCCCGTAATACACGGTTCACATCGGCAACCGAAAGGCCATATTGTGCAAGCCGATCACGGTTATAATCCACCTGGACCTGAGCCAATCCCGTCACTTTTTCAACATTGATATCTGCTACACCTTCAATAGGTTGGATGATTTTTTCTATTTCAGATGCTTTTGTTGCCAAAGTCGTGAGGTTATCGCCAAATAGCTTAATCGCTACATCCTGTTTCGATCCTGTCATTAATTCGTTAAAACGCATCTGGATCGGTTGCTGGAACTCAAATTTGACTCCAGCCAATGTGACCAGTTTTTCTTCCATCTGTGCCACCAACTCTTCACGAGTTGAGGCAGAAACCCACTCACTTTTATCTTTCAAAGTAATGATATAATCGCCTGTCTCCATGGGCGTTGGGTCGGTAGGTATTTCGCCGGCCCCGATTTTGCAAACAGCATGTTTGATTTCTGGGAAATTATCGAGCAATATTTTATTGGCTTTTTCCACCATCTCAACCGTATTTGAAAGTGAACCGCCCTGAAGTGTCATAACTCCTGAAGCAAGGTCTCCTTCTTCGAGTTGGGGGATAAATTCGCCACCTAAACGGTTAAAAACGAACAAACTGAAAACGAACAAAACGATCGCAGAAACTGAAACCACCAACTTCCTTTCCAACGCAAACAGAATAACCGGATTAAAAGCTTTGTGAAACCAATCCATCAACCGGTCGGAAAGGTTGCGCTTGTGTACCGTATTTTTGCTGAGGAACAAAGCCGAAGCCATCGGAACATAAGTCAGGGATAAAATAGCAGCACCGATCAAAGCAAATGCAACTACCTGTGCCATAGGACGAAACATTTTCCCTTCGATTCCTACCAGAGCCATGATAGGAAGGTAAACGATCAGGATAATGATTTGGCCGAAAGTAGCCGAACTCATCATTTGTTTTGCCGAACCGAACACATTGTCATCCATCTGTTCCTGAGTAAGCTGTTTGATTCCCTGATGGTGGTGTTTGCTCATCGAAATCCGGTGGACCACACCTTCAACTATAATTACCGCACCGTCCACAATCAACCCAAAGTCGATCGCTCCCAAACTCATCAGGTTTCCCGAAACGCCAAAAAGGTTCATCATCGAAATGGCAAAAAGCATGGCCAATGGGATTACCGAAGCAACAACAAGCCCTGCCCGCATATTTCCCAATAGTAGAACCAAAATAAAAATAACGATCAAAGCCCCTTCCAGCAAATTTCGTGAAACCGTGTTGATGGCACGACCTACCAGGTCGGAACGGTTCAGAAAAGGTTCGATGGTAACCCCTTTGGGGAGTGACTTTTGGATAGATGCAATGCGCTGTTCCACATTGTCGATCACTTCGTGGGCATTAGCCCCTTTGAGCATCATCACAACCCCGCCGACAGCTTCTGTCGTATCGACTACGAAAGCACCATATCGGGTGGCACTTCCATATTGAACCTTGGCAATGTCCCTGATTAATATGGGGATGCCTGAAGAATTTGTTTTGACAACAATCTTTTCAATGTCGTCGAGGGTTTTTACCAATCCGATCCCGCGGATAAAGTAGGCATTTGGCTTTTTGTCGAGATAAGCACTCCCTATGTTTTCATTGTTTTTCTCCAAAGCGTCAAAAATATCGGTCAGGGTAAGGTTCATTCCCCTTAATCGTTCGGGATCGACTGCCACCTCGTACTGTTTTACAAAACCACCGTAACTGTTGATGTCTGCAACGCCTGGAGTTCCGAGCATCTCACGACGTACAACCCAATCCTGAAAAGTACGCAACTCCATTGGGTTATATTTCTTTTCCAGACCTTTATCGACAGCAAGCCGGTATTGGAAAATCTCCCCAAGTCCTGAAGAGAAGGGTGCTAGTTCTATTTTTGCCAATCCGGCGGGAATTTCATCTTCTGCCTCTTTTAACCGCTCGGTGAGTTGCTGGCGTGCCCAATAAAGATCTACATCATCTTTAAACACTACAGTTACAACAGATAAACCCAAACGTGATATAGATCGTAACTCAATGATATCCGGAATATTGGCTACAGCTACTTCTATAGGGGCAGTTATAAAACTCTCAACTTCCTGTACCGCCAAAGATGGGGCAAGTGAAATTATTTGCACCTGGTTATTTGTAATATCGGGTATGGCATCTATCGGCAAACGGCTAAGGGAGTAGGTACCCCAACCGATCAATGCCAGAATAAAAAGCCCGACAATGAATTTATTCTTGATCGAAAAATAAATAATTCGTTCTATCATAATGAAAACTAATCAAATAAATAATCAACGTTGATTACAGAAAAATCTAATTATTGGCATCTTGGATAAAAAGAAATAAAAAGAAATATTTTGAAATAGATCGATTGATTCCTAAAGATCTTTGTAATTCAAATGAAATGCCTTTTGCTTGATTTTAATTGATTAGCCTATTTTGGGGGGTTGCCAGATCGCTTCGTTAGGCCGGGAAATAAATAAATTGGTTAAATCGGAGGAAAAGGTTTCGAGTTGATAAGGGATACTTTCGAAATTGATGGTCAATTCCTGTTGGATGACCGGACATCCGCAACAATTGCAAGTGCAAAAAGGGGAACAATGATCATTGTCGCTATGGTGGTGACTGTCTGTGGTTTTTTGAGTGATCAGAGATTTTTGCACGAGTTGGTCTTCAGGTTTGTCAACGCAGGGGATTGCGGTGAGAACCAGAATGTAAACTGACAATATGCAAGCGAAAAATTTCATAACGGATGCAAAAATATAAGATAATTGGAAACAATTGGTTTTTATTTCATGCTTCGTTCGTAAAAATGTTTAAATAATCTAATCTTTATTTCTTTATGGAATTCCGATGCTATAACACCTAGTTCAAACTAATAATATATCCGATTGACAAATTGAATGTTGAAACTCTTTTCAATGAACTATTCTGACCTAAGGCACGTGGGAAATTTAGGTTGTATCCTGCCTCAAGATCAAAGTTCTTATAGCTGACCATTAAAGGTAATGATAGTTCGGTATTCATCCAGCCGTATGCAATTCCGTAATATAGAACTTGTCTGTTCCGAAGGCCCAGGTTTTTTAAGAGTAAAGTTTCCTCGTTACCAAAATAGACAGAAACCTCTGGTTTTAGGTACAATTTATCATACTTACCCAATTTTAACAATGAAATTTCATAATAGGCTTCTCCAGTTACCTGTACTGAAGTTTCTTTTCCAAAGAGTAATGCCCCGTCAATTCGGGTCCCGAATGAATGATTCCTGTAAGAGAATCCCAATCCAATCGAGTTATTGAATGAAGGGGTCACTGAGTCATTTTTTGAAAAGAAATATCTGCCATATGAAGTTCTGTAGGTCAGGTTATTCACCTTGCCAAGATTGTGGCTGTAACCTATGCTTAGTTCGGTTGTGTTCCACTTAGGGATTAATCCGTTGTAAATAGCTCCCGACACGCCAACCATTAAACCATTGGAATTCAAATAAAATATTTGTGGAGCCACATTAAATTGATCAATGCCTAAATCGCGTCCTGCAAAATAGGTCTTGTTGCTGTAGTTTAAAGAAGTATATAGAAACTGATAATTTGAAACCAGGTCGAAGATTTTGTCAAACTCATCATTTTGATCGAACAGATAAGTGTCAGGAAGTTCCTCGGTTTTCTGAGCCTTTAATATTGATACACTGCTATTTAAAATAAAAACAAATACAATCAGAATTTTTGCCCCGATTGTATCACTCATGATTTTCGGCATGGATACAAATTAAACAGTTAACAAATATAAAAGCAACAGCTAATAAGTTGTTGCTTTTTATTACAAATGGACTCAATTTTCAGGGCTTAATTTTCCCTATGCCTTGGCTTTTGCTTTCGACATTCTTGCTTTAATCCCTTCGCGTCCGATCTTCCTGGCCATTTTTTTAATATTGGCTTTCTGAGCATCTGTAAGAGTTGTCATAAATGCCTGACGTTCAACTTTTTTTGCAGCAAGATTTGATTGGAGCATCGCTTTTTGATCGGCAGTTAATGTTGCCTTTAAAGCGTCCCTTTTCTCCTTTGCACTCAATTTTGCATTTTCAACGATAGCCAACTGATCGGCAGTTAAAGTTGCCTTAAATGCCTTTTTCATCTCTGCGTTTTTCTCTTTTTGCTGGGCAAGCAATGCTTTCTGGTCATCGGTCAGGTTTTTACCAAATTCCGCTTTTTGGGCAGAAGTAAATCCAATCGAAAAAGTGACAAGAAAAAGGGCAAGAATAATTTTTGAAAGAATACTTTTCATCCTGTTTTAATTTTAAAATTAATATTCGCAATCAACATACAGCATTAAGAAGTAGGCAAGTCATAAAAGTTAAATTCGATGTTGATTTTTTTTTCTGCACTTAATTTTCTAAAACACATAACAATGCGCTCATTTTTTTTGTTCATTCATTTAACTTTAGAAGTTTTTCTTCTTCAAAGAGATAATTAGGTATCAGAAATTTTTCAATGCAAGAAACGACCATTGCGCCCATTTTAGAAATGATCAGGAATCCTGCTTTAAAAGACAAAGGATTTTTACTTTTGATGGATCTTTTTAAAGAGCCAATATATTGGCATATAAGGCGTTTGGTTGTTTCTCACCATGATGCAGAGGATATTCTGCAAGAGACTTTTATCAATGTTTATCGGTATGTTGACACGTTTAAAAATGAAAGTAAAATTTCAACATGGCTTTACCGGATAGCAACGAATGAGTGCATTAAACATTTCAGGAAAAACAATAAAAGGAAATTAAGTGGGGAAATAACAGAAAAAATTACGGAGGGGTTATCAGGAAGTGATTCTGATAATAGCGAGGCAATTCTTTTGAAGTTTCAGGCTGCTATTCTTCAACTTCCTGAAAAACAGAGAATTGTATTTAATCTTCGTTATTACGATGAACTTAGTTATGAAGTAATTGGTCAGGTTCTGCATTCTTCTGCTGATACAGTCAAGACCAATTATCATTATGCAAGTCAAAAGGTTAAGCAATATCTGATCGATCACGCTGAATCAAAAATATAAAACATGATACAAATGAAAACAGACATTGGATTTGAGGAAATTGGACAAAAAACGACCTATAAGGTACCGGATGGGTTTTTTGAGAGAGTTTCATCGGATACACTTATAAAGGCTCAGCAAAGGGAACAAAAAAGAAAAACAAATCGGGTAATCTGGCGAACGATGGCAGTCGCTGCTTCTTTGTTAGCATTACTCTTTTTTAGCTACTACCGACCTGAACCGGTAATTTCTGACACAAATCTGGTCAGTTTTGATGGACAATCAAAGCTAAACTTAAAAGTTAATCCTTCTGAATCCATCTCTAATCCGATATTAGTCGCAGAAAGTACCGGAATGGTAATCCATAAAAAACTGAAAATGGAAAGTTCTGTAGCTGAATTAAGTACTGTATTGGCAGAAATGACCGATGAAGATTTGCAGCAATTGGCAACAATGTATAAAAATGATCTTTTCCTGGGTGAATCACCTCAATAAAACCAAAATCCTTAATCATGAAAAATCGGTTCCTGTTTTTATTCCTCGTTTTTACGATATTTTCAAGCGTAAACTCACAATCGCAGAACTTAGCCAATTTCCCAATGCTAAATAAACGTGTAATTGATGCTAAATTGCGGGAGATCAGAATCAGTCTTCAGCTCGACCAAGCCACTTTCGATCATTTTCGCCCTGTTTATGAGAAGTACGAAAGTGAAGTATCTGAAATAGATTTTAAAAAATTGAATAAGCTTTTAAAAGTCGATGCGGAAAGCTTGACTTCTGACGAAGCAGACCGTTTAATTTTGCACCAGATCGAAATTGCCAAAAGGATGCTTGAAGTACGCGAGAAGTATTATAAAGAATTCAAAACAGTACTCTCTCCGCAACAGATTATCAAGCTTTACCAAACAGAGGCTGAATTACGGATAAAAGTTATGCAGGAATTGAAAAACAGAATTCAACGATAAACGGTTATTGAATAATACCATGAGAGGAATACTTTTCATTTTGAATTGTTTTTTTAACTAAGTTTGTTTTGATCAATCTCAATTCAAACATATTAAAATGAAAAGCTTTTTTACCCTCTTTTTTTTAAGTATTGTACTGATAGTCAGTGCTCAAACAAAATCAATAAAGAATTCGCCACCATTGTCGGAAGCTTCGCCAGAAAGTGTTGGTATCTCTTCCGAGAGGTTGGGACGCGTTGAATCCATGTGTGCCGATGCTGTCGCCAAAGGGGATGTTCCCGGTATTGTTGCACTTGTTGCGCGAAATGGGAAGATTGTTATGTATAAATCGTTTGGAAAAGCCGATAACCAAAGCAACCGAAATCTTAAGCGTGATGATATTTTCAGGATTGCTTCCCAAAGTAAGGCGATTACAGCAACAGCAGTAATGATGCTGTGGGAGGAAGGTAAGTTTAAACTCGATGACCCGATCTCGAAATACATCCCGGAGTTTAAAAATCCTCAGGTACTAAAAACCTTCCAGTATAAGGATACTAGCTATACAACAACTTCTGCTACTAAGGAAATTACTATCCGTCAATTGCTTACACATACTTCTGGTCTTGGTTACGGTATTATCGATGGTGATGAAAGGATGAAAATGATTTATCAGAAAGCCGGCGTGACCGATCTGTTTACGACAGAGAATATCACAATTGGCGAAAGTGTCAAAAAACTGGCAAAGCTTCCGCTTCACATTAATCCGGGAGAAAAATTTATCTATAGCGAAGGGTTGGATGTGATGGGCTATCTGATCGAGGTGGTTTCGGGGATGCCATTTGACCAGTTCCTGAAAAAGCATATTTTCGACCCATTGGGAATGAACGACTCAGGTTTTTACCTCCCATCCGAAAAATCGGGACGTTTGGTTTCGGTCCAGCAAAAAAACGAAAAAGGGGAATGGGTACGCTACCCGGTCACCTTCTACGACCCTGACTATCCTATCAAAGGGGCGAAGAAGTTCTTTTCAGGTGGCGCTGGATTATCTAGCACAGCGAAGGATTATGCCACTTTCTTACAGATGTATCTGAATGGTGGTGAACTGAATGGGATCAGGATACTTAGCCGGACAACCGTTCAGACCATTCTCAGCAATCAGACTGGCAGCCTTTATGGTGGTGCCGAGAAATTTTTCGGGATTGCATTTTCCGTTGTCACCACACGGGGTGGGGAATTGGGCGAATTGTGGAGTGCCGGAACGTTTGAATGGGGTGGATATTTTAATACACAGTACTTTGCCGATCCTAAAGAAAAAGTTATTGGTATCCTGATGAAACAAACCCAGGGAAATGTTTCCGACAATACTGCCTGGAAATTCCGTAACCTGATCAGTCAATCCATCGATGATTAATATGGTTGTGCATTCACTTTTCAGAGCCATAAAATCTGTCCAAATCGTCAAAACAGTCCAATTGAACAGACGATAAGAAATGTTTATTACTAATTTAAAGTCTTTAAAATGAAAAACGACACAATGATTACAACTAGTACCATGTTGGAAGGGTATAAAGTTGTCCGGCAACTGGGCCTTGTACGCGGAATTACCGTCCGCTCCCGTAGTATTTTAGGGAATATGGCTGGAGGATTTATGACCATTTTCGGTGGCCGAAGTGCAATCTATACCGAATTGTGTGAAAATGCCCGTGAAGAAGCTTTACAATTGATGATTTTACATGCCCGTGAATTGGGTGCCAACGCCATTATCAACATGCGGTACGATGCCAATGATGTAATGAGCGGCCTTACAGAGGTTTTGGCATACGGAACAGCCGTTGTTGTGGAACGGATTGAATCTTAGGTGAATGACGGGAAATTTTATCCAACTCGTCGTCAATCCGATCGCCGGTAGCGGGAAAGCAAAGAAAGCAGTTCCATTCATTTTGAAAAAATTCCAGGAGTTAAACGACACCGAAATCAGAATAGCCTATACAACTGGTGCAGACGATGCAATTTTCATTGCCCGTGAAGCAATTCTTAACGGAGCGTCGATGGTTGTGTCAGTTGGTGGTGACGGTACAGTCAATGAAGTGATCAACGGGTTTTTTATTAATAAAATCCCCATCAATCCGCTTTGTGAACTAGGAGTGATCGATTGTGGTACGGGGGGTGGTTATGCTAGTACAATTAACCTTCCTGAATCAATTGAGCAACAAATAGAATTGATTCTCCATTCTCCTGGTGTATCTATCGATCTGGGTTGTGTCGATTTCAGAAACTCTGCCAATGAACCAGTATCCCGTTTCTTTGTAGGTGAGTGCCAGACAGGTATCGGAAGCCTGGTAGTCGAGGAAATCGGGAGCAAGTTGAAAGCCGTTGCCGGTAGATATGCTTTTTTCCTGGTATCCACTGTTGCGGCTGTATCCTTAAAACCATCAAAATTAAGGCTAAAATATGACAATGACCCAGAGGAAGTCCACAGGTTATTGGGATTGGTTGTTGGCAATGGAATAGTCTGTGGCGGAGGTATGAAGCTTACTCCCAATGCAAAATTAAACGATGGCCTTTTTGATGTTTTGCTGATCAACCAGATGAGCATTATTCAACGGTTGATGAACCTTTCAAAGGTCTATTCAGGAAAACATATTTTATCCCGCCATTTTTCAATCAGGCGGTGCAAAAAAATTAAAGTAGAATCAGACTTACCTGTTTCTCTGGAAGCCGATGGCGAGCTATTGGGGTATTCACCTTTTACCATGGAAATATTTCCTCAGGTAATAAAAGTAAAAGCTGGACATATCCCTTCCTGATGATTAGGAATAGATATTGGGTATGAATTGTTCCTGGATCGATAAGGCAAAAATCTGTGCGATCTCTTTGCGTTCAAATCCCAGCTTTACGCCAAAATTGAAAATAAATTCAAGTTCGCTCTCAACAATTTCACTATCAGCAATAATAATATTGATCATGTATTCGAGCATCATATTTTTCTCTCCAGGATTGATCTGAAGCAATGCGTTAACCGATTCCTCAAAAAATTCCTGGATTTTGTTTTCTTCGATCATCTGGTTGAGGATCTGTTTCGGGAACACGGTAAAAGCCGAAAGTTCTTCAATAATCCGTTGATATTCTTCCTGTTCAATGGCCTTGTCTATGCCGGCAACGATCAATCCCGCAGAAGCAATAAATTTGGTGCGGTGATAATTGATCGGTGAATTGCTGATGACCATCAGGCTTTGGATCAATTCCGAAATTTCTTCATCCAACACGGTGTCTGTCAGGAGTTCTTCACCCGAAATAAGGTTCTTATAGAGTTTTGAAGTTTCAAAGAGCTCTACAGCCTTGATTCTTATAGGATTGATAGGGTGGGATAGCAGGTTGCCCGATCCGGTCTCTTTAAAGTAGTTCAGGATCTCTTCATTTTCGATGCTGAAAGCTTTTGGGTCGAAGTTGAGGCGTTCGACACTTAATCCTGAAGCCATTTTGAAAAAACAGGATAGCACCTTATCCAGGTTGCCACAAGCAATGAAGCCAAAACGATCGGCTGTAAGTTCGGAAAGTTTGTCCCACACAGCAATTTTATGCTGCATCATCAGCGGAGTTTCCGTTTGGTCGGCAAAAACAAAATTCAGCAACTGGGCAATATTGGCATTGTTGCTGATCAGATGGCCAATTTCGTGACCTACAATGAATTTCAACTCATCATCGTCAACTTTGTCTATCAATCCCGAATTGATGTTGATGATATGGCTCTGGTCTTCTTCAAGTCTCGACACCGCAAAGGCATTCAGTTCTGGATTATTGGTAATGTAGAATTCTGTTGGTTCGCTAAATTCCAGCCTGTCCATCACCTCTTTAAAGCTGCTGAAAAGTCGTGGTGCTAGCTTTTCACTTACTTTAAAACTATGTCCCTGTAGGATATTTTTAAAATAATTCTCGGTTTTTTCAACTTTTGCTTCCCTCAGAATACTTTCAAGTACCTTTCCCTGAATCTGTTGGTAAAGCTCCTTCCCAAGTTGCATCTCCAATGGGATACGTATTGTCTCATGGTTCATAAGAATGATATTTTAGCGGTTTCAACGATTGTTAAATTGCGATTAAAAGTAATCAAATGTTTTCAAAAAATAGTTTTACTTTTTTCGTACATTTGTCGCGATGAAAAAATTGTTGAAATATATGTTTGTGTTGCTTATGTCTGTCGGTGTTTTCTTTTTAACGACTGACATTGATTCATTTGTCTTTAAGATCGACAAACAAACCATTTCACAGAGCTTTGATAATCAACAATCAGAAAATACTGATGATTCAAATTCGACCCATCATGGGATTGAAGACCTGTTCAATGTATGTTCAGGTTCAAGTAATTCAATAGGGATTGTTTTCATTGGCAAAATTGGGTTTATTGACAAAATAGTAGAATACAAGTTCGCTACCCAGATTTGGCAACCCCCAAAATTATCCTAATCACCTTCACTTTTTCAGAACAATAAGGCTATCTTATTGTAAATCAATTAAATTATAAATTTTATTAGGTTCATTTTGCCGGTTTCCAAGAATCCGTGAGTTAATATCATTTTGAATGGTTATTCACGATTCAAAATTTTCCGGTTAGGGATGAATCAACCTTTCACAATTAATACAATTTAATATGGGATTTGACGATTTATTTGACCGTGGCCATCATCAAAGATATGGAGGAGGCCACAACGATCACCATAACGATCACCACAACGACCACTATAATTATAATCAGGGCAATTATGGTTATCAAAACAATCAGCACAATGATCATCATGGTTATCATAATGATCACCATGGCGATCATGGCTTTCAAAACAATCACCATGACAATTATGGTACAAGTTTTTTTCCCTCTAATTCAAATCATTCCAGACCCGATATGAAACGGATGATCATGGATAAATTAAGCAATAACCCTCAAATGAAATCATTGCTGATTATTGCAGCGGTGGTCATCATCGTTGTATTGATTATTTTAGCCATCATTTTGGTTCCGCTTCTCCTGAAATTTTTAGGATACATTGGCGATCAGGGTATAAAGGGTTTTCTTGACACAATTTGGAAAGGATCAAAATAACCATTTTATAAAGTAAACAGAATTTAGTAAGGAATTTATAAGGTTTATCTATTGACGATTTGTTTATATTTAAGTAACTTCGCGAAAATTCATTTTAATACAGATCCTATGATTTCATTAAGCCACTTGCACCCGATGTTGGTCCATTTCCCGATTGCCCTGCTTTTGTGGGGTTTTATCGCCGATGTTGCTTCCATGTTGTTTAAAAAGGAGGCCTGTCTTTCGAAAATTGGTTTTTACCTTTTACTGATTGGTGCACTGACTTCAGTTTCGGCGGTACTTTCTGGAGTACTATTTACCTCTGAAATGTCGGGTGCTGCCGGCGCAGTGAAAGAAACCCATGAATTATTTGCCTGGATGACTGCCGGAACAGCGTTGGTCGCTGCTGCACTACGTCTGTATGTTGTTTCCCGGAAAAAAGAAGGTACCAATCTCAAATGGGTTGCCTTTCTGGTTTATGGTCTGGCTGCCATTTTGGTAAGCGTTACCGGATTTTTTGGGGGTACTCTTGTTTATAGCTATATGATGCCTTTATAAATTTAAAACAATTAAAATTAAAACGATGAAGAACATTTTATTTTTTGCATTAATGGGCCTGATCGCATTTTCAGGCTGTACCGGATCGAAACCGGAGAAAACGATTGCCAATCTGAAAGCTGGTATTAAAGGTGAAACAACCGCAAGTGCCAAGTATGCTGCTTTTGCCGCTAAAGCACGCGAAGAAGGCAAAGATACGATTGCCAAACTCTTTGATGCCGCTTCCAAAGCCGAATTGATCCACGCCACCAACCATGGTAAGGTGCTGGAAGGTTTGGGCGAAAAAATGGATGCCTTTAAACCGGAATTTGAGGTAAAAACAACTGCTGAAAATCTTGCTGCAGCTATTGAGGGTGAAGGTTATGAAGTAGCAACAATGTATCCGCAATTCCTTGCCGATGCCAAAGCTGAAAAGGTTGAAAAAGCTGAAAGGTCATTTAACTGGGCTAATGATACCGAAAAGAAACATCATGAGTTCTATACCAAAGCTTTGGCGGCCTTAAAAACCAATACAGTGAATACTTTGCCATTTGTGTATGCTGTTTGTCCGGTATGTGGCAACACCTACGACAATGCAAAGATTGATGAGAAATGTGCTTTCTGCCAGACCGGGAAAGACAAATTTATCATTATTTGATTTGTTAAGGGGTTCATTCATTCTTCAAAAAAGGGGAATTTTGCAGCTGGCGTCCGGCAACTGGCATCTTCAGATTTTGGGTTATCTCCAGAATTTGGTTCATACTGTGAAGGACAGCCAGTTTCCAGTCGCTAGTTGCCCACTGCTTTTCGGAATTTATCCAAACAAACAGTATGTAGCCACAAGTATTAATTGTTAAAAAGCTGTCTCATGTGGGAATTTGAGGCAGCTTTTTTTTAATGAATTCCATTTCCCAATGCCATCCTACAATAACTGTCAACAGGAATAAAACAAATTTGTATTTTTGCAAACATTAAAAATTAAAAGACGACGATAATAAATTTGAATATGCATCAGATCAAGCTTGCCGACAATATCTATTTTCTCGGTTTTAACGACCGCAGGACAAATCTCTTTGAAAATATATGGCCTATTCCAAACGGAATTTCATACAATTCATATCTGATTGATGATGAGAAAGTTGCAATAATAGATACAACCGAAAGGCAATTTATTGAAGATTATCTCGAAAAAATCCAGGGAATTATTGGCGACCGGAAAATTGATTACTTGATTATCAACCATATGGAGCCTGACCATTCTGGTGCCCTAAGGGCAATCAGGGCAAGGTATCCCGATATTACCCTGGTTGGAAACAAGAAAACATTTGGCTTTATCGAGAATTTTGGCATGGATCCTGGTAAAGTATTGTTGGTCAATGACAATGATCGGTTGTGTTTGGGAAAAACCAACCTTCAGTTTCAGACAATCCCGATGGTCCACTGGCCAGAAACGATGGTCACCTATGATGAAGGCAATAAAATTGTTTTTTCAGGCGATGCATTTGGCAGTTATGGTACGCTCGATGGTGGGGTTTTTGACGATGAGATCAACCTCGATTTTTACGAAGTTGACGTGATGCGCTATTTTACCAATATAGTTGGTAAGTATTGTCCACATACCCAGAGGGCAATGAAAAAACTTTCGGGACTCGAAATCAAGATGATTGCGGCAACCCATGGTCCCATCTGGCGAACTGACCTGAACTGGGTATTGAGCAGATATACTAAGTGGAGTACTTATGATATGGAGCAGGGGGTTGTTATTGTTTATGGCTCGATGTATGGAAACACCCAAAAAATGGCAGAAGTGATTGCACGTCAGCTCAGTGAACGCGGAATCAAGAACATCAGGGTTTATGATTCATCAAAAACCCACTCTTCCTATATCATCAACGATATTTTCAAATACAAAGGTTTTATCGTGGGAAGTTGCGCATACAACAATGCATTGTTTCCCAATGTTGAAACTTTACTCGCGACAATTGAACATATGGCCCCTAAAGCGCATTATTTGGGTATATTTGGCAACTTTCTTTGGAATGGCGGGGGCGTAAACAACCTCAAAAAATTCGCTGAGATGATCAAATGGGAGATGGTCGGAGAACCGGTTGAAGAAAAGGGGTCACTTAAAGCAGATAAATTTCAGCTATGTGTTGACATGGGCAATGCAATGGCCGATAAATTGTTACAATAAAAAACTCATTTTGGATGAACGAATTATTGGAAATAGTATTACATACCGACGATGCGCTGATGCGGATTGTGGCTGATAATGTCGTCGAAGCGTATGTCATCCTGTTTCTGATTATCTTTTGCGAAACCGGCCTTCTTTTTTTGCCTTTCCTCCCAGGCGATGGATTGTTGTTTTCAGCAGGTGTGATAACAGCTTCAACAGCCTTAAACATTGTATGGCTTGTCCCAATTTTGATATTGGCTGCTGTCCTGGGCAATTTGACCAATTACCTTGTTGGAACCTTTTTCGGGAAAAATCTCGAAAAGAGCGAAAATCATTTTGTGAGGAAGTACCTGATGAAATACATTATCCAAACCCGGTATTTTTACGAAAAACATGGTGCCAAATCGATTGTCATTGGGCGATTCTTCCCTGTGATAAGGACTTATATTCCGTTTTTCGCTGGGCTCTCAGGGTTTAAATATGATAAATTTCTGCTCTATACAGTAATCGGGTCGGTTCTTTGGGTTCCGTTTTTTACTGTGACAGGCTATATCATTGGTGAAAACACATGGGTGAAAAATAATTATGGCCTTATTTTCTTAGGTTTGATCATCGTTACGCTGATTCCCTTCTTCTACAATGTTTTAAAACTTGCTTTTCAAAAAAAGGTGTTGAAAAAGTAGTAGAAGGATGGTTGTCATTTGAAACCTTATTTTACCAATTATAAAACGAGCCTTGTCCGCGAGAAATAATCAAAGACCAAATCAACTGAAATATGGAGTCCCCAATCATAATTGCTTTAATAACTTCCAATATAGTCATTGTACTTCTATTGATTTTCAAATGGGGCATAAAGGACACAGGCCTTTTACAACTATTTGATAATCTGGATAAAAGTCTTTCCAAAATTGAAATTGTGCTTCGAGATGATTTGAGGATAAACCGTGAAGAAAACAGCAATATCGCAAGGGAAAACCGTGTCGAATTGAACAGTACGCTAAAAGATTTCAGGAAGGAACTCTCAGATACTTTAAAAGAGATCACCAATCAATTCAAAACCGATAACGCCTTGTTCCGTGATACATTGATCAATTCATTCCGGGGCTTTCAGGATACTTTTGATAAGAATGTAAGTTCATTTAATCAGGTTCAGCGTGAGAAGTTTGCTATTCTGAGTGAGGAACAGAAAAAGCTTGTTGAAAGTACTGAAAAAAAACTTGAGGAGATGCGTGCAACTGTTGATGAAAAACTACAGAAAACGCTGAATGAAAGGCTTGGTCAATCTTTTGAGCTGGTAGTGAGGCAACTTGAAAATGTCCAGAAAGGTTTGGGTGAGATGCAAACACTTGCCCAGGATGTGGGTGGTTTAAAGAGGGTATTGACCAATGTAAAAATGAGGGGAAGTATCGGGGAAGTCCAATTGGCCATGTTGCTTGAACAGATCCTTGCACCTGGACAGTATGAGGCCAACGTTAAAACAAAGTCAGGAAGTGCCGAGATCGTTGAATTTGCGATTAAACTGCCGGGTCGCGATGATCAACAATCGGTGGTCTGGTTGCCGGTTGATGCCAAGTTTCCCAAAGACATCTACGAACAACTACAATCTGCCCACGAAAGCGGGGACATTTCAAAAATCGAAGCTGCACAGAGATTACTGGAACAGACAATAAAGAAAATGGCCAGGGACATCCACGAAAAATACATCGACCCTCCCAATACGACCGACTTCGGAATTATGTTCCTTCCATTTGAAGGGATTTATGCTGAGGTTGTGCGTCGGGCTTCGCTCATTGACGAATTACAGCGTACCTATAAAATTGTCGTCACAGGACCTACGACGCTGGCCGCAATTCTCAACAGTTTGCAGATGGGCTTTAAAACCCTTGCCATTCAACAACGCAGTGGAGAAGTCTGGAAGATTTTGGGAGCAGTTAAAAAAGAGTTTGAGTTGTTTGCCGGACTTGTGGAAAAGGCTCAGGGAAATATCCAGACCGGACTTAACCAACTGGACGATGTACTGGGAAAAAGAACCCGGGCGATTCAACGTAAACTAAGTAGTGTTGAGGTATTGGATTCTGTTGAAAATAAACAAATTATTTCGGGTTTACCGGAGGATGGAATTGAATGATTCTGAATTTAGGGACACCAACAAAAATCGTCCTTTACGATTGGCACAATCTTTGTCTGCCAGTATTAATTCGTATCTTTACAAATGATTAATTTATAAGATATTTGGTTAAAAACCGTTCAACGATAAAATTTGAATTATGGCAATAAATTTAACAAAAGGACAACGAATTGAGATTGGACTTACCAAAGTAGGTATTGGTTTGGGTTGGGATCCAAATGCGGGGACAGGTTTTGATTTTGACCTGGATGCTTCCGCATTTATGCTCGGAGCAAATAAGAAGATTCCGCAAGACGAGTTTTTTGTTTTCTACAACAACCCGTTATCCCCAGATAGTGCGGTTGAATCATCTGGCGACGATCTGACGGGTGGTAACAGCGACGGGGATGATGAGACCTTAGGGGTTGATCTTTCTAAAGTTGATCCAAAGATACAGGAGATCGTTTTTACTGTAACTATTCATGATTATGAGGCTCGCCGTCAGAATTTTGGTCAGGTCCGCAACTCCTTTATCAGGATCTACAACAGCCAGAACAACGAAGAAATTGCAAAATACGACCTTGACGAAGACTTTTCAGTTGAAACCGCCGTTGAATTTGGACGATTGTACAAGCGAAACGGCGAATGGAAGTTTGAAGCGATGGGTATCGGATACAAAGGAGGCTTACAATATTTTGTCAGTAAATACGCTTAATTTTTTAACTATGGCAATTAATTTACAAAAAGGTCAGACTATTGACCTTCGCAAAAACGATAAAGGCGACAGTTTCGACCTTACGCAGGTCACAATCGGACTGGGATGGGATGTGCGGAAAAAGAAAGGTGGGTTTTTGAGTGGCTTGCTTGGTGGTGGCAAGGAAGAGGAATATGATTTGGATGCTATTGCATTCCTGCTTGACGCCAATGGGAAAGTTGCCAACCTGGGCAGAAAAGCCAAAGCCCCAAATGGCAGGGAAATCAATCTCTACGAAGGGGATGTGGTCTATTTTAACAGCATGAAACATCCTTCAGGTAATATCTGGTTGACTGGCGACAACCGCACAGGTGCCGGCGATGGCGATGACGAACAAATCATTGTCAGGTTGGATGCGCTGGACCAGAAATACCAGAAAATTCTTTTTCTTGTCTGCATTTATCAGGGAAAGGCTAAAAATCAACAATTCAGCATGATCGAGAATGCGTTTATCCGAGCAGTTGACAATAGGGGGAAAGAGATTGCTAAGTACAACCTTTCAGGTGATCCTTCCCTGAATGGAATGTACTCGATGATCTTTGCGGAAGCCTATCGTCGCGAAGGGAGTTGGAAATTCAGGGCTCTGGGCGAACCTCAGCCAACCGATAATTTTGTGGAAATTTTAAAAAAGTATATAAATAATTAAATACAATACATTATGGCAATTAGTCTTGAAAAGGGACAACGTGTGAATGTTGGGTTACCCAAATTTACGGTGGGATTAGGTTGGGATGCCAATTCAGCAGTAGGCCAGGATTTCGACCTTGATGCCTCTGTTTTCGTCCTTGGCGAAAATAAAAAATTAATTTCTGATGATTATTTCATCTTTTATAACAACCTGAAATCGCCAGATGGTTCAGTTGAACATACAGGTGACAATCTGACAGGCGCGGGTGATGGTGATGATGAGAGCATTTTAATCGACCTGTCTAAGATCAATCCTGCTGCAACAGAAGTTACTTTTGTGGTTACGATCCATAAAGCGGCTGACAGACGACAGAATTTTGGTCAGGTAAGGAATTCATTTGTTAGGATTTATAATCCAAATACGAATGAAGAAGTTCTAAAATATGACCTTGATGAAGATTTCTCAATTGAAACAGCAGTTGAATTCGGTCGTCTTTACAAACGCAATGGCGAGTGGAAATTCGAAGCAGTAGGAGTTGGGCTCAAAGGTGGCCTTGAAGATTATTTAAACAAATACAATTAAAAAGAAGTAATGGCTATACAATTAGAAAAAGGACAACGCATCAACCTTGAAAAAAGCAACGGTAGTAAGCTTGTAAATATCTGTGTTGGTGTAAATTGGGGTGCAATCGAAAAGAAAGGCTTTTTTGGTGGAAAAAAACTTGAAGCAGTCGATCTCGATGCCAGTTGTGCCACTTTTGATGCAAACAACAAGGCTTTGGAAGTTGTCTACTTTGGCAACCTCAAATCCCAAAACGGGTCAATCCGCCATAGTGGGGATGATCGTACCGGCGATACTGGAGGCGATGATGGTCTCGACAATGAAGTAATTACAGTCGATCTGAGCAGGCTCGATCCTACTGTAACTAAGATAGCATTTGTCCTGAACAGTTTTCAGGGCCAGGATTTCAAATCGATCCCTTTTGCCTCGATCAGGATTTATGAAGGAAACCCAACCCGTGTAAACGAAGTTTTTGCAAAATACGATATTGCCAATGGCCCTAACTTTGCAGGGCATGTGTCGATGGTAATGGGTGTATTTTACCAAAGGAATGGTGAATGGAAATTCAATGCGATTGGGGAACCCACCCCGGACCGTGAATTGAAGGGAACTTTAAACACTGTAATCAATAAATACTTATAATATGAGAAGGTTACCTGTTTACTTACTTTTGGATATCTCTGGCTCAATGTCCGGTGAACCAATAGAGGCCGTGAAAAATGGTGTACAAGTTCTTGTATCCACTTTACGCCAGGATCCATACGCCCTCGAAACTGCATTTTTAAGTGTAATTACCTTCGACAGTTCTGCCAGACAGATCGTACCTCTTACAGAACTCTCGATGTTTCAGATGCCCGATATTCAGGCAAACGGAACTACGGCTCTTGGTGATGCATTGTCGTTACTGGCCTCAAAATCAGATAGTGAAGTTGCAAAAACCACCCTTGAGGTAAAGGGCGACTGGAAACCGCTTGTTTTCCTGATGACAGATGGAGAACCTACAGACAATTGGCAAAAAGGATTGGCTGAGTTTAAAAAACGGAAATTTGGTATGGTAGTGGCTTGTGCTGCAGGACATGGTGCTAATACCTCTGTCTTAAAACAAATTACGGATGTCGTCGTTCAGTTGGATACCGCCGATTCTGCAACCACTAAAGCATTCTTTAAATGGGTATCTGCATCTGTCAGTACAGGCAGCCAGAAAATTGAAGCAAGCGGCAAAGAAGTGACCGGTCTGAACGAATTGCCACCACCTCCTCCGGAAGTCAATATTGTCGTGTAATACATTGAAATATTGTTGAAATATTATTGTAATGCATTGAAATACAATTGAAATACAATTGAAATACATTGAAATACATTGAAATATTGGATTTAGCGTAACTTTGTTGAGCTTTACAACGAGTGGTGTACCGTTACACCGCTCGTTTTTATTGGTTTGAATAGTTTAAAATTCTTCTGTATGAGTGGATATGTTGCCAATAACCTGATTGCAGGTGAGAAAATCGAGTACCAAACAACCTATCATTGGGTCATTTTTCTCAGTTTCAGGGCAATATTTACTTTGTTTATTGCCCCTATCATGGATCGGTACACCGATGAGTTTGCCATTACAAACAAACGGGTGGTCATCAAGACGGGATTGATCAGTAGAAAAACCGTGGAGCTGAACCTGAGCAAAATCGAAAGCGTAAACGTCGATCAAACAATTATGGGACGTATTTTTGAATTTGGAAATATCACAATAATCGGTATTGGAGGTACACATGAATTCTTTGTCAACATCCGCAAACCGCTCGAATTCAGAAAGAAATTTCAGGAATTGTGCTAAAATATATAATTAATTATAAATGAGAAGATTACCTGTTTATATATTAATCCAGACATCTGGTGCTATGCATGGCGAACCGATTGAATCGATCAAGGTTGGGCTTGAGTCGATGGTTGCCAGCTTGCGTCAGGATCCCTTTGCACTGGAATCGGTCCACATCAGCCTGATCACCTTTAATCGTGTGGCCGAGCAGATTTTGCCACTTACAGAATTGGAAAACCTGCAACTTCCCGAAATTATATTGCCCGAATCGGGTGGGACACATCTTGGTGAAGCGTTGAAATTCTTATGCGAAAAAGTTGACCGTGAAGTCCAGTTGACTACTGCTGACCGTAAGGGAGACTGGATGCCGCTTTTATTTATCATGACGAACGGTAAGCCATCCGACAATCAATTGTTCAATCAGATGGTTCCTGAGGTGAAACGCCGCCATTTTGGAAGTATCATTGCCTGTGCTGCGGGATCAAAAGCCGACACAGCCAGGTTAAAAGAACTGACCGACAATGTGGTGAGCCTGGATACGACCGATAGTGCGACATTTCGGCAGTTTTTCAAGTGGGTTTCGGCATCGGTCAGTATGGGAAATCGTAGTGTAGGTGCTACCACCGAAATGCAGTTGCCGCCACCCCCACCCGAAGTTCACACGGTTATTTAATCAGGTAGAGACGCACTGCAGTGCGTCTAATGTATATGCTGCATCTAATCTTTCTGATGGGTCTAAGGTGCCTAAAACGTCTAAATTGTCAAAAATGTCCAATATTTTAGTTGAAAGAGAAATTGTACAAAGTTTAACCTCTTTTAAATAAATTGATAATGAATAAATTCCAATGAATGTTAAACTGATAGGATACGATCTTAAATGTCTGGAAATTGTTCTCAACCCCGGAGAGCAGTTTTTTGCTGAACGAGGTTCTCTGATCTACCTTGAAAAAGGGATCGAACGCGAAATGAGGGTTCTCCAGAATGGGGTTTGGGGAATGTTAAAACGGGGAATGTCAGGTGAAAGCATCATTCTGGTTGTCTATAAAAATATCAGCCGCGACCCTAAAAAAATGGTTGTTGCAGGAAAAGGTGGGATGGTTACTGTCAACCTTGCTGAGATGGAAGGTGGAATCCTTTGTAAAAAAGGGTATTACGTTGCTTCAAGCCAGCAGGTCGATGTGGATTTTAAAATGTCGTTGGGAAGCCTTTTCAGTGGATTGGGATTGGTCCTGCAGAAAATAACCGGAAACGGAACCGTCTTTTTGGATTCCATTGGTTCGCCAACAAGGATTGACCTACAATATGGACAAACCATTCAGGTCGATGAAGGGAGTCTGATTTGCACAAGTTTAAGTCTCGAAGGGCGCATCCAATCTTCAATGTCAGCGTCCAATATCTTTTCGGGTGAAGGTTTTTCGCTGGTCGAAATTACCGGACCAGGAATCGTTTACATCAATTCGGTGAATATGAGAACGCCGTAGGAATTGGGGCATGGAGCATGGTGCATGGAGCAGGGAAATTGGAAAGTGGAAAATGGAAACCGGAGAAGGTCACATGGCGCAAATGGGCTTGGGTTAACCGAAGACCGGAGAAGCGAGAACGGAAAAAAATGGAGAAAGAGAGAAAATATTTTTAACTATTTAATTTTTAATGTTTTAAATTTATTATCATGAAATTATTACTTTATATTTTCGTTAACGTCCTGATCGTAGGTCTGTTTCTTTATTCAAAACTTACCCCATACAAAGACCGGTTGGTGGGAAGATACCTTTCGACGTTTAAATTCTTTGATGCGATTTTTAATCCCATCCTGGCCATCTTTAAGCCATTGGCCCGTCCGTTGCAGGTTGGATATGGGATTGCAGTCGATCTTTCGCAGATTATCCTGCTCATAATTTTACTGGTCGTTTTAAGATTCATACTATGAGACGGTTGCCTGTCTATTTCCTTATCGATGTTTCCGAATCGATGGTTGGTGAACCTATCGAACTGGTTCAGGAAGGGATTTCAACGATCGTAAAGGATTTAAGAACTGATCCTTACGCATTGGAAACCGTTTATGTATCGGTTATTGCTTTTGCAGGAAAAGCCTTGAAGGTCACACCAATGATTGAACTTTACAGTTTTTATCCACCAAGATTGCCCATTGGAGGTGGCACATCTTTGGGAAATGCCCTTACTTTTCTGATGAATGATATGGAAAATACCGTTCAAAAAACGACACTAGAGCAGAAAGGCGACTGGAAACCGATTATCTTTTTGTTTACTGACGGGAATCCTACCGACAACTTCGATCCGACATTCGACCGTTGGAATCAGAAATTCAGGACCAGGTCAAACCTTGTGGCCATTTCCTTGAGCCAAAATACCGACAATCAATTATTGGGACGTATTACCGAAAATGTTTTGCAACTCAAAAATACAGATGCTGAATCGTTCCGAAAATTCTTCAAATGGGTGACTGCTTCCATCAAATCATCAAGCACCAGTATTGCCGATACCAAACAGGATGGATTGTTCCTTGCACCGGTCACAAATGGCTATTTAGCAAAAATAGATTTGACTAAAATGGATCTGACAAAGACACCACAACAAAAGTCAGACGATCAGGTTGCCGTGTTATTGGCAAAATGTCAGAAAACCAAAAGACATTACCTGATCAAATATGAGAGACGGATTTCTCCATCAGAGTTTAAAGAATTGAATTATAATACATTGGATTTTAAACTTGCTGGTGCTTATCCAATTGATCAATCCTATTTCGACCTGACAGACAATGATCAGGATCAAAAAATAATCAGCACTTCAGAATTGACAGGCTTCCCGATGTGTCCATGTTGTGGCAACCAATATGGTTTTAGTTATTGTTCATGTGGTAAAATTATCTGTTCTGGCGACGAAGAGGTTGTCAGATGTCCCTGGTGCAACAATGAAGCCCGCTTCCAAACCGGTGATGGTAGCATTAATGTCACAAAGACAAGAGGCTGATCGGATTTGAATTTTGCTAAACATTTGATTTATTGTTATATACAATAATCTGTTTTAATATATTGCTTATATGGATATTACGAAATACTTAACAGGAATTGAGATCCCGGCAACGGATGAAACCCAAATAAACAATTTTTTAACTTTAAAAGGTAAGGAGTTGAATGACAATATTTTAAAATTATGGGGCGAATTCCTGAACGATGAAATTGCCAAAAATGGTGATTTGGTAGAGACGCGATGCATCGCGTCTCTACAACCCAATCCGGAAAACCTTGCCATTGATGAACCATCAATTATTGAACCCGATATAATTTCGCTTATTGACGACAATACTCCACAATCCGCTTTACTCCAGGAAATTGTTATGAACGATTTAAAAAAGGAAAACGCAATAAATGAGGAACTCTCCTTGCTGATCAAAAACAAGTACATTATGCTTCCCAATGGAAAAGTGGGGCAACCCTATAATTTTACATTCAGTGTTGAAAAAATCGGCTTGACCGAAATTGAAGATTTTTGGTTTGAAGGGCTTGAACCAATTGGCCTGACATTTGATAATGTGACAGATACCATTTCCGGTACTCCAATCATTTCAGGTGAGTGTTCGATCCTGTTAAAATTGAAGCGGAAAGGTTGGACCGATGGCAAACCAATATTTGAGCGGAAATTAAACCTAACAATTAATCCCGATCCACGGTCTTTGTGGTTGAACAAATCCTCTGATCAATCAGATCCTTATTGGAAACCGGATAGCGCCACCAAATTTCTAAAAGTTGCAGCAACAGGACGGAAAATCAAAACAGAGCGGAAAGATGTTGTTGCGGCGAGTGTGCGCGGACGTTCACATGCCCATGAAGGAATTTTCAGGGATGACGATTTTGGAATGGATTACGATAAATCGAGCCAATGGTATATCCTTACTGTTGCCGATGGTGCCGGTTCTGCCAAGGCTTCCCGCAAAGGTTCTGCAATTGCCTGTGAAACTGTAGTTGATGTTTGTAAAATACAGCTTGAGTTAAAGCACAAGGAATTTGAACATTTGATCAAAGAGTTTAACCTCGACAAGGTAGACTCAAACCGCAAGAAACTGGGAGATGCACTATATGCCATTGTTGGAAGTGCAGTATTCAAAGCCTGGCGGAATATTGAGGAAGAAGCGGTTAAATCAGGTAGGGCTGCAAAGGACTTTTCCACGACTTTAATTGTTTCCATTTGCAAGAAATTCACATTTGGCTGGTTTGTCGGTGCCTTTTGGGTAGGCGATGGAGGTATAGGTATTTACAATAAAGAAACTCGGTTCTTGAAAGTTCTGGGAGAATCGGATGGGGGTGAATTTGCTGGACAGACCCGTTTCCTGACAATGCCCGAGATTACACAACCTACCGAACTTTATCGACGGTTACGTTTCGAGATTGTGGATGATTTTACGGCATTGATCTTGATGTCTGACGGAATTACCGACCCAAAATTTGAAACGGATGCCAACTTGCTCCGAATCGAAAAATGGGACGAACTCTGGGACGATCTTACCAAAGAAGTTGATTTCACTGACGATAATGAAAAATCGGCACAACAGTTACTTAAGTGGTTGGATTTCTGGTCCCCCGGAAATCATGACGACAGAACCATTGCAATACTTTTCTGATTATGGCAAAAACAATAAAAATCAATGCGACTGACGGTGCCCCCATCGAATTTGTCGATGAGATGATCGGCTCCGGAGGGATGAAGGATGTCTATTTTAGTCCTGATAGAACCTATGTTGTTGCATTTTTCCGCGATAAGCAGGATTTTAACGCCAAAGACCGGTTGCAGAACATTACAGGTGTTTACCGTGACCGGATCTTTAATCAGCAAGGTGGCGATTACTGGCAGGACCTTTACTGCTGGCCGACAAAAATTGTCGAGTACAATGGTAAGTTGGGACTTGTGTGCCCCACTTATCAAAAACATTTCTTTTTTTCAAAAGGTTCGGTCAACAACGATTTTCTGGGGATAAAAGGGAAAGAAAAAGAAGGGAAATGGTTTGCATCGGCCAAGAACCAGAATAAATTTTTGGCTCCTGAAGAGAAGGGTGACTGGTTTAAATATTTCCAGATCTGCATTCGGATCAGCAGGGCAGTAAAGCGATTACATGCTGCAGGACTTGCCCATTCCGATCTTTCCTATAAAAATGTATTGATCGACCCAGCCACAGGAAGAGCCGCAATCATTGACATTGACGGATTGGTGGTTCCCGGTAAATACCCACCTGATGTTTTAGGTACTCCTGATTTTATTGCTCCGGAAGTCATTGAAACAAAACATCTTCCAATTACTGATCCTGCACGAAAAGTTCCAAGCATTGCTACCGATCGCCATGCCCTTGCTGTGATGGTTTATATGTACCTGCTTTACCGACATCCGCTAAGGGGAGGAAAGGTTAATGATTTGGATTGTACAAAGGACGAAGAACTCTCGATGGGAGCAAAGGCATTGTTTATCGAACATCCAACAGACAAGAGCAACCAGGTCAAGGTGAACCAGTTAAATCCGAGTCAGCTTCCACAGGGTGATCCATCAAAAATTCCATATAATGTTTGTGGCCCATATCTTAAAATCCTTTTTGATAAAGCTTTTATCGAAGGGCTTCACAATCCATCGTCAAGACCAACTGCCAATGAATGGGAGGATGAATTGTTAAAGACCGTGGATCTGATGCAACCTTGTCAGAATCAATCCTGTTGGCACAAATGGTTCATCTTCGACAATACCAAACAGCCGAAATGTCCTTTCTGTGGAACGGTTTATAAGGGGCAGCTGCCTGTGCTGAATCTTTATTCCTCAAGAAAAGCTGGTACATTCACACCAGACAATTACAGGTTAATGGTTTACAATAACCAATACCTCTACCAATGGCATGTGAATAGGAACATCTCACCAAATGAACGGCTGAAGGAAGACCAGAAGAAACCGGTTGGGTATTTTGTTTTTCACAACAACAAGTGGTTACTGATCAATCAACGGCTTAACGATTTGGAGGACAAGAGTAACGGCGTTAAAATTCCTGTCAATCAGGCTGTTGAATTAACTGATGGTAAGCAGATCCTTCTCTCAAAAGAGGAGGGTGGACGATTGATCATTGTTCAACTTGTAACTGGATAGCATCTTTTTAACGAAATTAAATATCACTATAAAGCGAATAATTGTTTTGATAAAACATATCTCATTTGATCTCTGGTTAACTTTGATCAAATCGCACCCTGAGTTTAAAGAGAAAAGGGCTAAGTTCCTTAAAGAGCAGTTCAATCCTAAAGGTCTGTCAGTGAATGAAATCATTGGAATAGTCCAAAAGACCGATTTGGTCAGCGACCGGTTGAATGAAATCACTGGTTTGAAAGTCCCCACCGATCAGATGTACCGACGGATTCTGGTTCAATTGGGAAATACACCACAATCAATTTCAGAGGAGATGCTAGCCTATATCAAACTGAAAGTTCATGAGCTTTTTATGGGTAATCTTCCCGGGTTTTTGAACAATTCCATCCAGCCCATGTTAAAAATTTTATGCAATGAAGGATATACCCTGAATATCAGCAGTAATACCGGTTATATTGAAGGGAGTACGATTGTTAAGACTTTGATCGCTTTGGATATATCGGAATATTTCGTATTTTGCATTTTTTCGGATCAGATAGGTACTTCAAAACCATCTTTTCGGTTCTTTTCGGAAGTTTTTGGAAAGGTAAATGTCGATAAAACGGAGGTGCTGCATGTGGGAGACAATTTAAAAGCCGACTATGAAGGTGCCATAAAGTTTGGATTTAACGCATTGCATATTAAAAATCAGCAATATACGATTAATGATATTAAAAGAAGCTTGTAAACGTACGATTGAAAGGTTCAGCGCATTTCAGGTAACCGACAGTAGAGATTTTGATTTTCCAGAGGAGAAATATTCAAAATTCAAATTCGGAGCAACCAATATTGCCCGAGAGTTTGGTTATACGTTAGCTGACAAGTTTATAAACCAGTTGTTCAAATTCAATTACGAAGGGAGACCTATCGTTGTATTGCCGAGCGCCTATTCCCATATACCTACGGCTTCGTATTTTATGGCGATCCATTTTATCGACAAATTAAACGAATTTCTTTACCAAAACGGATATTCACCAGTTGAAATCGGAAAGATCCATCGCAACGTGACATACCGTGAAGATTATGGGGATATGTCGGCAGAGGAGAGGTACAATCTCATCAAGGGTGATAAATTCCACATTGATGAGGTTCAGCTAAAAAACAAGATTTTGATTTTTATCGATGATATTAAGATCACGGGAACGCATGAACGGATCATTATTAAGATGTTGGATGATTTCGATATTCATAACTACTGTTACATGCTCTATTTTGCCGAATTGAACGATCCTAAAATCTCCCCAAAAATCGAAAATCACCTTAACCATTTCTATGTAAATGAATTAGCTGATTTGCAATCCATAATCGACAACAACGATTTTAAATTTAATACACGGATCGTAAAATATATACTCAACAGTAAAAAAGAAATGTGCTTTCATTTTCTTCAAAATCAAAATACAATATTTCTTAAAGAGTTGTATTTCAATGCATTGGGCAATGAGTACTATAAATTCCCGGAATATCTTGGTAACCTGAAGACAATTGAAATTTTAATATCGGGATAATCTAATTTTTAGGAAAACCCGTTTTTAGAATAAACACTTAGAATAGTTTTGACCAACAGAATTACAAACAAAGAATAATCGCAGTTTATGGAACACAAGAAACATTACACAGGGCTTACAAGCGAAGAGGTTCTCGACAGCCGGAAAAAGTATGGAAACAACTTACTTACCCCACCGAAACGTGACCCTTTATGGAAACTCTTTCTTGAAAAATTTGAGGATCCCATCATTCGGATATTGCTGATTGCTGCATTCCTGTCATTGGGTATCGCGTTTGTACACAACGAATTTGCTGAAACCATCGGTATTTTCTGTGCCATCATCCTTGCCACAGTGGTTGCATTCTGGTTTGAGATGGATGCCAATAAAAAATTTGACGTTTTGAACCAGGTAAACGATGATACACTGATCAAGGTCATACGCAATAAAAATGTAAGTGAAATTCCCAAGAAGGATATTGTTGTAGGTGACATTGTACTGCTTGGAACAGGTGAAGAAGTTCCTGCTGACGGAGAACTGAAGGAAGCTGTTTCATTGCAGATTGATGAATCATGCCTGACCGGCGAGCCGATTATCGATAAGACCACCAATCCTGACGAATTCGACCATGAATCGACATATCCTTCGAACTGGGCCATGCGCGGCACTAAGGTAATGGATGGCCATGCCGTTCTGGAAATAAAAAATGTAGGTGATGCCACCGAATATGGGAAAGTTGCCGAAAAATCGACAGAGATGAGTGGCGAGGAGACCCCATTGAACAAGCAGCTCGATGGATTGGCCAAATTTATTGGTGTTGTGGGATTTGCACTGGCAGTATTGACATTTTCGGCATTGTTTATCAAGGACCTGTTCTTCGGTGTGCCACCGCTACCTACACTTGCCCAACTAGGGTCTGTTGGCATTGTAATTCTTTCTGCAATGATTGCACTTTCAAAGGTTTGGATGCCAATTATTTACGATGGCTACGAATTATTGGGTATTGAGAAGGAACTTCCTAAAAGTGTTGACGAGGGCGGATGGCTGAAATGGTTAGGCATTGGAGCTATTAGTTTTGTAGTACTCGTATTGCTTGGTTTTGCTTTTGGGATTGATCCAACAAGCCCATCTTCATGGGTAAGCGTTGAGGTTGCGGGAAGAATTCTTCAGTATTTTATGGTGGCAGTAACTTTAATTGTCGTTGCTGTTCCCGAAGGTCTTCCAATGAGTGTTACACTAAGTTTGGCATTAAGTATGCGCAAGATGTTGCAAGCCAATAATCTGGTTCGAAAGATGCATGCATGTGAAACGATTGGTGCAACAACTGTGATCTGCACAGATAAAACAGGAACACTTACCCAAAACCGTATGCAGGTTGCCAAAACCAATTTCTTCGGGTTGAAAGATCAACACCTTAATGATAATGAGTTAAGTAATCTTATTAAAGAAGGGATAGCTGTTAATTCTACTGCTTTTTTGGATTTTTCAGACAATCAGACGATTAAAACACTTGGGAATCCAACTGAAGCCGCTTTGCTACTTTGGCTTCACACCAATGAAAGTAATTACCTTGAATTGCGTGAGGATGCTACAGTCCTTGAGCAACTCACATTTTCTACGGAGAGGAAGTTTATGGCAACGATCGTTGATTCTCCTTTGCTCAATAAAAAAGTTCTTTATGTAAAAGGGGCACCCGAAATAGTACTTTCAAAATGTAAGGATGTGCTTTTCCCGGAAGGGAATAAAACTGTTGCAACAGCATCGGTCATGGTCAATGAGCTTTTGCTCAAATATCAGAATCAGGCTATGCGGACTCTGGGTTTTGCATATGAAATTATTGAGGATGAAAAGGCTAGGTTTGTGAACGGCCATCTTACAAATTCTAAACTGACTTATTTGGGGGTTGTGGCTATTTCTGATCCGGTTCGTGAGGATGTCCCTGATGCAGTAAAGAAATGTCTCAATGCAGGGATAGATGTGAAAATCGTTACTGGTGACACTCCGGGTACGGCACGAGAAATTGGACGTCAAATCGGAATATGGAACGAAAGTGACAAAGTTCACAATATCATCACGGGTACTGAATTTGAAGCCCTTAGCGATGAAGAGGCTGCTAATCGTGTACAACACCTTAAGATCATGTGCCGTGCAAGGCCGACCGATAAACAGCGATTAGTCCAATTGCTCCAAAAGACAGGTTCAGTAGTGGCCGTTACTGGGGATGGGACCAATGATGCGCCGGCCCTGAATTTTGCACATGTAGGTTTATCAATGGGTTCGGGAACTTCGGTCGCCAAAGAAGCGAGCGATATCACCTTGCTAGACGACTCGTTCAACAGCATCGCAACAGCGGTAATGTGGGGAAGATCGTTGTACCAGAACATCCAAAGGTTCATCCTTTTCCAGCTCACGATCAATGTGGCGGCTCTGGTAATTGTTCTGCTCGGCTCCATTCTTGGCCATCAATTACCGTTGACCGTAACGCAAATGCTTTGGGTGAACCTGATTATGGACACCTTTGCGGCTGGCGCTTTGGCTTCTTTGCCTCCCAATGAGAAGGTGATGCAAAGCAAACCGCGTAAATCGACCGATTTTATCATTACCCCGGCAATGCGGTCTTCTATCTTATTTGTTGGACTGACATTTGTCGCACTCTTGATGGGACTTCTGTATTACTTTACAGATGAAAATGGGGATATCAGCCGTTATGATTTATCCCGTTTCTTTACCATTTTTGTTCTGTTGCAATTCTGGAATATGTTTAATGCCAAGGCTTTTGCAACCGGAAGATCAGCTTTTAGCAATATGGGTAAAAGTATTGGGTTCGTGATTGTAGCCATGGTAATTCTGGTCGGACAAATTTTGATTGTTGAATTCGGTGGTGACGTTTTCCGTACCGAACCTCTTTCAGTCAAAGATTGGGCGATTATTATCGGGTCAACATCTGTTGTACTTTGGATCGGAGAAATCAGGAGATTAATGAGCAAAGTTTAGTTTAACGTTTTTTATACTTTCATTTACGCCTCTCCTCTGAAAAGGATTAAACCTTCTTTGATGAGTTTTATCAAAAACCCAGTTTACTAAAAGTTCGGATTACGGTTTTTAAAATTAAAAATTATGAAAGCAAAAGTATTGAGTGTTATGTTGTTAATTTGCCTGTCTGTTGTCGTTGTCGGCCAGACAAAGGAAACAGGTTTATTTAAAGTTATGCCTGACCACAAGCAAATGCAGATGAATCAGGGGCCAATGGGGCCGATGATGGGATTGGGACTTACCGATGTTCAGAAAGAAGCATTTAAAAAGAGCATGATGGCAGTACAGAAGCAAATCCAACCTTTGAAAGGTGAATTGGGGGAAGCAGAAGCCCATCAGAAAACATTGATGACAGCTGAAAAGCCAGATATGGGGGCAATCGACAAGAACATTGAGAAAATTGCTTCTATCCGCGTTCAAATTGCAAAAATAATGGTGAAACACCAAATGGAAATGCGTTCACAGCTTACTGATGAACAACGATTGAAATTCGACCTTATGAAAGGTAAAATGGGGAAGGATAAAGGAATGAGGGGTAAGATTGGAAAAGCAAAAGGAATGAAAGGTAGAATGGGAATGCGTCCTGGAATGAATGGTAGAATGGGAATGCATCCTGGAATGAACGGCAATAAAAACAGCGACCTTATGCCAGGTATGCCAGGAATGAACTAAATATCAAGAAATTAGGAGTTTAATTTGCCACGGGAAGTAATTTTCGTGGCTTTTTTATTATTTGTTGTATATTTGCGGCTCATTTGAAAAATCGCCAATTGTTTAAATATTTGATTTTAAATTTATTACTGTTCTTTTACATCGTTTTTCCAGCGAATGCCACAGGTCTTCCGGAAAGCTTGATTTCCACTCCACCGCATCGGGTTACAAGAACTTGTTGTGCATTTGGTTCCGACCTTCAATTATTGATCATTCCTGTTTTTAAATATACTGATATCACAAGTGTCGATCAGCTTGGACCACATTGCTATCGCGGCAATCAGCATGAGAAAAATGGGATCATTTATACCCAACGAGGTGGCTTTGTCGATATGGGGCATGTTCGTGATATGGCTGATTGGACGGCTTACCTTTATTCGCAGGTTACCTTGTTAAAAGGAAAAGGCAATTCCGCAATACACCTTGGAAGGGAGGGTGGTTTGAAAATACTTAGGTTTGATATCCCCTCCGATATAGTTGAAGATGATGCTCTAAAACTGGCTGGTCGGATTGCTTATGACTTATCTGTATGGCATGAGATCGCCACATGGTATGGTAGTTCATCTGTTCCCTTCATGCCTGAGAGATACTCAAGTTTTTCGTTCGAAGACCCTTATTCGAATCTTCTTGGGGTGACTTTGGGAATTAAGGCTATAAAAAGTAATTTACCTTACGAAAACGCTATGGACAATCTAATAGGCAGTACCCTTGAAATGTTGGGAGCGGTAGCATCCGAGGACGATACCTATAAAGCAATGGAAGAAGTCCAAAATATCTGGTGGACAAGGTCGAAACACTTACCAAATCGTAATATATTGATAAAAAGGCAGCTAAACGTATATAGTTGTCTGGAACCCTGGCTTGTTCCTGGCTGGAGCGAAAAACCCGTTGCCTCTTATGACCTTAAAGTCCCGGAACTTGCATCATCAGGTAAGTTATTAAGCAGTTTTTATGAACTTGATTTTAAGTTAAACTACAAGTTTCCTTTAAAAGAGATTTTTGAATCAAAAATCGATCGTAAAGTTACTCAAGCAGATTTCGGGTTGTTAATCAACCATATAGCTAGTGATCTGATGATTGGTAAATGAATATCGGATCGAATTTATCTTTTTTTTAACTTATTTTTTAAACTTAGCAATCCGGCAAATTCACCAATATCCTAACTTATTCCCTTATCAGGGTTTCAACGTGAGGTTTCAATCTGTGTAACCATAAACCGGTTAATATTCTTATCTTTGTCGAATATTTAATATCAGCAGGATTTTATTTTTATTGAAATGACTGCTGTCTAAAAAAGATTCATGTCATTTAAGTCGTTACAAATTATTGAACCTATTCTTCAATCACTTCACGAAGAAGGTTATTCCACTCCAACCCCCATTCAGTCAAAAGCAATTCCCATCGTATTGGATGGAAATGATTTATTGGGATGTGCCCAAACAGGAACAGGCAAAACAGCTGCATTTGCAATTCCGATCCTCCAATTGTTAAGTACAAACCAATCGTACGATAAACGAAAGAAAATCAGAAGTTTAATTGTCACCCCAACACGGGAATTGGCTATCCAGATTGGTGAAAGCTTTAAAAATTATGGCCGCCATACAAAATTGGCTTATACCGTCATCTTTGGTGGAGTCAACCAGTTTTCCCAGACACAGGCCTTGCAAAAGGGGGTAGATATTCTGGTTGCCACTCCTGGTCGTTTGCTCGACCTGATGAACCAGGGTTTTATCTCCTTAAAGGATATAGAGATTTTTGTGCTGGATGAAGCCGATTGCATGTTGGACATGGGCTTTATTCATGATGTAAAAAGGTTAATTGCAGCCCTTCCGCGCAAGAGGCAATCGTTGTTTTTCTCAGCTACAATGCCATCAGAGATTGTGAAACTAGCCGATACGATCCTCAAAAATCCGATCAAAGTAGAGATAACACCTGGTGCCCCAACGGTCGATATTATCGAGCAGTTCCTTTACTTCGTTGACAAAGGGAACAAGAATGCCCTTTTGATCGATCTTCTGGATCAGAAAAAGATGAAATCTGCATTGGTGTTTACACGTACCAAACATGGTGCCGATAAGGTCGTTAAGGAGCTGTTGCGCCACAACATCAAAGCTGAGGCGATCCATGGCAATAAGGCACAGAATGCACGCCAGAGGGCATTGGCCAACTTTAAAGACCTAACCACAAGGGTGCTGGTAGCCACTGATATTGCAGCACGCGGAATCGATATCGATGAAATGGAATTTGTAATCAATTACGAAATTCCAAATGTTTCAGAGACTTACGTTCACCGTATTGGCCGGACGGGTAGGGCAGGAGCTAAAGGGTCTGCCTATTCTTTTTGCGATGCCGAAGAAAAACCGTTAATAAAAGACATTGAAAAGCTGATCCGTAAAAGGATTCCGGTTGTCGAGAACCATGCCTATCCTTTAATGGATCATCATCCTGTAAAGGCACCAAAACAACAGCACCAGCAACGGTCGCAGCAACGCCCAGCATTTTCACCGCCTTCCAAACTGGAACCAAGTATCAACAGAAGAAGGTTAGTTAGGAGTCCAAGGTAAATTATTGGTATTTAGTTATTTATAATTATCTTTTAAAAGAGGGGGAGACATTCCGTTTTGTGGAAAGTCTCCCCATTTTTAATGATCAAATCCAGAAATTCTGTTTGGAAGATAAACGAACCAATCGATTCCTATTCAAGTCTGGTAATATCGAAATACTTACCTGTTGAAATACTATAATATTTTCGGCAATTTGGGGCTTTGATGGAAGATTTTTTTGAGGTTCTTTACAAAAAAGCTATCCGGTTCTTGTTTATCTTTATTGAAAGTGTTTCAAAATCAGACACTAGCCAATTCCCCGAATGGGATTAATATCAATAGCCCTGGGTAAGTGGTCCCCGGACAAATTTCATAAAAATAGCAGATACTATCTGGGACCGCGCCACCCAGGGTAAAATGGCAAAACGAAAACCGTCCGCGATCAAAGGTTCTTAAGAGTGAAAATCTCCCTTCGGACCGCATAGAGGTAGTTCA
>JBAXWR010000440.1:0-4675 GCA_037128295.1 Mariniphaga sp.
AAGCTTTTCCTCATGGGGTCAGGAGAGATGGCTTAAAACATTGGATACCCCTGTTATTCAGAAGAAAATCTATGAAGAGGTGGATATCAACTCATCAATCTATCAAAAGAAATATCCGCAACTGAAAGACCTCAGGTTAAATGCCGATCAGAATACGGTGATGAACAACCTGATCGTGGATTGCAGGCAGCCCTTTCTGAGAAAAAGCAAAAGCATGATCGAGGAGAACAACCACGCCATCACATCTGAAGGAAAAGAGGTCGAACTATTTTGCAAATCCGGGGTTTTGAAGCAGTTCAGGATAAAAGCCATTCCCTTTCAGAAAATTGGGCCGAAGAAGAACCAGTGGGTAAAAAAGAGATAAATAAAAGTCGAGTACTATTTTTCCGTAAATTTGTATTTTAAATTTATTGCCATGTCAACAGCAGAATTAAAGCAGATTAAATTAAATCTTGTCACTTGGATTAACCAACTATCAGACAATGAAATTATTACTTTTCTCGAAGGAGTGAGGATTTCAACTACAAATAAGGATTGGTGGGTAGGGCTTTCAACTGATCAAAAAAAACAAATTTTGTGTGGACTAAAAGATGCAGATGAAGGTAAAGTAATGGAATCAAAGGAGTTCTGGGAAAGTCTAAGCAATGCTTAAACCAAAGGTTATTTCCATTGTGTGGACACACCGCGCTTTGAAAAATGCCATCTCAATAAAGAGTTATCTTTTGGCTCATTTCTCTGACAAAGAAGTAGATAAATTTTATGCAATCCTAAAGTCATTTGAAATTGCGGCCTGTGCCTTTCCCAACCTATATCCCTATTCTGCGATAAAGAAAAACTTGAGACGGGCTGTATTAACCAATGTACTTTCTGTTTATTACCGTGTTCGTAAAGGAAAAATTGAAGTCATTGCCATTCTTGACAACAGATGCGATGCCGAAAAATGGATATAGTTGCTAAATGATTCTACAATCATTTAGCATCCTTTCCTATGTTCCTATTTTTTAAACCTATGTACCTATTGTGTTAGATTTTTAGACACATAGGAAAAGAGGTAAAACACATTAGGCACAAAGAAAAATCAACCTTTAATATGCAAACCCAGTGTTATCGGAAACGTTTCCGATAAATAAAAACGTTTTCGGAAACGTTTCCGATAATTTTAAATCTATCAGAATCACTCCGGTATCCATCATAGCCCTATCTTTAAACCAAATTGGACACAATCATTTTTGCTACAAGGTTCGGAAAACGTCCTTTCGGTCAATCCGGCCAGGAATGCCTCCGGTTACAAAATCAGCTACGAATCGAATGGAAAGCAAATCGAACAATTGGTTAACAGGTCTGAAGTGGAATACATTAAACTTCAAAATACAGAAAAACAGGAAGTTAAAAATATTCAAATCAAAGCATTGCCATAATTGATTTAATCACAATCGTTTACAATTAGAAGAGCATGAATCATTCTGATAGGATACTTTTTAAGCATTTCGGTTCACTCACAAAGCCAGTCACCTCGACTACACACAAAGACCAGGTCACTGAACGCGGTCACTGAGCGAAGTCGAAGTGAAGCGCCGCCACCCAAGGCATTTACTAATCCTGTCCTCCAGGGCTTCTTCCCCGATCCTTCCGTTGTCAGGGTTGGGGAGGATTATTACATTGTCAACTCAACCTTTGAATACTTTCCGGCAATTGTTATTTCACATTCCAAAGACCTTGTGAACTGGCAACAGATCGGTCATGTGTTTTCTAAAACCGAAGATCTGGATCTGAGCTATTTCTTCGATGGAATGGGTATCTGGGCTCCCGATATTTCCTATCATGATGGCGAATTTTACGTCCTTTACTGTCTTGTTCAATTGTCTAAAGACAGATCGACCAATGTACGGGGCAACTACATGGTGAAGTCGAAGAGCATACTTGGTCCCTGGAGTAAACCGGTTCAGATTACCAATTTTGGCAGCGATCCTTCCCTTTTTGTCGATGAGGATGGAGAACATTACATGCTTTTTGCTGCGGGTATTCCTACCGGGAATGGTACCAAGATCGTGAAACTCAATCAGGAGTGCACCAAAATGGTGGAAGAGCCGCACTGGCTCGAAACCGAAGGGAAAAAAGCTGCACCGGAGGGTCCTCATATGCTGAAGAAAGACGGTTATTATTATTTTGTGATGGCAGCCTCGAGCGGATTGTTCAACGGTCACCACATGCTGATTGCCCGTTCCAAATCGGTATATGGCCCATTTGAAAATTCCCCCAATAATCCGTATCTTACACAACGTGACCCGAATGCGGTAAATTTCCATCAGGGACATGGTAAAATTATCAATACCCATAATGGGGAGTGGTGGACCATGGTAATTTCCCAACGGAGGATACCGGGTGAGATCAGAGGAAAGAAGACCGGCATCAGTCAGTTGGGACGCGAAACCTCATTGGAAAGGATTGCCTGGGGTGACGATGGCTGGCCAATCGCCAATGGTGGCAAAGGTCCGCTCGATGCCAATATCCGTCCCATCCTTCCATGGACACCCGTTTTTAATCCAACCAGTGATGAGCTCATTGACAAACAGTTAGGTATTCAATGGATGTTCCGTCGCAACCCGGTTTATCAAGATTTCAGCCTGACTGAAAAGAAGGGAAATCTTAGGATATATAGTGGGAACAATGACATTGACACAATTCAGGGTCGAAACCTGATTGTCCAGCGCGAAAAATGGCTCAACTATTCGGCTACAACAAAACTAAGTTTCAATCCCCAAACTAAAGAACAAGCTGGACTGTCTTGTCATTACGATACAAAAACCTATATTCGCCTGGGTCTTCAACGTGGTGAAACAGGTGGCCTGCAATTGCAACTCGAAGACTGCCGGTATGGAAAGAAATCGGTGGTAAATATTGTAAATGATATTAAGCAAACCACAATCTATCTGAAAGTTAAGGTCATCAAACTTAGGCGTGAATTCTACTACAGTTATAACGGCAAGAATTGGATGGATGCCGGAGTGATTGCTGATGCTTCTTTCCTGAGCGATCAGGGGACACCCAATTGGGGTTTTATGGGGACGACAACGGGAGTTTATTGTTTCAATCGCGGAACCGGCAAACGGATTCCTGCTGATTTCGATTTTTTCAGGATTGAAAATACAGACTAACGATCAATAGGTTGACCACGAATTCACGAATTTAATAAACAATATCGCAAGATACTTAAAATCAGAGTATAATAAATTTTAATTAAATATTTCACACGAAACAAGCAATACAAAATGAAGAAATTAACGACCTTCTTATTTTCGATCCTCTTATCATTGAGCTTGTTGGCTCAGAATGGTGATGGGGCTGCTGCTTCCAAACAGAATGATCCCAAAATGCAATGGTGGAAAGATGCCAAGTTTGGGATGTTTATCCATTGGGGAATTTATTCGGTGCCTGCCGGAAAATGGAACGACAAGACCATTTATGGCGAATGGATCATGCACCAGGCCAAAATCCCAAGAACCGAGTATGCTGCTTTAGCCAAACAATTCAATCCCACACAATTCAATGCAGAGGAGTGGGTAAAACTGGCCAAAGATGCAGGTCAGAAATACATCGTGATCACCTCGAAACACCACGATGGTTTTGCCATGTTCAAATCGGCTGCCGATCCTTACAACATTGTGGATGCCACCCCCTTTAAGCGGGACATCCTTAAAGAGCTGGCAGAAGCGTGCCGGAAAAACAATATGAAATTAGGGTTCTACTACTCCCAGGCTCAGGACTGGTACCATCCGGGTGGGGCAGTCTCCGGCAATGTTGAATGGGACCAGACCCATGTTGCCGATATGAATACCTACGTTGATCAGATTGCCATTCCGCAGGTCAAAGAGATACTGGCCAATTATGGTGATGTGGCCGTGTTATGGTGGGATACCCCAACCAACATGACCAAAGAGATGACCCAAAAACTGGCAGACCTGCTGAAGCCCTATCCCAATATCATCACAAACAACCGGTTAGGTGCCGATATGGGCGGGGACCTCGAAACACCGGAACAATTCGTCCCGGCAACCGGATTTCCCGGTCGTAACTGGGAAGTGTGCATGACGATGAACGGCCATTGGGGTTACAATGCGTGGGACGACCGCTGGAAAAGTACCACAGACCTGCTTCAGAAACTAATCGACATTGTCAGCAAAGGTGGAAACTTCCTGTTGAATGTCGGTCCGAATGCTTATGGCGTTATCCCTGAAGTGTGTCAGCAAAATTTGCGTGAAATGGGTGACTGGCTTAAAACCAATGGGGAAGCTATTTATGGAACAAAGGCGAGCCCCTTCCCTTACCTCTCCTACGGTCGTGCTACCCGGAAGGGGCAGACCCTATACCTTCACTTGTTCGATTGGCCCAAAGATGGAAAATTGAATGTGCCGCTTACCAATAAAATGACAAAAGCTTATTTACTGGCAGATCCAAAAACATCATTAAAGATCTCTGCCGGTAAGGAGAACACAACGATTCAGTTGCCAAATTATGCGCCCGAAAAAATTGCATCTGTCGTTGCCATCCAATTTGAGGGAGAACCAGTTGTTTTACCAATCCCTTCACTAGGTAAAAAGGTAATTGCTTCATCCACAGAGGACAATAACAATACCACACGATTAACGGATGGTGATCCAAAGACCGTCTGGAAAGC
>JBAXWR010000441.1:0-4586 GCA_037128295.1 Mariniphaga sp.
TTTGGACCAATATATCTTGCCATGTGATTTTACGTTTAAAAGTACCTATTAATTAAACACGACGTCGTTTAGGAGGACGGCATCCGTTATGTGGCAACGGAGTAACATCGACGATCTCAGTTACCTGAATTCCGACATTAGCCATTGCACGAATAGCAGACTCGCGTCCGTTTCCCGGTCCTTTGACGTAAACCTTCACCTTGCGTAAACCAAGGTCAAAAGCTGTTTTGGCGCACTCCTCAGATGCAGTTTGAGCTGCATAAGGGGTATTTTTTTTCGATCCTCTAAATCCCTTTTTTCCAGCCGACGACCATGAAATAACTTCACCATTGTTGTTGGTCATCGAGATGATGATATTATTAAAAGAAGAAGATACATGAGCCTGTCCGACAGCCTCAATATTTACAACTCTTTTCTTCGATACTCCAGTCTTTTTTGCCATTTCTACTTAAAATTATTTAGTGGCTTTTTTCTTATTTGCAACTGTTTTCTTCCTGCCTTTACGAGTTCTGGCATTGTTCTTTGTACTCTGCCCACGAACCGGTAATCCAATACGATGACGAATTCCACGGTAGCACCCAATATCCATCAACCGTTTGATTGACATCTGAAATTCAGACCGTAACTCACCCTCTACCTTGTAACTATCAGTAATAACTTTACGAATTGCCCCTAACTGCTCATCGTTCCAGTTGCTTACTTTGATATTTTTATCAACACCAGCTTTTTCCAGAATCATCTGCGAGCGGCTACGGCCTACCCCATAAATATAAGTCAAGGCTATTTCGCCTCTCTTATTATTCGGTATATCTACGCCAACTATACGAGCCATATTCTTATACGAATTAAAAAATCTTTACAAAATTAACATATTATCCCTGACGTTGCTTAAACTTCGGATTTTTTTTGTTGATAACGTAGAGACGGCCTTTACGGCTGACAATTTTGCAATCTGCACTACGTTTCTTAATAGATGCCCTTACTTTCATTTTCCTACGTTTTAATTTTTGTACCTGAAAGAAATTCTCCCCTTGGTCAAATCATAAGGTGACATTTCAACTTTCACTTTGTCGCCAGGTAAAATCTTGATGTAGTGCATGCGCATCTTTCCCGATATGTGGGCCGTGATCACATGACCATTCTGCAATTCCACCCTGAACATTGCGTTCGACAATGCTTCAATAATGGTTCCGTCTTGTTCTATAAATGCTTGTTTTGACATAGAAACTAATTACTTCTCCAATACTTTGTTGTTTTGTGTTGAAAGACCCTCAACTTTTTTGCTCAATGAGCATTTAAAAAACGTCCACAAAATTAATGAGAATTCCGATATCCTAAAATACCCCGGTATCCAATATTTTCCAACATCAGCACATCGTGAAATGTACTTCCGGTTTCGTCTTGCCGCGCTTGTTTTGCCAGCAGATAAATGGCAACAATCGTAACGAAACAATCTCAGGTTTGATCCCCGCTTTCTGTTTTAGGAAAGAAGGAATCAAACTTGAAATATGGATCAAATCTTAACCATGATCCTCAATACCTTGACTGAACGCTTCAGTGTAAATTCCTATATAGGACTACAACTGATTATATATTGCTTTTCAGCTAACTTGCGAACTACAATACGCTTTAGTTTAGAGTACACCCAAAAAAATGGGTAACTCAAATTTAAGCACCCGAACGTCCTTTAATACGTCCTGATTTCAATAAGCCATCGTAATGGCGCATCAACAGGTGACTTTCGACTTGCTGAAGGGTGTCCAAAATAACACCGACAAGGATCAATAATGATGTTCCACCAAAGAAATGGGCAAACTCGGAGTTTACACCAAGTGCCATTGCAAAAGCAGGCAAAATGGTGATCATACCAAGAAAGATAGATCCGGGCAATGTGATACGTGACATGATTGTATCCAAATATTCGGATGTTTTCTTGCCAGGTTTAATACCAGGAATAAACCCACCGTTTTTCTTCATATCTTCTGACATCTGATTTGGATTGACCGTGATGGCAGTGTAGAAATAGGTGAAAACAATAACCATCAGGAACATGATAAAGTTATACCAGAATCCGGTATAGTCAGAAAATGACGACATCATGCGGCCTAATGTTTCAGAGGAGAATAATCCGGCAAGGCTGATTGGCACAAACATAATTGCCTGGGCAAAAATGATCGGCATAACCCCAGCGGCATTCACCTTAAGTGGAATATACTGACGGACACCGCCATACTGACGATTACCGACAATACGTTTGGCATATTGAACAGGAACTTTCCTCGTACCTTGAACCAATAGAATGGTAGCAGCGATAACGAACAGGAAAATAATCAGTTCAATAATGATCATGATAAAACCTTTTCCCTGTTCAGCCAAACGACTGGCAAATTCCTGAACCAGCGAATGGGGTAGGCGGGCAATAATCCCGATCATAATAATCATGGATATACCGTTTCCGATACCTTTATCAGTGATTCTCTCTCCAAGCCACATGATGAACATCGAACCTGCTGCCAAAACGATTGTAGCACAAAGATTAAAGGCAAATGCCCCCATTACAAATGCTTCAGCGGGAAGTTGGTAACGCAGATTCGCCAAATAGGCCCATCCCTGAAACATAAGGATAACTACTGTAAGGTAGCGGGTCATCTGATTAATTTTGCGGCGACCTGACTCACCCTCCTTCTGTAACCGTTGAATGTAGGGGACAGCAAAACCCAATAGTTGGATCACAATCGAGGCACTGATATAAGGCATAATTCCCAATGCAAAGATTGAGGCATTGGAAAAAGCACCACCAGAGAACATATTCAGTAATCCAAGAATACCATCTGAACTTTGGCTTCTTAAAGCTGCGAAATTCGCAGGATTAGGATCAATTCCGGGCAGGATAACGAATGAGCCGAAACGGTAAACCGCCAGCAACATAAGTGTCAACCCAAGCCTTGCCCTCAGATCCTCAATCTTATAGATGTTCTTAAGAGTCTCGATAAGCTTTTTCATCAAATTTAAAGTATTTCAGTAGTTCCTTCAAGTTTCTCAATAGCCTCTTTCGCACTCTTTGAAAAAGCATGGGCCTTAACATCGAGTTTAACTGTCAACTCACCGTTGCCAAGAATTTTGACTTTGTCGTTTTTACTGACAAAACCCGCATCCTGAAGCACCTGGAGATCGATAGCTGATAGGCTATGTTCTTCTGCCAATGACTGTAAAGAACTTAGATTGATTCCTTTATACTCAATCCTGTTTACATTTTTAAAACCGAACTTCGGTACAATACGCTGCAGCGGCATCTGACCACCCTGAAAACTACGTTTCGATTTGTAACCTGAACGTGATTTGGCCCCTTTATGACCACGGGTTGAAGTACCACCATGACCGGAACCTTGTCCACGTCCGATCCTTTTCTCTTTCTTGGTGGAACCTTCTGCAGGTTTTAAGTTATGCAATTCCATATCTAAAGAATATTATTCGTTAACTTCTTCAACCCTTAAAAGGTGTTGTAGTTTTCTTACCATACCTAATACTTCGGGAACAGCTTCATGTTCAACCGGACGGTTCAACTTGCCAAGCCCGAGAGCTACCATTATTTTCTTCTGAGCCTTAGATGCGCCTATCGCACTCTTCCACTGTGTAATACGAACTTTTGCCATTTTGTATAAAATTATCCGTTAAACACTTTGTCCAGAGCCACGCCACGATGTTCGGCTACAGTATAAGCATCACGCAATTCGAGCAATGCAGTAAAAGTAGCTTTCACCAGGTTGTGAGGGTTAGACGATCCTTTTGACTTGGCCAAAATATCATGCACACCAACACTTTCAAGAACGGCGCGCATAGCACCCCCTGCCTTAACCCCTGTTCCCGAAGAAGCAGGTTTAAGTAAAACGTTAGCTCCACCAAATTTAGCCTCCTGTGTATGAGGAATAGTTCCGTTAATAACAGGCACTTTCACGAGATTCTTCTTCGCTGCGTCAACGCCCTTGGCGATTGCTGCGGTTACTTCACTGGCTTTACCAAGACCCCAGCCTACAATTCCGTCTTCGTTGCCAACAACGACGATAGCTGAAAAGCTGAATGTTCTACCCCCTTTGGTGACTTTGGTGACACGATTAATTGCTACTAATCTGTCTTTAAGCTCGAGATCACTGGTTTTAACCTTTTTAATATTTTTCGCCATAATGCTTAGAATTTTAAACCTCCTTCACGTGCCGCTTCAGCAACTGCCTTTACACGTCCATGATATAAATAACCGCCACGGTCAAATTTAACTTCATTGATACCAGCAGCAAGTGCTTTCTCAGCAGCAAGCTTACCCACAAGAACTGCCTGTTCGGTTTTTGTTCCGCCAACAGTAGCAATCTCTTTATTCAATGAAGAAACTGACAGTAAGGTTTTTCCCGCTAAATCGTCAACAAGTTGAACAGAAATCTGTTTATTGCTGCGAAATACACTCAAGCGGGGAACCTCGTTAGTACCGGAAACTACTTTTCTGATTCGTTTACGGATTCTTTCTCTTCTTTCTAATTTCGTGAGAGCCATAACTATAAAGTCAATTATTTTTTAGAAGCCGATTTACCAGCCTT
>JBAXWR010000442.1:0-4510 GCA_037128295.1 Mariniphaga sp.
CTGCATCATACTCTTTTTCGAGCAATGCAGGGTTGAGGTTCCCAAATTTTGATTTGGCAATCAACTCTTCCGATGAAAGGTTCCGGTCGGAACCCCCACCCAAATCAAGACGGGTACGGTTAAAGATCGCGCCGTGGATTTTGACATGTCGTTCCAGCAAAGTTTGATAGTCAGGGTCGATCAGTGAAAGGGATTTTTTCAGAGTTTCGATCCGAGAATTATCATAATCGTTAAGCAGCTCAATCCTGGTAAGAACCAGAACTTCATCGGCACCGGAGACCGAAATTGAATCGCCATTTGACTGGGTTACTCCGCCACGAACAATGATTCGCGAAACCCCCTCGTACCCTTGCAAGCTTCCTTTCCATTGTTTTTGAAAACTGCTCGAATAAGTCAGCCATGTTGTTTCGGCACCTGTTTTGTATTCTTTGATTCCATCTTTCAACATTTTCTCCGGATTCCAGCCTCCTGCTCCTTTGGCCGGTTGTTGGGCCAGTTTCAGCGTACACTGTACTGTTCCTTTCTTCGTTCCTGTAACCGAAAGGACAACGGCATCGTCAGCCCTGGAAACAAAGAGTTTACGTTGAAAATCGTCTTTTGAATCCCTCCACTTTACCGATGCCTCACCGGTTGAGAAATCCACCGAACGGGAATAATCCTTCACCTCCCCATTCGGTTTCATGATCACCCGGATATTAAAGGCGGGAATAAATGGATCGGTCCAGCGCTTTCCACCGTAACCCTCTTTTTTTGACAACTCCACCACAAAATCTGCTGCCTGCTGATAATTCCCGTCCGACAACATTTGCCGTATTTCAGTCAGATGTTCACCTGTATTTACGGGAGGAAGAGGTTCATTTACAGGCATAAACAATCGTGCATGATTGAGGATGATCGTTTCATCGAGCGGTTGACCAAAAACCAACGCGCCGTATTTGCCGTTTCCGCAACCCAATGCCTGTTCCCAATAGGTTGCAGGTTTTAAACTGACGAATCCTCTTTCGGGAAAGGAATTTGTGGAAGTTGGCTGTGCATTGGCATTAAAAAAGAACTGGAATAATGCAGATAGAAAGATCCGGGTCAACCATCTAGGTGTTATATTATTCATAATCAGCAAGTTTATAAAAATATTTACATTTTAATTCCTTCACAAAAGATCGCATATGAATTGGTTTTTGAATTTGTCTCCGGCTTCGTTTTCCCATCAAGATACCAGATTCCTATGTTGGAAAATGGCAACATGATGGCATTTTTGACTTTTTTGCCAGAAAGTTGGACAGGAACTTCAAAAACCGGGCCCAGGATGTTGGGGTGGTGAAGGTCAACGACCTTGTATTCAGGATGATCCTTGACAATGTATTTTACATCGGCCATCACATTTTTGGGGAAATCCGCATCATTTTTATCCCACCAAATATTGTCCAACACATAGACGACAGGTCCACGCATCAACGCATAAGGTGCATTGGGATCTTCGACCTCAGTGTACATCTCTTCGCCGCCTTGAAGTTTGGTGATTACCGTTTTGCTAAAATGGTCAAGTTTTACCCAGGCAACCTGCATAGGGAGGACAATGTCAATCTTGTCGTTTTTTTTCCATGACCGGGTAATTTTGGCATAGAATCCAGGTTTTATATTTTCGATTGTTTGACCATTTACTTTAACAATTGGAGACTTGCACCATTGCGGAATGCGGAGGTTAATGGTGAAATTCTCATTCTTCCGGGTATCCACAACAATTTGGATCGTCTCTTTTTCAGGATATTGGGTGCTTTGCTTTAGGGAAATTTCCTTGCCCAAACTCTTCGTAAAATTGGCCGTTGACTGGACATATTGATTGACATAGATCTCGTTTTTTCCAAAGGAATAAATATAGGTTGGCAGAAGGGAAATAATCCGATGACCGCTTGCAGTGCAGCAATCAGGTTTACGGTAAAGCCCTTCGGGTTTGTACCCGTTCGGTGCTGTATGGTAGCGGTTTCCATCGCCATCAAATGATTGTGCTGCAAATACATGGTTCCAAAGAAGCTTTTCCATCGCATCTGCATATTTTGTGTCGCTTGTCAGTTCTAATAGGTATTGTGTGAGCTGCATCCATGACATTGTCGCGCAAGTTTCCACCACCCTACCGGTCAATGGTTTAACGTATCCTTGTTCGTAATGTTCGCCAACGCTGACCCCACCTGTAATGTACATTTGTCTTTTTGCGACATCGTCCCAAACTCCTTTTACTTTGTAAAGATAGGTGGTATCGCCCGTGATTTGGTACATCCGAAGAAATCCGAGAAAATTCATCTGAAAGGTATGGGAATGGACATATGGCTGAACTTCATTGATCCCCATTTTACCGGCAGCGACCAAATCCAATTTCGAGAATGCATCCCATCCGCTCCATTTGTCGATATTGGAGATCACCCACTTGCTCCAGTCAAGGTACCGTTGGTCACCGCTGAGTTGATACAATCGCAACATCGGATCGATCAGCAAAGTTCCTTCCCAACTGTAATGGACGCTATGGCCGGCAATTGCAGAATGGCCTGCCAGTTTTTTGTTCTTGTTTTCAGGGGAACGCAGATCGCCGGGCCAGAATTCGGCCTTTCCGGGACCAATGTATTTTAGAAAATAGTCGCCCAATTTTTGAGCTGTAGCCAAACCCCGGGGATCGTCCCATTGCTCGTAAGCTGTCAGCAAGGCATGTTGCACGAAATACAATTCATAAGCATCCATTCCACGAAGCGGTTTTTCAGGTGTCCGCACTTCGGGGGAAGTCGCACCCAAATATCCTTCAGGTTCCTGGGAAGCAATTAGCCTGGTGAATATTTCGGCAACTTTTTTGCGAAGGGTGTCATCCTTGCTTTGGGCTGAACTTAAAATAGACGACTCGATCCATTTGCCATGTTGTTCAGCCTTTACCCACGTCCAATCCTTATGCGTCCGTTGGATAATAAAATCCAGATATTCATCAATTGGAAAAGTTTTCAGGTAGTTTTCCCTGTTTTTGAGGATCCGTTCCCCGGCAAAACCTCCTAACGATGTGACATTGGATATGGGTATGGCCTGTTGGACAAATCCAACTTTTAATTTGTTCTTCTCATTTGGCAAGCGTCCGTAACCTGAAATTGTTGAAGCCATTAAACAGCAGAAAAGTAGAACAGTATTTTTTTTCATCATCATAATATCTAATTTCTAATTTCCAATTTCCATTTTCTATTTTCCATTTTCCAATTTCTAATTTCTTAATTCTTTAATTCTTAATTCTTTAATTCCTAAGATATGGCCCCTTTTTATTCCAAAACACTTCCACATTCGAAATCCACCATGTGTTGCCATTGTCTTTGTTACCCTGATAAAAAAGATAGGTTTTATCCCCATCATCAAAGATATCCGGGTGACCCGATTCACTAGAATTCCACTCGCCGGGTTGACCATTGCGCAAAAATGGTTCCTTAAAAAGTCGTTCCCATTTAATGCCGTCTTTACTTGTTGCGACTCCAATTTGCTGGGGTGCGTTGTCGTAAGCTCCGGCGTAAAACATGTACAACATTCCGTTCCGTTGAATGATGGATGCTGCTTCGATACATTCACCTTCCCAGGGCAACTCGGGTTTAAGAATCGGTCCATCTTTCGAGAGGTGAACCCAATCTTCGCGATTAAAGTTTGTGTTTTCCGGTGCAACAGCAACTCCCTGCAACTGAATCTTGTATTGGGGATCACGTGTGGCGAAATACATAAAATACTTCCCATTGTAGTGAAATACCTCAGCATCAATGGCCCGACCACAATTCCATGCACCATCCGGCCGAAATACCGGATTGGTTGGGTTACGTTTGAAATTGGTGACCCCATCATCGGAGACTGCATGACAAATGGCATCGTTTTTCCCATTTCCATAAGTCTGGTAAAAAATATGGACTTTGCCTTTGATCACCAACACACATGGGGCACTAATTCCGTTCTTTTCATATTCCTCCTGAATATTCAGATAGCCAACATTTTTCCAGTTGACCAGGTCTTTGCTTTCAGTGATTTCGATTTCCCTTGAATCACTTCCCTTTACAGGCAAAATAGAAGAGTACATCAGGTAACGTCCTCCCAGATGGATCACAAAAGGATTCTTTGAAAAAGGCTTGCCTCTTCGGGTGGAATCGGCATACATCATTTTCTGATTGGTGTTTTGGGCTTTATTTTGCCCAAAAACAGTCAAAGAAACAAATATGATCAGTAAACCGGACAATAAACTTTTTTTCACTAAATCAAATTTTATGCGCTTTTGGCCAATTGTAACTTTGTCAACCATTTAAAATTCAATAGGTGAAATCTTAATTCCTGTCAGGTTTGCCTTTTCAAGATCACCTTCCAGAAGCGAAACCGAAAGCGTATGTTTTCCGGTTTTGGAGAAATTGATCCAACCAATTGGAAAGTCCATATAAATTGAAGATGAGTTCTGCTGGTTTTTGATTTTGGAACCTTCCTCCGTTTCAACCGACCAGACCATACGTCCGTTGCCGGA
>JBAXWR010000443.1:0-4487 GCA_037128295.1 Mariniphaga sp.
GCGGTCACTAGTCCCTGAAACTAGCGTGTCTACCAATTTCACCATCTGGGCTTGGGAATCAAGGTGCAAATATAGACCGAATTTCAGATTCACCAAAGGGAATGAACCTTTTTTTCGGATTATCTTGCTTTTAAGAAGATTCGGTGGAATAATTAGCTAGCTGCATCTTCAGTCAGCGGCTGGCAACTAGCTACTGGCGGCTGGCAGTAAGTGCTTCGAATTTTAATTCCATCCTGAAGAATAATCTGATTTTAAGCGGCTGGCAACTGGCTACTTGCGGCTGGCAGTCTGTGCTTCAAATATTAATTCATTATGAAGAATAAACAGATTTTGAACCGCTTGCAGCTAAAACCAGTCGCCAGCCGCCAATAGCCAGCCGCTTTCCAATTATTTCAGGTTCTCTTTCAAAAAATTGTCAAACATCGTATAAAGATGCATCGTGGTATTTCCTCCACGAAGGTTGTGGTTACGGTTTGCATAGACCATCATCTGGAACTGAACACCTGCCTGAACCATCGCCTCGGCAAATTCCATCGAATTCTGATAATGGACATTGTCATCAGCCGTTCCATGAACCAGCAGCAATTTCCCTTTAATTCCTTTTGCCAGTGTAACAGGTGAGTTCTGGTCGTAACCTTCCGGATTCTGACTGGGCAAACCCATGTAACGCTCGCTGTAAACACTGTCGTAATAACGGTTGTTTGTAACCGGGGCTACAGAGATGCCTGCTTTAAACAGTTCGCCACCCTTTGCCAGGCACATTGCCGACATAAAACCGCCATAACTCCATCCCCAGATCGCAACATTTTTTGCATCCACATAAGGAAGGGTTGTTAAATATCGAGCTGCCTCCACCTGGTCGTCCGATTCGTATTTACCCAATTGACCATACGTACACTTCCTGAAATCCTCGCCACGCGCACCGGTTCCACGCGGATCGACACAAACCGTTAGATAACCTTGGGTTGCAAGGTAATTTTCCCAGCCAATCGAATAATTATCAATGACCTGTTGTGAATTTGGTCCGCTGTATTGTGTCATGACGACCGGATATTTTGTGGCCGGATTGAAATTCATGGGTTTGATCATCCAACCGTTCAGCTCGGTTCCTTCTGAATTTTTAAAAGTGAAAAACTCCTTTTGGGGGATATTCCTTTCGGCAACCAAAGCCTTTAATGCTGTATTGTCTTCGAGAACCCTAAGCTGTTTTCCCGAAATTTCATGAAGTGTTACCAAAAGTGGTGTGGTCAGGCTGGAATATTGATTGATGTAATATTTGAACCCATTGCTAAAGTCAGCATCGTTGCTCCCTTTTTGAGTAGAGAGCAGCACCCTTTTTTTCAGGTCAATAGAAACACCGTAAACCTCACGTTGCATGGGAGATATAGCCGCAGCCTGATAGTAAAACATTTTTGTAACAGGTTCGAAGCCATAAAATTTCACCACATCATATTTTCCAGACGTGAGCTGGCGGATCCTAACACCACCATTGTCATAGAGATAAAGGTGCTTGTAACCGTCCTGTTCGCTGAGGATCACAAAACTTTTGTCATCGGGCATAAATTCAAGGTAATCGAGGAAATCGGTTTCGATGTAACGTTTATTCTTTTCCGTGTAAATCAATCGGGTGTCGCCGGTGTAAGAGTTAGCAAACAGCAATTCAAGTTTATTTTGCAACCTGTTCATTTTCATAATTCCAAGGTTATTGCCGCTGAAGCTCCACCTGATTCCGGGAAGGTAGATATCCGTTTCCGTCCCGGTATCCATTTTGATACTTCGCCCTCCTTTTATATCATATACCCAAACACTTACAATCGAATTTGTCTCACCGGCCTTGGGATATTTGAAACGATATTCGCCGGGATAAACGCTGTTTTCCTTATGTTCTGGGCTTAATCCCTTGTACATCGGAAAACCATAAGTGGGGACAGCCTCTTCGTTAAATTTAATATAGGCTACTTGTTTGCTGTCGGGAGACCATTCAAAAGCCTTGTTGAATTCAAATTCCTCTTCATATACCCAGTCAGGAATCCCATTGAGGATTTTGTTTCGCTCTCCGTCGGTAGTCGCCTGCCGTTCTGTTTTAAACCGGAGGCTCTTGATAAAAATATTGTTGTCGCGTACGAAAGCCACACGCTCGCCGTCGGGAGAAAAAGTTGCTACCTGCTGACGCCCCGTTGATAGTCTGGTAAGTTCCTTTTTCACAAAATTATACACAAAATACACTGCGGTGAATGATCTTCGGTAGATGGCTTTCTTATCGGTCATCAGCAGCACCTTAGTTTCATCGGTACTAAAAGCATAATCGGTGATGGTTTGGAGCGTATCGTTTTTTAGGTCCTGAAGATCGAGTACTTTGTTGACCAGTTCACCTGTTTTGTAACTGTATTTCACAATTTGCCTACCACCATTTTCGACTGTGGTATAGTTCAACCCATCGATGGACGAAGCTAACCCGGTAACGGTCGATTGCCTGAAAGTTCGTTTGGTAAAGAGGTCCTCAAGGGTGATTTTCTGCGCAAGCAGCGTAGTGTAAAGATTTGATAACAAGAATAAAACCAAGATAATCCTTCGCATAATTGTAAGTATATTGTCTATTAATAGCTCAAAAATATTAAAAATCGGGATGCTTACCGAAAATTTATTGACGAATTGTTAAAATAACAATATTAAACTTGCCGATTATTTTGAAGAACCGTTGAAGAATGATTATTTTTGCACCCTTGAAAAAAACAGAAAATGATAAAAATCACACTTCCGGATCTCTCTGTAAGGGAATTTGATAAGGGGATTACGGGTCTTGAAATAGCAGAAGCCATCAGCAGCCGTCTGGCCAAAGAGGTGCTTGCCATATCTGTAAATGGTGAGGTCAGGGATCTTTCACGTCAGATTAATGAAGACGCTTCTATTAAATTGTATTTGTGGGAAGATTTGCAAGGGCGCGAAACGTTCTGGCATTCATCGGCACATTTGATGGCTGAGGCAATTGAATTTTTCTATCCCGGCACAAAATTTGGGATTGGCCCTACTGTTGACAATGGATTTTATTACGATATAGATCTTCCGGAAGGAAAAGTCCTAACTGATAAGGATTTAGCTGCAATTGAACAAAAAATCATTGAACTGGCAAGGACCAAATCGCCTATTGTCAGGAATGAAATCTCGAAAGCGGATGCATTGGCACTTTTTACAGAAAAAGGTGACCAATACAAATTGGAATTGATCACTGATCTTCAGGACGGAACGATTACAACTTATCAGCAGGGTAATTTTACCGATCTTTGCCGCGGTCCACACCTTCCCAATATGGGATTCATCAAGGCTGTTAAGCTGACCAACATTGCAGGTGCTTACTGGCGCGGAAACGATAAAAACAAGATGTTGACCCGTGTTTACGGAATTACTTTCCCCAAACAAAAATTGCTCGAAGAGTATCTTATACTTCTTGAAGAAGCGAAAAAACGGGATCACCGGAAGATTGGTAAAGAGATGGAACTATTCCATTTTTCGCCCAATGTGGGGATGGGACTTCCTTTGTGGTTGCCCAAAGGGACTATCCTGCGTGAGCAGTTGGAAAAATTCCTTAAGAAGGTTCAAAGGAAATTTGGATATGAGCAGGTTATTACTCCTCATATTGGGGATGTATCACTCTATAAGACTTCAGGGCATTTTCAGAAATATGGGAAGGATTCGTTTCAACCCATCCGTACGCCGAATGAAGGCGAGGAGTACATGCTGAAACCGATGAACTGTCCTCACCACTGCGAAATTTATAAATATAAACCTCGTTCTTACAAGGATTTACCTGTACGAATGGCTGAGTTTGGAACTGTTTATCGTTACGAACAGAGTGGCGAGCTGCATGGTTTGACGCGTGTACGGAGCTTTACCCAGGATGATGCACATATATTCTGCCGTCCCGATCAGTTGAAGGAGGAATTTATCAAGGTGATCGACATTATTTTTATCATATTTAAGGCACTCGATTTTAAAGAATACTCTGCGCAGATCTCTTTACGGGATCCGAACAACCGTGAGAAATACATTGGCTCGGACGAAAACTGGGAAAAGGCTGAAAATGCAATTGTTGAGGCATGTACAGAAAAAGGGTTGAAAACCAAGACCGAATTGGGCGAGGCAGCCTTCTACGGACCAAAACTCGACTTTATGATCAAGGACGCATTGGGCAGAAGTTGGCAGTTAGGTACGATTCAGGTTGATTATAATTTGCCTGAACGTTTTGGTTTAGAGTACATTGGAGCTGACGATAAACGCCATCGCCCGGTGATGATCCATAGGGCGCCGTTTGGTTCAATGGAACGTTTCTGTGCTGTGCTGATTGAACATACTGTTGGGAAATTTCCGTTGTGGCTGACCCCCGAACAAGTTGTTGTTTTACCAATTAGTGAAAAGTACAACGAATACGCACAAAAAGTTTCAAATCAATTAAATATTTCCGATATTCGCGCCGGAATTGACGACCGCAA
>JBAXWR010000444.1:0-4478 GCA_037128295.1 Mariniphaga sp.
CAATCAAATCCCGCACGATCATAAAGTACTCAACATGCTCAAATCCAAACATTTCCAACGAATGGTTTTGAAGCTTGAGATCGTGTGCCGCTTTTCGGATAATGGCAGCCGCTTCCATTTTGATGGCGTACAGTCCACCTGCTTCTGCACCCGCCACCTTGACTGTCAATAACCTCGCATCGCTGAGCATTTCACTTTTCACGAATGCCAATTGCTCATTGTCGTCAGGGATCAGTTCACAAATCTGATACACCAGGTCGTAAATTTCCCTCCCCTTTTTGAATATTGGCAATTCCCTGTGATCTGTGCCAATTTCGTCTTCGTCATCGTTTTCGAACATAGGAGTCATTTTATAGGATTTAAAACTGAATGTTCTGAAATAATTGAGTTATAATCAATAATTTATTACTTTCCTATACAGAAAGTAATTCTAAATGATAATCAAGATGTTATATTGTAGCGGTACAAATAGAATACAATAATATTTATTTATTTATCGTACTTTTTATTGTTTCCATGATGTGCTTACCGAAATAAAGTTACACTGAATAATGAATGAAATTCCCAATTAACTTATTGACATCTTTACTGTTCAATGACAAGGAACTCAAATAATATCAGTATTGACAAAACCTCTTATTGTTGAAGTAAAGTGCTGTTTGGGTATGATATTAGATTTTCAATTTGTCCAAAAAATCAAATAATTCCGGCAGTTTCACTCGATCAAACTCAAATTGAGTTGCATCTTGGGGCAATCTTTTCTCATCAATACTTTGACCGACAGGATCCCAATAGCAAGGTTGAGGTTTTTCATTATATAGTTTGACTGCTCCTTTGTCCCTTAACCATTTCCATATTTCCCGACCAAGGTGATCATTCGTTTTTTGACAAACTGATGTTTTCCGAATGTAAAGGATAAACTCATCGTTACCCATTTGAATTTTTGTTGCCATAACTCTAATATTTATTGTTTTAAACTGTTCCGACCTCTGGCTCTTTCACAGCCAACTCATCTAACTTTACTTTTAAGAGCTTAACCTTTTCAATAGCCTCAGCAATTTCTTCTTCAAAAAAGGGTGACTCTCCAGCGTGTGCTCCAGGATTTAACACTCGATCCTTAATTTTATCAATCTCAGCTAATAGATCAAATACGTTATTACCTTCAGCTAGGTCAATTTTTCTATTTATGATAAAATTGAATACATCTCGTTTATAGGATAATAATGGTTGTAAGTTAGGTGGATCAGCACTTAATAACGGGTCAGCTTCAATGCTACCTTTTAGTTTTTCCAGATTCTCAATTGAAATTTCTTTTTCTATCAGACGCTGAAATGCTCCAAGCTGTTTTGTAAAGAACTTTTTCTTCGCAGAAGAAAGAAAATGTGATAATTCTTGCCATTCAAGTCGTTTCCAAAACATATCCATTTTGGGATCAAGAAATTTCACCAGTATAGCTTCAGTTTCTTTTCTCAAATGTAAAGCGCATGCCTCAAAATCACCTCGGAGAAAGGATGATTCTGCCATGAACATAAAACTTTCATCCTCATATTTAATTATCGGATTTTGGCCAATCCCTTTGGGCTCGGAAAATTGCATTACTTGCCAATCCTGCTTCTGAGACTCAATTTGGCGTAATACTTCGCGATAAAATCCTTTGTCATGAGTAAAAATGAATAACTGGTATTTTTCTGCAAATTTATTGAGGATAAGTTTTATGATCTTTACACGGTTTTGCATGTCAAGACTGATTAGTAAATCGTCGAGCACCAAAAACCTCACAGTGGTAACTGGTGGTCGGTTTTCCATCAAAACAAAACGGATAGCAAGAGCGATTGCATTAATTCGGGCTTCATTAAAAAATGATTGCGGACGCTGTATTTCTGTTTCCGGATTGCCATTAGGTTGAAGCTTAGCCTGTAGCCGAATAACAGGTTCTTTTATATTTCTGTTTTCTTTCTTACCATTTTTCCCCTTAATCTCCAGTAATTCAGAAAAATGAACATTTATGTCAATTCTCTCACCCTTATAAGATAGATTTTGATTATAGAATTTACTTGCATCGCCGTTTCTAATTGAAAATATCAAATCTTCAATCCCATCATTAAATTCTTTAACCCATTCATCTAACTTCTTATTACTCTCAATTTTTAAATACTTTTCAATATTACTTAGTATTGATTGGAAACTGTTGCCCTTGGGAGTATTGAAATAAGGGAAAATATCACGGTAAAAAATAGGGAATAAATCAATTTGTTGGGAGTTTCGATAATTGTAAAAATTGAGTAACAGTCGATGCGTAATAAACTCACTACCTGAATTGACCGATGGGATTAGCTCTCCTTTTGTTTCGTCTTTAGTTGAACTTAGTTCAAAGATCTGCTCTTCTCCACCAGGTTCTTTAAACCCTAATTTTATAAATGATTCCAATTCTGCCGGAGCATGGATGTTGTGCAAGCTTTCATCTCCTTTATTGAAATACTTCTTTTCCTCATCAACTGCTTTGTCACTGCATTGTAAAAAGGTATAGAGGGACCAATAAAGAGAGGATTTGCCACTACCATTTACACCCCAAACTAGAACGTTTTTTTGCTCTACAGGAATGGTTACCAGTTGATTGAATATTTTGAAGTTTTGGATTTGTACGGAATTAAGTCGTTTCATTAGATATTTACAATTAGTTTATAATTCAGATTCACATTCAACTATTCAATAAAATATTTCCATGCATTACTGCATTTATACCCTTAAAAGCTTAAGCATGAACATCATGATTATGCCTATGATCATGATGTTTTTTATCTGCTTGATCTGTAATATTAGTACTACCTTCACCAATCTATCAATAATTCCAGAATCTCCTTCCCGAATCCTTTCTTTTATTGTAATATCCTGAATCTGGACATCGATTTATCCTTCATGTCCAGATTTATCATCCGCAGCATGAAAACTGTTATTAATCTGGACATGATGTCCAGATATTTGTCCAGATAATTTCTTAATAAAATGGTCAATCCTTTTTTCAAGAACATATTCATCAACTTCGACACTATGACTATGAGTTTGTCGAAGTTAATCACAAACAGCTTCCATTCTATTATCAACTTCGTCATCATGTCGAAGTATCTGTCGAAGCTCAACTTAATCATTATATACATATCTATAGTTCGGAGAAGTTTTTCCTTTACCATTATCTCCAATCAAACCAATCTCAATTAGCTTGTTTAAATGCCTGTTTGCTTTTCTTTCATTATATCCAAAATGTTCTTCATATTCTTTTCTGGAGACTTCTTTACGTCCTTTTACGAACTCATATCCGGCAAATTCCTCATCCGTCAATTTATTTCGTATATCTTCATCTAACAAGCTCTTCTTGCTCTCAAGGCTCGTAGCAAACTGGATTTGAAGAAATGGGGCATTAAATTGGTATTCGGGAATTGGCAAATTAAATTCTTTAGGGAGTGATCCCCATGTTTCCATTCCGAAACCTCTTCTTTCAACCATGCCCAATTCTGCAAAAACCGAAAAGAGAACAGGATTACGGCTCAAACTTGGTGCGTTGAATTGATTTAAATCCTTTACAGTCAATGGAGAGACTGGACTTCCCGGGCTCTTGATGGTAATAAAACCCGGTGTAATATCTAAATGAATAGAAGCTCCAAGGATATCGTAATCTCGATGGACAATAGCATTGGTTATTGCCTCACGAATGGGTAAGTAGGGAAACTCCGATATGCGCTGACGTTCACTGGAAGAACGATCTATGCTGTGAGGCATAACCTTATACCACCACTCTTCAACCAAATTGGGAATATCAACAATTGGACCTTTAAAATCCTTGATCTCAGTTTTACCTCCCGGATAACGAACCGTTGCTTTTAAGATGGATTGAGGATGAAAGTCCTCGGGTGAATTACCAAACAACAGTAAACCTAAACCTGATGGAGTAAAAACATTGTCTGCTTTTTGAAGGACTCCTTTTCTCCAGAGTTTTCTTTTAAATTCTTCCGAATGTATGTCAGATTTCATTCCTATTTTATCCCGATATTTATCTAATGCACTGATCGACATATCTGTATAATCGGCTCTTGTTTCAGCATTCTCCAATACCGTCAAAACAATATCTCTCCTTTCAACTTCTTCTTTTCGCTCATTGGCCTGCTTCAGAAAATCGGCATTGGCATCTTCAATTTGTTGCTGAAGGTCCCTGTCAAAAATATGAACAGCAACCCCATTTTCTTCCAGATACTTTATCCCTTTTCGGTCAACCGTCGGATCGGGGTCTTCAATTCCGATCCAAACCTCTTTGATCCTGGCATTGACAATTCGTTCAGAACAGCCCAGTTTGGGATGGCGCCTTGAACCGGGGGCACATGGTTCGAGTGTCGCAAATAATATACAGCCATCAAGCTTTTCTGATCGGTTCTTTCGTTCAAGTAGCGTAAATTCTGCATGGTCGCCATAGCGAAGCTCTCCACGGG
>JBAXWR010000445.1:0-4426 GCA_037128295.1 Mariniphaga sp.
TGTAATAATTTCTTTATCTCATTTATAAAATCGGTCATTTCAACTAACATCAAATCAACTTCCTTCTTGTTAAAGTCGATAAACGCATCGTAATCACCTTTTGTCATGTTATGAAATGCATTACGAAGGATTTTACCAAATTGAGGATCAAGTTTTTTAGTTGCGATAAATTCCTTGTCTATCTTTTTCGTCAATCATGCATGTATGCCATTTGCTATTGCATTAACAAATATTGGTTGTTTTCCCCTAAGTGTGTTCAACTCAGATTCTCCAATAATATGAGTATCTGTAATTATGTTATATTTCAAATCCACTTCATAACACAGATCAGAAATCTCCCTTTCAATTTTCCAGTCAGCTTTTTGCTTAAGTATTATTAAAATATCATAGTCCGAATCTTTATGGGTTTGCCCATCAAGCTGAGAACCAAAAAGTACAACATCCGTTAAGTCATCAGCAAATCTTGACTTTAACAGTACGCTCAAATCTTTTAATACTTTTATTTTATCAATTCTCATCCTGCCAATTTTAATCAAAGGTAAATAATCTTAATGAATATTCAATATCAGATAGTCGTCTTTCGACCTAACAGACGGGAAATGGATGTACTTATTGTTGCAAACAACGTCAACTAATCCATCCTGACAAACGAGAAAGGTTGTGGGTTCGCGAAGGACTTTGTTTGGATTATGCCGGGTATTCCCAAGGCCAATGTAAAGTCAAGGATTATCCTGACACCCGAACATGCCAAGCGGTTGATGATGGCTTTGCAGGAAAACATCCTCAAGTTTGAAGCGTTGTATGGTCCGATCCATATCCATGGTGGAAACGAAGGTGTTTTGCCAATGACTTTTGGTGGGCCTACAGGCCAAGCGTAATTGATTAATTCATAATGTATTATAAAAATGCTCTTCCGAATGGAGGAGCTTTTTATTTGGATGGAAGTTGCTTGTCGTTCTCAACGAACCATATAAAGGCTAGTGTATCTATAAGAATCCTCATTCCAAATATTCCTTAAAATCACCCAGTGGTTCATTAAAATCAGGGTTCATTCTAAAAATCCCCTTCATACATCCAGCTTTGGGGTGAATTTTGGTGCTCGGGTGTTTATGTTTTTGAATCAGAAACTCCATATAATCAATTACTTCCTTTTGAATTGACTGAGGAAGTGTTGAAATCTTAGTATATAATGATGCATCTGTCATATTTATTCGTTTTTACAAAAATAATAAAAGCTACAGTCAGTTTAGTTTTGCTGTTTAAGATTTTTTAATTCTATAAATCCACTGGTTTCTACTCAGATACATTATTGTGTCCTGTTTATGATCACAATAAATTTTGTTTTATCGTTACAAACGACTGACAACTAACCCCTCGTTACAAACGAGTGGGATCAGGAAAAACCCGACAATTGATCAGATGAAAGTTTTTGGGACATGCGATTTGAAATCGTGCTTTATTAAAATCGAGTTCTTTGTTTTCTGTCATTTTACTTTCAATTTGCTACATTATCACGGGCTACCGCGCTGGTGCAGACATATTCTTTGTCAAGTTTAGGTTTGTACAAGGGCTTTTTGAGCGACTTGCCAATGTCTATTAATGGTTGGTTTTAGTTCACTATTTCTAAGATTTCAATTAAATTATTTGTGTTATTAATTTCCACTTTGTCTCTTAAAGTCTTTCCAATAATTGAAAGCGCAAAAGGTGAATTTATGTTTATTTTTTGTATTCCATTATTTGACTCGAGACCTAATGCGTGGTATTCAACTAATTGTATGCTTATTTCCTTTTCCTTATTTAGATATTTTATTTTAACAACACTATTTAATTTTATTTTTAAATCAGAAGGAGGAAAAGTAATCACAGGAAATATTTCTGTAGTTTGTATTTCGATTTTTGATTCTCTTTCAATTTTCTCTGTTGTAACCCCTTTGCTTTTCGTTGTAATTAATTGCTCTGGTTCTTCTTCACTAGTTTTTTCTATTTCAATTCCACTATGTATTTTGTCGTGGCACTTTGGACATAGAACAATAATATTATTCAGCTCTGTGGCTCCACCATCTGAATATCTCTCAACATGATGATATTCAGCTTCTTTGTAATCCTTAAATTTTCGCATGCAACCTGTGCAAAATGGTTTTTTCGAGTAAGCTGAAATTTTTTCTTCGTCTGTTATTTGTCGTTTACCATCTAATTTAGGCAAATTGTTTTTTTTCAAGAATTCATCTTTTAAAATATTGCGTCTCTTTTTAATGATAGCCTCAGACCAACCTCCTCGTACATTATCATAAAAATGTTGATAATTCAAGTTCTGATTAGAACTTCGAAAAGCTTCACTATAAACTTTGCCATGAAAATTCTCAATAAATTCTTTTATAATTTGTTCTTTATTTGTTAGTGAATAAGTTGATTTAATATCTCTTATCATAGAATAAATAGCCAGAACCCAAGCATGTTTTCCAATATATTTGTAATCGCCAGGATCCGCTGGAAAACATTTTTCGAGAAAATTTAAGATTGTTTTAGCATATTTTTGTTCTTTACTGTTTTTATCAAGGTCTTTGTAGTCATCAAAAAATTTATACAATTCTTCTGTACCACATTGTCTGGCGCCATGCTTCTCATAAAATAAAATTCTTGCTGCATCAGGATATACTCCGTATCTATTTTTTGCAACTCCAATTGATTTTTTTAAAAACGGGTGATCTGCTAATTCTCGCATACACTCGACTATCTTTCCAGGTTTGGCATTTAAACATTCACCAAGTTGAAGTGCCTTACCCCTTTGAAGCCGAGAAAAAATCAAGCGTACTCTTTCATCATCATAGTCTTCTAAAATGTGAAAATTGAGTTTGTAATTTAGAAAATTATATTTTTGGTCATCGTCTAAGGGGTTGGATTTATTAAAGGTTTTACCATGATTTATATTACCAGAGAATTTTCCATTCAATTTTATGTCATTGTCATAAAATTTAGTGATACAGTTTAAACGTTGCTGTCCATCAACAATGTAATAAATTTTTTCTTTCGTCAGATAATTAAGAAAAAACATTGGAATAGGTTCCCCACGTAAAATAGTATCAATAAAGCATTGATTATCTTCATTAGACCAAGCGTTTATAGGTCTTTGATAAGTAGTGTCGACCTCATATTTATTTCGGTCATTTATATAATCTTGAATTTTAACCATAATATAATCTTGAATTTTAATATGCCTATCGTTTCAATATCCGTAAACAGATCAATTTATTTCAGCATTATACAAAACTTGCGAAAGATATACAATTTCTTCCAAAACAAAAGATGAGCAACTTGTTTTATTTCCATTTAATATGCTCATCTTTTCTGCTTTGAATAGTACCATTATCACATCAAGAGTCTGGTGTTATCGGTGCTTCCTAATCGACTTCTTCACCTGCTTTACTCCGAGTAGCATTTGTTTTAACCTGTGTTTTGTAATACTCGATCAGGCTGTTTAGTTCGTTGGCTGGGGTAATGTAGCCGGGTTCTTCATATTCGTCTCTGCAGTATTCGATAGCATCGAAAAAGGAGGTCAGTTCATTATCTTTTTCAGTAAGGATGCAGTAATGCAACATTGACAAAATGACTTTCAGCCAAAAGGTGGTAGTACAAAAACGCTCTCATTGGTAAATGGGAAGGGTTAATACTTTCAGTCTGGAATCCGATTTCACCAAAAAAAGGATATTTTTTCTCAATAATCATTCTAAATTATAACGGTCAATATGCCTGATTTTGTTTTCGACCGATTTTTATTTTTGTTCTAATGCCTTGTAATGTTTGACTTCCACACGTGTAAGTGCCTTATTTTCTTGTAAGGAGCTTTTTTTGCTAATAATTGGCCTTTCCCCGATGCTTGTAAAAGTTGTTCAGAAGAGATTGAAGTTTTATATTTGCCGTCCGAAAGATTCAAAATCATTATAGAATAATTATGAAGGGTTTAAGAATTATTGTACTTGCAAAGCAGGTTCCCGACACACGAAATGTTGGGAAAGATGCCATGAAAGCAGATGGAACTGTGAATAGGGCTGCGTTACCTGCAATTTTCAATCCTGAAGATCTCAATGCGTTGGAGCTTGCGCTGCGCTTAAAAGACGAGAATCCAGGTACCACTGTTACAGTTTTAACCATGGGTCCAGGCCGTGCCGCTGAAATTATCAGGGAAGGTTTGTACCGTGGGGCAGATGGTGGCGTATTGTTGACAGACCGCGCTTTTGCCGGTTCTGATACATTGGCAACATCGTATGCCTTGTCACAGGCCATCAGGGAGATGGGTGAATTTGACCTGATTATCGCAGGTCGTCAGGCGATTGATGGGGATACTGCACAGGTAGGTCCGCAGGTGGCCGAAAAGATGGGTTTACCACAGGTAACTTATGTTGAAGCCGTTCTCAAAGTTGAGAAAACG
>JBAXWR010000446.1:0-4407 GCA_037128295.1 Mariniphaga sp.
GATGCCGAGCTGGCATAAATACTATTTGTTGTTCCTGCATCGGTGCTGCCGATAACATTATTCTTAATATTTATGACGGTGGAAGTATAATAAATATATATTCCATAAAAGTTTGTATTGTAAGTACTATTTGTATTGGCGACCGTAATAGAGCCTATGTTATTGTTCTGTGCAATTACTTGTGAATCTATATACATTGCAGAAAGAGATGAACCGGAGTAGCCGCTCGTGTAGGTAATTGAACCGTTTCCGGTGGCAGCACCAATCGTGTTGCCAGCCAAAGTCCCAATATTTACAATACCGGCGGTTACATATATTCCCACCCAAGTTGGTCCTGTTGAATTTGAATAGGCAATGTTTTTAATTGTATTGCCTTGCACATTGCTGGCAATAGCTGTACCCACATTAAGAGAAATGCCATAAAATACATTGTCGTACGCATTATACTTAGTCCAGGCAGTACCCCCGCAGGAGGCAGCTTTTCCGCCAATAAAGTTGTTCGATACGGTAAAATTTTGACCATTTGTAGTGTTACTAATATTTATCACCGAATAAGCCACTGATGCAGTTGGCACAAACGAAGTGGTTTCGTAGAAGCTATTGCCGCTGATGCTCCATGCAGTCGTGTTGCTTGAAAGGTTGATGCCAAACGAAGCAATTCCCCGGTTCAAGAAATCATAGATATTGTTATTGCTTATCGTATTTTTGCTGTTTTCGTTACCAGTACCGGTTCCTAAAGAAAAGACTGCATTAATCGGTCGGTTGGCATCCATCGCATTGGTAATATCGTTATTGTCAATTGTATTACCATCGTTTCCGATTGTCCCGTTCGTTGTACCGAAGAACAGAATTCCGCCATAGGGGTCGGTGGATGAACCTTTAATGGTGCAGTATTTTACGGTATTGCCCACAGCATCGTTGATGAAGCGAATGGTGGCTGCCGAAATGCTTGGATTGCTAATGGTCAGCGATTTTGTGGAACCCGTGGCATTCACCCTGCCATCAATCACCACATTGTCGGCGCCGTTCAAATCTATCAGTGGTTCTGTAAAATTTCCGTTGCCGCTGATGGCTATTCCAGTCGTGGTGGGATACAAGATAACATCAGTATAGCTTGCGCTTCCCATTCCGCTTAAATTCAATACAGCCGAAGCAGAAAGTACCTGACTGGCGTTTAACTTTATCATAATGCTTCCGGTATGCGTTCCGTCGTTAATCTTATCAAAAGCATCGTGGATGTTCAAATAAGAAGCCAGCAGTGTAATGCCATTATACACATCAACCGTATTGCCGCTGGAAACCGGTGCAGAAGCAAATTCCACAGCTCCCATTTTGGGGCTTACTGACCTTGAATAATTGCTATAATCGGCCAACACACCTGTTCCGGCAACGCCTGGTAAGCTTGCGGAAGGATAATAATTCAGTGCTGTGGTTCCCCCTGCCGCTGCAAACGATGGGATAATTGTCAAACTATTGGCATCTTGCCCTGTTGCTGTTTTCCAAGCTGCTATGGTTGATATGTCATTGGCAGGATTATATGTTCCCACTGTATGGCATCCCAACATTCCACCTATACCACTAACATAATAGTCGTTATTCTGCATAGTTAAATTGGTGTTAACAGTATATAATAAATAAGCAGCAAAATGTTTTCCGCTTGCCAAACCTCCATTTGAACGGACATTGCTGAAAATATTATTTCTGAAATCGCGGGTATTTGTAGCATTTCTACTAAATAAACAGTATGATTGATTTGTCCCGGAGGTAGGTGTTCCACCGATATATAACGTGTTGAAATATATGTTGTTATTATTGCCAGGGGATCCGAGTTCATAAATACCATAAATAGTAGTTGATGTATTGCCTCCCAGGTTGATAATATTATTGGCATAAGTTGCAGTGCCCAACCATATATAAATTCCATTAAGTGAAGCCGTCGTACTACTTGCGCCTGTTACGGATAAACTATGTATCAAATTACCGGATACAGTAGCCGGTGTTATAGAACCGGCATAATAAATACCTGTAACATAACCAGTAAAGGATGCGTAGGTATTCGATAAATTATAAATGTTATTTCCCGCGATGGTTTGAACTTTTCCTGCAATGCCTTGATTAAAGACAATTCCAGCAACTGATGTCGTTTCGATTGTAGAATTATTTGCATTTGCTATGGTCAAATCGCGCACAACATTGTTGGTGATAACATTTGAGCCGTTGCTAACATAAATTCCATCTATCAAACCGTAAGTAGTGGTTGCTATATTTGTAGTTCCATTCGTTAAATTGGCTATCGTATTGCCCGAAATAGTTACCGCGCCTGTAGCCGCACTAAATATTCCATAAACAGTTTGGGCATTGCCTGTTGAAGCAGAGGATGTATTTATACTGTTCGCTACCGTTGTACCGCCGATGGTGTTATTGCTGACAGTAATGGGAGAAGTCCCTCCCACATATACGCCATAAAGATTGTTTGCCAAAGTCTGATCGGTACTGCTCACCGTAACGGAAGCAATAGTATTGTTTTGTGCAGTCCCCATGAAAGTATTAAGATATATTCCATAAAAATTCCCACCTGTCGCACTGCAAGAATATTTAATAGAACCTGTTGTGGAGGCATTCCCGATAAGATTGCCCGTAGTGGTTCCTATATTTACACTTCCCATAGCAGATATTCCGTACCAAGAAGTGCTTGTGCTATTTGAATAGTCAAAATTAGCAATTGTATTGCCTTGCATATTGCTGGAAGTAGCTGTTCCTACATTCAGGTAAATACCGTAAAATGTGTTGCTGAAAGCATTGGTTTTCGTCCAGGCGTTCACTCCGCCACATGAAGCGGCACTGCCACCAATGTAATTATTGGAAACCGTATAGTTTATTCCGGAAGTATTATTAACATAAATAGCATAATAGATTACAGTTGCCGTTGGAACAAATGAGGTTGTTTCATAAAAACTATTACCGCTTATTGTACAAGCAGTAGTAAATGAGGATAGGTTGATGCCAAACGAAGCTATTCCCCGGTTCAGAAAATCGTAAATATAATTATTACTTATAGTAATGCAGCTGTTTTCAATAGCAGATGTCCCATAAGAATAGACAGCATTAACCGGACGTTTGGTATCATCACAACTCGTGATATCATTGTTGTCAACCGTATTGTTATCGTTACCTGTAAGTGTGGCGGTGGAGAAGAATAATATTCCGCCCGTTGATGCTGTTTCCGAGCCTTTAAGTACGCAATACTTTACCGTATTGTTCGAGGCATCATTGATAAAACGGATAGTGGAAGTACCTGGTGTAGAAGAAATACTAGTATTGGAAATAACGAGGTCTTTTACGCCCACTTGGTTTACCCTTCCATCGATGGTGACATTATCGGCACCGTTCAAATCAATGAGCGGAGTTGCCAAATCACCACTGATAGAAAGGCCTGTACTTGTGGGGTAAACGGTAAGCGAAGTCCAAACACCTATTTGCGAAGGGTTCAATACTGCTGCAGCTGTTTCGGTTGTATTTGCCGTAATGGTGACAACAATCGATTTGCCTGTCTGTGTTTTTGTCACCACATTCAGCGCATCAAAAGCGAGTTTTAGTGTGGTGTAGATCCCGTCAGCACTGCCGGCAGAACCGGTTACTGTTACCTGGGCTTTTGAATTTTGGGTAAAAACTCCGGCAAAAAGTGCCAGTGCAAATAAAAGGGCAATTGTTTTTTTCATCGTAATGTGAATTAATGTTATGAAGCTTAAAATCCTGTTTTCATTGTGAATGTCCGGAGGACCAACATCTTGTTAAGCCAAAAATGCAGGTCAATTTTCCCATTGGGTCATTTTTTTAAAGACATCGGGTGTCACTCCTACAAACTTTTTGAAAGTGCTATAAAAAAGTGGACGGGAACTGAAACCTGAATTGGAGAGGATATGATCGATTGTGACATTTTTATTGTTTGTGGCCATCAGCAACCGGCAGGCCTCTTTTATTCTAAGATCATTGATATAGTCGTCGAAACCGATGTTGTGCTGTTCGTTAAAGACCTGCGAGAGATAGGACGTGTCTGTTCCCAGTTTTTCGGCAAGGTTTGCCAATGTTAGATCGGGGGCGAGGTAATCCTTTTCGAAACGGAGGAAATGGTCCAATTGTGAAACTAAATTGCCGTTCATCTCATTTTGTGACGGTGCCGAATGGGAATTGAATAGATCAGTCTCATTGGCAATGATTTCCATTGTACGGCGTGCGAGGTTCATATTGACATCGTTTATCTGTTTCCGGTGTCGTACAATAAATAGTGCCGTAAGCCCAACAATCAGCCAGATCAGCAATATCAGGTAGTTGGTAATATTTTTCTGATTGGCAATCATTTCTACTTTTGATTGCAGAACATGTAACAAGATTTGCCAAAGTTTCGGA
>JBAXWR010000447.1:0-4389 GCA_037128295.1 Mariniphaga sp.
CTGGATTTTGAAGGGCAGTGTAAATTTATGAGTGCCTATTATTATTTTCAACTGGTGCAAGGCTTCGGTGATGTAATTATTGTAAAGGAACCCATTGCAACACCTGCTGAAGCATATGATTATAAACGATCTCCTGTTGCAGATGTTTATGCCCTTATTGAAAGTGATCTTAAAACCGCAATTACCGCTCTTCCCGACCGTGCAGCTATACCTGTAGCTCAAAAAGGTAGGATCAGCAAAGGTGCAGCCCAGGCATTGTTGGGAAAGGTATATCTTACCAAGAAACAATATGCTGACGCGATTACAACATTGAAGCAAATCACTGGATATAGTTTGATGCCGAAATACGCAGATGTATTCGATCCGCAACAGAAAAACAATGCGGAGTCTCTTTTCGAAGTTCAGTATCAGGCCAATACCGATATCGGTGAATGGAGCGGTTTTATATATAATTTTTATCCCAGAGAGTCTTACGGAGCAGTAATTAAGTTTACAAATGCGAATGGAGGCGGATGGAACATCCCAACACGGGATATTATTGCTGCCTATGAAACCGGCGACCTTCGCAAAGCGGTTTCACTGGCCGAAGGGTACACCAACAACAGCAATGTCTGGACTCCTGTTCCCTTTATTACTAAATTTTATCATGCCCATACCGTTGTAAATCGGCCTGGCGATAACTGGCCAGTTTTGAGATATGCAGATGTAATGCTCATGCTTGCCGAAGCTTCAAATGAGGCAACTGGTCCTGCTGATGGATATGCTTATGTAAATCCAATAAGAGTAAGGGCAGGTCTTGCTCCATTAGCCGGTCTTGATAAAACTTCTTTTAGAACAGCTGTTCTGAAGGAAAGGAGAATTGAACTGGCATTTGAAAACCAACGTTGGTACGATTTGAAACGGACAATGAGCCCAACCGAATTGGCCACTTTCTTAAATGCGCATGGTGCATTTGAAAAGAGCAACCCTACCACAAACAGGGGAGGCATTCCATTCTCAGCAGGCGATTATGTTTTTGAGGCTTATGAAACATTGTTCCCAATTCCTGCATCTGAAATTTTAGTCAATAAGGATCTTACCCAAAATCCTGGTTATAAATAATTTAGTATTTCTTTTGTTTGATAATCCTTGCTTTTCAATAGCAGGGGTTATCAAACATCTGTTGCTTAATTATTCGCATATTCAAGTAAGTATCTATATATCAATAATATAGATTTATAGTCATCTATTCTTTCAATAAGTCGTTTTCCCCAAAAACTACTTATCAGTAAAGACTTACTATTATCATCCCGAACAGGTTATAGCTATAACAACTTTTATTTACTAATCACAATATCCATCAATATTAACATTTAAAGAAATGGGAAATAGACTCATATTCAATACAATCCGGTTCCTGATTATTTGTGCAATTGCTCTTATGTTTAATTCAAATCTTTCAGCTCAGAATAAGGTTAATGCTGTTACTGTTGATTGGAAAAAAACAATTACGGTCTCCAAAACTACTCCTACCTTACAGTTGGTTGAAAACCCGATGGTGAGACCTGGTTCATCAATTCATGTGGCCACCTTTAAGGCTCTTAAAGAATTGGGGGCCGATTATGTGCGATATGTTCCCTGGTTTCCTTATCCTAAAATGGCTGTTGCCGAGCTTGAACCACCCACAAAAGATAAAACCTTCTGGAATTTCACCTATTTGGACAGTACGATGCAGGCTTTTATGAAAGCTACAGAAGGCCATTCAGTCGTCATTAATTTCAGTACTACTCCTGCCTGGATGTGGAAAACCGATTCGGTTGTAAAGTATCCCGCCGATCCATACAAAACCTGTTGGAGCTACAATCAGGGAACTCAGCTCAGGGACACCACCATGAAAGAGGTAGCCGAATATTTTGCAAGGCTGTTGAGCTGGTATGTTAAAGGGGGGTTTACCGATGAACTGGGTAAATTTCACAAGTCAGGTCACTTTTATAAGATACCGTTTTGGGAAGTTCTCAACGAACCGGATCTCGAACATAACGTCTCCCCAAAGCTGTACACAAAAATGTATGATGCCATTGTTGCCGAAATGAAGAAGGTCTCACCTGAAACAAAATTCATCGGTTTATCACTTGCCAATGTCCGGAATCCGGAATATTTTGAATATTTTCTTAACTTGAAAAATCATAAGCCAGGTATTACCCTGGAAGGTATTTCCTATCACCATTATTCTTCACCTTCACTTGAAGCGCAACCTCTTGAATTTTATCAATATACATTCTTCGAAAAAGCGGATGCATTTTTAGATAAAGTCCGCTATATCGAAAATATAAGAAAAAGGCTAGCTCCTCATACTTTTACGACAATCAACGAAATTGGGGTTATCCTCCGTTCTCCGGAAGTATCCGGCCCTATTGCAGAGAATTATTGGAACCTGGCAGGTGCGATGTATGCCCACATTTTTCTTGAGCTGACAAAGATCGGAATTGATGCAGCAGGCGAATCACAACTGGTTGGATATCCTACCCAATTCCCGGACGTTAGTATGATGAATTGGGAAAATGGAAAGCCAAATGCAAGATTTTGGGTATTAAAACTTCTGAAGGACAATTTTGGACCCGGTGATCTTCTTGTAAAAACTGATTTTGCCAACGCTGCAGTTTCAGCCCAGGGATTCAAAACAAAGGATGGCCGTAAAATACTGTTAATCAATAAGAAAAATGAAGAAACGCAAATCCAGTTGCCGGCGGAAGCAATCAACGCTCAGGTGAGTAATGTTGACATCATCACAAAGGAAAATCCACCACATCAGGAGCCATTGGTTGGAAGTATCCTAAAATTACAACCCTTCTCAGTTGCAATCATAAAATTGAAGAACTAGATTTATTTTTGTTTTCAAAAAAATAGGACAGTTAAATGTTTTCATTACATTCATAAATTATTTCAACTTGAATTATTTCAACCATGGGTGATACTAATTTATTTTCCAGGAGGAATTTCATTAAAACAACGGCACTGTCAGGTGGTGGAATTTTGATATCCGAAAAGGTAAAGAGTGATTCCACTGCTAAAGAAAAAGCAAAATTATTGGTTCCGGTTCCTTTATCACCTGACAATCTATCGATTCTGAATCCGATTGATTTATCTCCTGCCCGATGGATTTGGTATCCCATGGGAAGATGTTTGGCCAATACGGTTATACTTTTTCGGAAAACAATAACAATCGGAGTTGCCCCTAAAAAGGCCTCCGGTTATATTCTGGCCGACAGCAGGTATAAATTGACAATCAACGGAAAACGGGTGCAATGGGGGCCGGCACCGTGCGATCCACGATGGATGGAGGCCGACCCGCTGGATTTGTCGGGTTATCTTTCACCCGGTGAAAATGTGATCGCGTGTACTGTCTTGTATTTTGGCCATGGGGATGGGACATCACCAATGGGCAAGCCTGGATTCATTTTTAAACTTAATCTTGAAATGCCCGATGGTTCAGCTTCCCAAATTGTATCTGACGATACCTGGCAATCATGCCTTGCCCGTAGTTGGCGACCAGGGAATTACAAGCGCTGGTTCCTGAGGTCATTTCAGGAAGAGTTTGATGCACGCTTATACCCATATGGGTGGGATATGCCAGGGTTTGCTCCCAACAAAAAATGGGTGACTTCAAAAGTTTATAGTTCCCGTGGAGATGAGCCATCAGTATGCAATGGCACCCCCGAGTATTTGTGGGAAATCTCGGGAAACAGGGATATTTGTTCCTTGCGCGAACGATCTGTCCCGTTAATGAAAGAAACAATCATTGAGGGTTTTACACTTCGTGAGGCTGCGTGGGTTAATTGGAAACAACCTGCTGAAGACTATTTTGAATCAATTACACCTGATTCTTTTGATTTTGAGTGGGGGAAACCTGCGGTAGAAATTGACAACGGTAAGTATAAGGTTGAAGTCAGGAAAGATTGGGCAGCCGTTTTAACCTTTGAATGTAAGGAACAAATGGTTGGTTGGCCTGTTTTTACAATTGAAGCACCCGAAGGAACTATTATAGAAATGCTTGTGCATGAGGCTCATAAGCCTGGCGGTCCGGTATTTATTAATTCTCATTTTCATTCCTGGACACGGTTTATTTGCAAGGAGGGCGAAAATAACTTTGAAACTTTTGATTTTGAGAGTTATCGATGGGTACAATTCCATATCCGGAATTATAATCGGCCTGTAACGCTCAAAAACATTGCTATACGAAGAAGGATGTTTCCTTGGAAACACACTCCGGAAATTTTCACCAACGATAAAATCCTGCAGCGTTTGTTCGATGCCACTATAAATACTTTGTACAATTGTGCCCAGGATACAATTGTGGATGGGATGGCCCGTGAACGGCAACAATACAGTGGGGACGGTAGCCATCAGCTC
>JBAXWR010000448.1:0-4365 GCA_037128295.1 Mariniphaga sp.
CCAAAGAGGTTCCTTGTCTCTTCCATTCACCACCCCATCTGTCGGTCCTGTCGGCAGTTATTTTGGCCGCAATTGAACTTGTATAGTTTTCGCTAAAACCATAAAACTTTAAATTGTAGGAGCCTCCGTTGAATCCCATTGCATCATACAGATTTCCAATGGTTATGCCTTCGTTTTCACTTGCACGGATTTCCAATTTATTGTTAACGGATGAAGTACCAATACCCACTTTACCGGTATTGTAAGTAATGTCGCTGCCCGATGCTGTCCATGGGCTATTGCCACCAACTAATTTCCAGGTAGTTTCATAAAAATAGTAACCTTTAATACCATCGGTTTGAAAAACCATCAAACCTGTTGCAGGTGATGTTATGGCATTGCGTTCTGTTTGTGTCATCCGTGGAATCAGAATTCCTTTATTGGGTGATTGGACGTCCAGCATAGCAGAGTTGTTGGGCTGGCTGCCAGTATCATTGATTCCTATGTTTTGCGAATACGCATTAACGCTAAGCATTAATGATAATGTGAAAGTTAAAAGTTTTGTTTTTTTCATGGTTTTGTTTTATCAAGAAATACTTTAGGATACCTGACTTTTGTTCTGCATAAGAGGTGTAGCCTGGACAGCAGGCAAGCCTGTTATACCTCCTTGCAAGATAAGTATAATTTCGTTTGGAAACACAATATTTTTTTTGAACAATTGCGAGGCGTTGTGCCTGCGTAAGGCGGGGAATGAGGAACCCTTTTGTTGAGGAATTGATATCAAGCATGGCACTGCTGTTGGGTTGGCTGCCATCGTCGTCAATGCCCACGTTTTGCGCAAGGGTGCGTATTTGAAAAAGCATTAAAAAAGCAATAGAGGAAATTAGTAAATATTTCATAATATGTTATTTACATAGTATTTTTAAAATTTATTTTTATTGAAAAAATTAAAAAGACCGAACCGCACGAACACGATTGGTGCTATGCTTATCGTAGTAGCCCTGTAAGCCATTGTTAAATGACTGCTGCCAGACGGTAACAGAACTGTACTCAGATGAACTCCAATAGTTGCTGCCCGTAAAACCGCCAATGGCGGTTCTGTTTAAATAAAGTTTGTTAAGTTCATCTTTACTTGGCAAATACCAGTCGGAAAATCCATTCAATACCAAATCATTGCATAAGAAGGCGGCAGGACCAGATAAACCCATGTTGAAGCAAGCTTCTACAATTACCAATGTATTCAGTGCGCCGGTTCCCAAAGCAGTGCCTGCAGCTCCGGGGGTGTCAGTATTGAAACACCCCCATTCACAACCGGAACTCTGGTCGGTAGGTGCTGCAATTATGCCGTGCCGAACATTTGCATCATAACCAGGGTCGCCGGATTGCAGTATGTAGGCAATAATTCCACCTTGATAACTATCGCCAATTGATAAATCATTTATGTTTCCATCAACCCATGTGGGTACACCGTTTTTATATTTTAATACCTGACCATTTAATCCTGCTGCAACTGTTGACCATGATGTACCGTTCCAGTATAGCATCTGGCCAGTTGCAGTGCCTGTTGCCTGAGCATCTAATTTTGTTTTATCTGCACTGCTCATAAAACCGTTAGTGGTGGTGGTGGCATTTGTTGGGAAATCGGAAATTTGACTTTTGGTAATAGAAATTCCAGTTGATTTATTCCATACTCCAAAAACCGGGTCGGTTTCGGTGTACGATGTTAAGTAATTTGGGGTAAACTTTATATATTTTGTTCCGTCAAATTTCAGCAAATCGCCTGTTGATACACCGCTTAAATCAAAAGTGGCGTTAAAATACGGGTCGGATTCCTGATTTTTTAAAAGCGGAATCCAGGCCATTAAATCGCTTTTATAAAAGTAAAAACCATAAATCCCGTTGGTTTGATAAATCAACAAACCATCTGCCGGATTTACAATGGCATTGCGTGCTGTTTCTGTAAGCCGTGGTATTAAAATACCTTTATTCGTGGATTTTACATCCAACATTGCCGAGTTGTTGGGCTGGCTGCCATCGTCGTTAATGCCAACGTTTTGGGCAAGGGTTCGCATTTGGATAAGCAATAAAAATGCTACTGGTATAATTGCTATTATTCTCATATTCAATTATTTATTTAGTTGCAAGACTAATTTCGTACAATTTCATGAATTTTTCAAGCATAGCTTTATTTAAATCTTGTGAATTTGCCAATTCCTTCTTTACATTTGTCATTTCATTTTGAAGCTGTTTGATAAGTTCGCCCTGATTTTCAATTGTAGAATGTTGTTTTTGGACTTCATTCAGAAGCATTGCATTCACTCTATTGTAATATACTGTAAATGGATTTCCATCTTTGTCATTGGCAACCAGATTGGGTTCTATTTTTGCAACTTCTTCGGCTATCAAACCATACTGAGTTGACTTGTCACCATCGGCAACTTCGTCTTTATAAACAAATGTTACAGGACGTAATTTCATTAATACATCACTAACTGCTCCCATATCCTGAATATCTTTTTTGAATCTGGCTGATGAAGTAGTCGTTCCCAATTTTCCGGAAGAATTAATGTAAACAGCAGAGCCAGAAGTTGATGTAACGCCATATATTCCGGCTATGTAAACAGATGAGATATTATAACCTATGGTCGTACTGTTGCCGCCATTTCCGGTTGCATTATACCCTATCACTATTTCGTTTGAAGCTCCATCGGCTTTTGCCTTCGTTGATGCACCCAAATAAACAGAAGCTGAACTCGTTGAATTACTTCCTGTTGCGGCTAATCCGGCACCATAACCAATCGCGGTATTATTATATCCGGAAGTAATACTGTATAAAGCCCTTTCACCAATTGCAGTGTTGTTATAACCATCAATATTACCATATAATGCACGATTGCCAATTGCAGTATTATCGGTACCGGTGGTGTTTGAAAGCAAGGGATAGTAACCATAGGCAGTATTGTTATACCCATCGGTGTTGTTTAATAATGCCTGATAACCTACTGCCGCATTACCAACACCAAATGAAGTGGTGGATGTTAAGGTTTGATAACCAAAAGAAGTATTGCTGCCAGAGCTTACTTCACCAGCTTTTTGATTATTTACTTTAAAGATAAGCGCCTTATCATCGGTTGTTCCAATGAAATTTGTTCCTGAGGTGGTGCCAGCATTACCTGTTAAATTCCAGCTTGTTGAACCGGTAGAAATCCAATTAGTTCCACCAGTGCCGTTCGTGGAAAGCACTTGACCGCTTGTACCTCTGGTGGTAGGGAACGAATAACTTGTTCCGTTTCCGTTTATCGTCAAAGAGCCGCCTATTGTTGAATTTCCAGTTATGTTTCCGGTTAAATTTGCCGTAATGGTTCCGGCTGAAAAGTTACCGGAAGCATCACGGGAAACGATTGTACTTGCGGTATTGGCATTGGTTGCTGCATCCAATTCTGCTTTATCGGCTGCGCTCATACTGCCAGGTACGCTTGCGGTAGCTGCTGTAATTGAAATGGCAGGTGCGTTTCCGCCAGATGATACAATAGGTGCTGTTCCTGTAACCCCTGTAACAGTGCCATTACCAGTACCAGCGCCAATTGTTGTCCTTAATGTAGCAGCATCGGCATCATTCAGAATGTCGAAAGCAAAATCGGTGATGGGGTTAGCCAATATATTTCCGGTGCTTTTCCGGGAAGGAAATGTGTTGGCTGTAACCGAAAGATCGGTTGGGACTGCATTCGAAGCCGTATTATTAACCTTGATTGTGTTGCCGGCCATATTTGCTAACTCGGTATTAGAGACGGCTCCTGCTGAAATTGTAGCCGCAAAGCTTCCCGTACCCGATCCTGTAACATCGCCGGTAAGGGTGATGGTCTGGTTTCCCGTATTTGTTCCGGTTATGGCATCCAACTTGGTTTTGTCTGTTGCGCTCATGCTTCCGGCTGTTGAAGTTGTTGCCGCCGAAATTGATATGGCAGGTGCGGTTCCGCCAGATGATACAATTGGTGCAGTTCCTGTAACCCCTGTAACAGTGCCATTACCTGTACCGGCACCAATAGTTGTTCTTACGGTGGTGGCATCAGCATCATTCAGAATGTCGAAAGCAAAATCGGTGATAGGGTAAGCCGTTATGTTTCCCGTACTTTTTCGGGATGGAAATGTGTTGGCTGTAAGCGAGAGGTCGGCTGGGGCTGCTACAAAAGCTGTATTATTTGCCTTGATGGAGTTGGCTGCCATATATGCCATCTTGGCGTTGGTAACAGAAGCTGATGAAATGGTAGCAGCAAAACTTCCTGTACCCGAACCTGTTACATCGCCGGTAAGGGCGATGGTTTGGTTTCCGGTATTGGTGCCTGTTATTGCATCTAATTTGGTTTTATCAGCAGCGCTCATACTTCC
>JBAXWR010000449.1:0-4355 GCA_037128295.1 Mariniphaga sp.
GGATAGTTTTATTGCTGAGGCCTCACACATAATCAATTAAATACCCCTTTGCGTTTCTGAAAAATAATCCACCCGCGAAAAATAATCCGACAGACATAAAAAACAAAATAATAAAGTGAAGAGCACTACATACCTGACCCAATACTAGGATTTTTTGATAGGCAACAATGTAATATGCAAATGGGTTTGCATAGATTAGGAACTTTAACTGCGCAGGAACCATTTCGGGGGTGTATGCTATTGGAGATAAAATCATCATAATCATGATAATCGGACCAATCATATTTTGCAGATCTCTGAATATAATATTGAGGAGTGACAGAATCCAAATCAATCCAATTAGCGCCAGTATATGCAGCAACCATATAACTGGTAAGAGAAACATTTGCCATCCGAAGCTGCCATTAAACCAGGAACCTATCACTACAATGAGCATTCCTACTGTCATTGTAATCTGACTGGTAATAACGATTTTTGGTGCTATCAGGTCAACAGGAAAGACTGTATTACTAAGGACTGATTTGTTTGCAATTACAGATGAGACGCCCGTCGCAAGCGCTTCACCTGTCATCAGAAATGGGATAAGCCCTGAAAATATTAGAAGTGTATAGCCGAAGGCGGATAAACCGGGAACACTCACTTTGAATATTACAAGATAAACGACGGAATAGATGCCCATAGTGATTAATGGCAATATAAATGCCCAACCCAAACCTAAAAATGAACCTGCATAACGAGTTTTCAAATCCGTTGATATGACTCTAAAGAGTATATCTCTATGGCTTAATATATTATAGGCAGGATGCCTCAATGATTTTAGTTTGCTATTTTTCATATTTTATATCCGATCTATGAATTCCCCTATATTTGTCACCGTTAGGAGTAAACCAAGTACCTATTAGAGAGAAAACGAATTGGCAATAATATGATTGCCGTCAAAAACGTTGCAACCAGATAATTTATATTTATTTTGATTAGTGCATCAAATACCAATGCGCCAAGTGCCAAAGATACTAAAGTATGAATTGCAAACTTAATAATTTTTAACCAGTGATGAGTTTTGCGAAAGACAAAAGACAAAGTCACAAGATACTCAATAACATAGGAAAACAAATATACTAATAAATAGCTCGCAACTTTGGCAATATCTAACACATCAACCATTACGTACATACCCGCCATGATAAACATATAACCGAAGGCGCTTACAGAAAAATAGCGCACATAAACCATGACTTTTTCTGGGCTCATTGCCTTATATATACTTTCCTTTGTAGAGGCTTGGAATGACGTTAATCGTTTTAATGGTCTGCCCGAAATCAATGCCGATGGTATCACAATACCATTGGATTGAATCCCACCTTGGCTGGTTTTCAGAATTCACCATGCCAAGCGCCTGCGCTCTTGTGATCATACCTTCCCTTATTTGATTGCTTCTAAAAGTATCGTTTTCGGTAAACCATGCAACCATATAATATATATAGTTGTAAAAGGCAGCTGTTCCGTCACCAATGCGCCAGGTAGTGCTGGTGCCAGGGTCAGTTTCCCAATCATACTTGTTAATAATTAAATTATTAATCACACCTTCATCCCATTTTAAATAATCAAAAATGTTTAGATTTTTATGGGGTATTACATAGTACGATTTAAAAGCATCAAGCGTGTCGAGCAGTGATGAGTTAATGTATGCCGGATTAAATAGATATTGCTTCCCGTAATGTGCAATCATCTTTATTTTATCGGCAGTTGACAGGCTATAGGTGTGCCCTTTCTTAAACTTCGGTTTAATCCCACAAAATCCGGATTTAATGTTTGTCGTTTCTAAAGAATTCTCTCCCAAAATTGAGAGATCAAGATCATTCTGTTTCATCAATAAATTGGCATAATAAAAGTACTGCTTATCACCCGCCATAAATAGGGGAATTGTACCAAGGTTTGGTTGCTTTAACCATGCCAATACGTTTTTTCGGATATTATCGCGTTTTTTCCGGATGTCTGCTGAAATGAGAATATGTTCAACACCCAATTCCCCGCACATCCGAGCCTGGTTTCTTCTTCCAAGATCGGTTAACATTCCCCAATCATACGAAAATGCCATTGGTTTAAGTCCCAACTCTTTTACTACATAATGGAGCGCATAACTGCTATCGCGCCCACCACTAAAAGGAATCAGGCACTCAGGTTTTCCATCTTTTCGCCTAAAATTGTTTGCCACTTTCATTAAAGCGGCTTCTCCCTGATAATTTATTTTATTGTAACTATTGCAATAGTTACAAACTCCGTGGTTGTCGTAATTAATGTATGGGAATGTTTCCGGAAGGATACATCTGGTGCATCGTTTTAGATGATCGATTTGAATCTTTCTTTCATTACAGCTATCAATAAAAGAATGATGAACCTTTTTGTTGCTGTGTTCAAGCGAAGTGTTTATGTAAACATTCTTTGTGCCCTTTTTATCTTGTACAAATTCAGTATGCGAGGATGTAGTGCTAAATTCGAAATTGTTTAGTTTTTCTCCAAAGTTTGACACATGAAAGGATAAAGAGCTTAAATTGACACAAGCAACTTGTTTAGGCTGTAATTGCTGTATTATATCAGCATGGACGTTAAGTTTGCTTTTAATTATTAATTGTTGAAGGATGAACCTTTCTGATGCAAATATAAAAAGGCCGTTATTCAGGTTATTAATATAGTAAATTGAACCGTTGTTAGTTGCCAGTATAAGATTTTGATTATTCTCCGATAGGAATGCAATATTTGACATTCCGCTTATTTCTTCAAATAGATTGCCAATGGCTTTCCCAAACTCAACGCCTTTATCAATCTTGTCTTGTAAAATTGTTGGTATAAGTTCGCTGTCTAAATCTGATACTTTTCCCTTTGAATTGTAATTTTTCCAAAGTTTAGTTTCGTTAACTATAATTCCGTTATGTATAACAACCATTCCGCATTTTACAACTGGCTGATTATTGACATCGTATTGCTCATAACCATTGGTTACCAACCTTGAATGGCCGATCCCGATAAATTGCTTCTCATGGAATCTTGTAATTTCAGTCCGGAATATATCACTTTTTACTAAATTGGCTGCGGGGAACGGCGATTTATAAACCCGGATGCTTGCGGGTAGCTTTATTGCAAATCCCGCAGCTTCTTTCCCTCGCGACTCCGACAATAGGAAAAGATTTTTAAATAAAAGAGAGGGATTCACGCTGTGCCCTTGACTGACTACTCCAAAAATTCCGCACATAATCTGTAATTATTTATAAAGCCTTTCGTTGTCTTGAATATCCATCCACATGGCAAAAACAAAGAATTGCATGGCTGTAATCCCAAGGAATGTGAAGGCAAAAAGGGTTTCAAATGAGACATTTTGTCCTGCAAAGAATAATCGTAGTACTTTTATAAGATAGGGTATCCAAACTAAACCCAAAACAAAAGATGAATGATAAAGAATAAAAAGTGGATGAAAGTTTTTTATGAAGTATTTCATCCATAATCGTTTAAAGAATGATTTGAATAATAGGAATGAAATTTTAGGAATGACCTTATAAACTTTCATTTTGGATTGTTCACCAATTCTATAAACAGGCTTAATAGGAATCTCTCGTATGGTACAATAAGCGATATTAAGTTTAGCAAGCATATCGTTGGGCATACCATACCGTTTATATATATCATAAAGTTTTATCGACTGAAGTGCGGCAAGAGAAATTGCGGTATAACCGGTTTGGGTATCTGAGATTCGCCAATAACCAGAGGCAATCTTGGTTAAAATAGAAAGAATTGAGTTGCCGATAAATCTGGTTTTAGGTATGTAATACCCAGCACTTCCGTGAATTAACCTATTCCCCTTAACATAATCTATTCCTTCATTAGCAACAGGAAGACAAATTGATTCCAGTTCATTGGGATCCATCTGAGCATCACCCGCCATTACTGCAGTGCAATCAATATGATTATCCTTACACCATTTATAACCCCTAGCAATGCTGCCACCTACACCTGCATTTTCAATATTATTAATTAGAACAATTCTGTCTTTATTCGAATTCCCAATTACCACCTCTGATTTGGGGAAAAAATCTAATTCTTTCTTGTTGAATGCTTGCAGTCTGATTTCTGCATCATTATGAAATGTTTTTTTTATTACTTTTTCTTCTATTTCTAAATGAGACTGATTGTGTACAGAATTAATGAAACCTTTAACAATGTCTTCTGTCTTATCGGATGAATTATCGTTTACAACAATAATTCTATCAACAAAATCAGGCATTGTTTCAATTACAATACCGATCTGTTTTTCTTCGTTGTAGGCCGGAACAACTACTGCGATGGTTTTATTATTTAGCATA
>JBAXWR010000045.1:0-37208 GCA_037128295.1 Mariniphaga sp.
GCATTTGCAGTGGAAGCCTGGCTCAGTTTCACATTGGCTGTTAAAATGGCATCTTTGTAATTGGCATCCAGATCAGACGAAATCAAATAATCGTTAATGTTCGTTTTGTTGCGGGCTACAAGATAACAATCTCTTGTGATACCACTGACACGCCAATAATCCTGGCCTTCGAGATAGGTACCATCACACCAGCGCATTACCTTCAAACAAATCAGGTTCTTGCCAGGATTCAGAAAAGGGGTAACATCAAATTCCTGAGGTAATTTACCATCTTCACCATATCCAACATATTTCCCATTGACCCAAACCATAAGGTTCGATTTAGCCGCACCAATATGAAGCACGACCTGTTTTCCTTTCCAGTTGTCGGCAATGGTGATTTCGCGTCTGTAAACACCAGTCGGGTCAAATGTCAAAGGTACAATGGGGGGTGTTGGCCTTGTAAGATTCTGAAATTCGTAACCAACATTCACATAGATTGGGTAGCCATATCCGTTGACTTCCCATGTTGCGGGAACCTTGAATTTATCCCAACCAGAATCATTGAAAGTGGTCGATTCAAAATTGGCTGGAAGATCGGCAGGTTTCTCTACCCACTTAAATTTCCACTCCCCGTTAATACTTTGATAATTGGCCGATTGCTTCCAATCACCCTTTTTTGCAAGTTGTTCATTTTCAAAAGTAAAATAGGAAGCATGCATTGGCAACCTGTTTTCTTCGTTGATCCGCTCATTCAGCCAGAATGGCTTGTCCGATTTGGTCTGAGCATTCAGAAATCCTGAAATTATAATCAGGCAAAATCCCAAAAATAGTCTTGTCATTTTTTTGATACTTTTATGAAATGGTTGAATTCAATAATTAATTAAGTATTTAATATTCAATTATATACAAATATCTCTATTTATTTCAATTGTATTTCTATTTATTCCCCTTTATCCTATACAACCCCGATGCATGTTTTCTGATAACTGGTGCAAATTCACCTGTAAATTTTCCAACTGTCTTGCTGGTCCAGAGGTCTTTAACGAGACAGGTTCCTTTGAATCCAAGTTGGTCAAGCGACACAGTAATTGGCTGTTCATTCAGATCTTTGTCAGTGGTATTAAAAACAGCAAGGTACTTATCGCTGGTATTTGGCACGTCTGCAACCCAGGCAATCAATTTGTTGCGGTTGAAAAGCTGATGGTTATTGCTACTGTGCTGATTTACTTTGAGTACAGCCTTATTTGTAATCAGCGACAAAGTAAACTCATCGTTATCGGGGAGATTGCCGCCAAACATCAATGGAGAACGGAAAATCGCAAAGAGCGACATCATCGTGATTTGTTCATCTTTGGTAAAAGCGCACATCCTGTCGTTTCCACGTTCCGCACGAATTCCGATATGACCGAGTGGCAACATGTCGGCATCGGGGAAATGTCCATTACCAATAAATGGACTCCACCGGTTGCAAACTTCAAACTCTTCGCTGAGTTGTTTCCAGTTATCCCAGAAATCATCAATGATCCGCCACTGATTGGCATGGTCCTTAATATGGCCACTGTTTGCAATCGGAGTTTCACCTGGCGAAGTGCTCAAAACGATTTTGCGCCCTGTCTGGTCGATTGCCTTTCGGATCATCTCAATTTCACTTTGGTGATATGGTTTCGAAAGATCGTCAATTTTTATAAAATCGACACCCCATGAAGCATATAAATTAAAAAGTGAATTGTAATACTCCTGCGCTCCTTCCTTCTGTGAATCAACAGTGTACATATCATGTAACCAGGGACATAATTGATTGGTATTGTAAATGTCAGCAGCTTTCACCTTCGTTCCCAAAACTGGTGTATTTCTTTTGACCGCCTCTTTGGGAATTCCGCGCATAACGTGGATACCAAATTTTAAACCTTTGCTATGGATATAATCACCGATCGGTTTAAAGCCTATTCCGTTTGCTGAAGATGGAAACCTTATGGGGCTTGGCATAAACCGGCCATATTCGTCCAACACAAAAGAGGGATCTTTTTCGTTGTAACCATGCGCCTTGTCGTTGTCAACATACCAACGGATATCGATCACAATGTACTGCCAACCCGACTTTTTAAGGTACTTTGACATATAGTCTGCATTGGCTTTTACCTCATTCTCAACAACAGTTGGACCATAGCAATCCCAACTATTCCAGCCCATTGCAGGAGTTTGGGCCCAACTGAGGAATTGGAGTTGGTCTTTGGGGACATTTGGTTGTGCAATCGAAGAACTTATCCTCAGCACGAGGATGAAACAGAAAACCAATATACTTCTCATTCTTAAAATTAGTTAGCCGAAATTCTCCACAAATCTCACGATTTCAAAGCTAAAAAACAATAGTGATTTATACTTTTATTCTCATCGGAAGACTATTTGGCTTTATTTGCTTTGTCAAGTTTTTCCTGTGCAAGTTTTACATTACTTTTAGCCGCTTTCAAACCACTCTGGGCAATACTTTTCATGGATTTTCCTTTACTGAGGTTCGCTTCTCCAACGGTTCTTTGTTTATTTGCAATTTTCAGTTTATTTGTTGATTCCTTAAAATTGGTTTTTACCAAAGCATCCAGTTTCTTTATTTCAACCATGGCTTGTTTACTTTCATCTCTATCTTTTGACCTAAGTTGTTTTTCAAGTGGCTTTCTGTTTACATTGTCCTCTTTCTCCAATTTCTTTGATTCAAGTTCTATATTTTTTAGTTCCGTTGTCGCTTCTTTTATCATGTTTTGTCCTGATACAATCAATGAATCAGAAATAACCAATTGTCGTTCTATCTTATCAAGGATTACCTGAGCTTTTGAAAGTGCGACCTCGGCATTTTTTATAGCTACTTCTTTACCTGTTTTAACCTGTGCATTTGAATTAAAGTGAAATGCCACCAATAAAAATGCAATAATCAACTGTGATTTTACAAAGGTTCTGCCTGAACCACTCTTCCATTGTTTTTTAATTGTAATTTTCTTCATTTTCTTAAGATTTAATTGATTAATTATAAAAGCGAAAATCGAAATTAATTTCTCCGTAAATGTACAATTGTTTCTTAAAAAATTGATTCAATTATTTGTATTGTATTGAGTCTGGCAGTTGCTCAACAACCATTTTCATCCATTTCCCGGCAACCTTTATCACTACAATATTCCGGTCTTTATCGTAAAACATGGCTCCGTTGCCACTCTCTTTCAGTGCCGTAAAGTTAACAAATCTGGCATCCTCTGCAGCGTTTTTTTCATCGTCACCCTCAGGTTTATCCGACCTAAGCTGCTCTTTACCAATGTTCCCAAGGGTTAGTACATTGCTGAGTTTCAGCGATCCATAAAATACAGCCTTGTCACGACTGAACAGAAACGAGTGCTGACTGACATCAGATCCAATCCGTAACCAGTTGTATGCCGGTTCAGTATGGTTGTAAACCGTGCTGTAATAATACAATTCGCCAACGGGTTTGTCGAGTTCAATATGCTTGTTAACCAATAGTGTAATCCTCGATTTATCATCGCTCGCATATCCTTCGAAGAGGTGGAAGCCCCATCTCTTCTTATTCTTCTCATTTTCGTTACCACGCACCTGAACCATATAGGGTGTACTAAGAATCCCGTTGACTGTGGTGTACATCGGTGTAAGTGCCGGATTAAACCCGAAGCTGTAACCTCGTTCCTTCCATTTGTTCCACGTCGAGTCCACATCGGAAGACAATTCAATCCTGTTTAGTGGGGATTGCAACGAACCCGAAACAATCTTTAAATATTTATTGCTTCCCAAAGAGTCGCTCAGAATTTGGGATTTCAGGTGCAGGTTGAAAATTAAAAAAAGAAGTAATACAAAAAGTGCCTTCATGGTATCCGGGGTTAATTATCTAAATATCAATAGATCTGTCTTTTCGCAGAAGCCATTTGGTTATCAACTTCCTTCCCAACATATCATTAATTGCAGATCATTTGAAGAATCTGATTTGTGTTTTTCCACAATGGCAGTAATCTCCTGAACGCAACGTCCGCAACCTGTTCCGGCAGCCGTAAACTGCTGGACATCCGCAACCGTCAAAGCACCGGCTTTCAATATTTTCTTAATCTCCTGTACCGAAACTTGGTTACAAAGGCAGACTAACCGTTTCTGTTTCATTTGGTTAATGAAGGGTCGCTGAATGTAATGTTAAACACTGCCACCTCAGGACTGTTGCCTGTACGGACCGGGGGTCCCCAGGAACCAAATCCGGAGGAAACGTAAAAGTTGGTGGACCCCTTTTTCAAATCACCCCAGCTTAGCTCAAATATTGCTTTTGTAATGTAATTGAAGGGCCAGAGCTGACCATTATGCGTATGTCCCGAAAGATGCAGGTCAACCTTTTCTTTCACTGCTTCATCAAGATCGAACGGCTGATGGTTCATCACAATGATCGGAAAGGCAGGATCAAGGTTGGATGTTAGTTCTTTGAGCGATTTTCTGCCGTTTGCATCACCCATCCTACGGTTGTCGCGATCGTCACGCCCAACCAACTGGACACCGTTAGGCAAAACGAGGGTCTGATCACGCAACAATTTGATGTTAATGCTTTCAAGATAGGGCAAAGTTTTTTGTATCCCACCAATGTATTCATGATTTCCCGGGATTGCATAAACGCCCATTGGTGTTCTGATCTCCTGCAGGTGGCGCCCCAGATTCTTGCGAAGTACAGAAGCAATATCTCCATCAACTAGATCGCCACAAAGTAGCACCAAATCAGGCTTTTGACTATTGATAATCTCTACAAGCCTCAGTTCACGGTTTTCACCGATCAACGCCCCAAGATGTATATCGGAAGCCATCAGGATTTTCATGTGATTATTCCCGTTTACTTTCTTGGGAATATCGAGAGAAATCTGCCTTACGCGCGTATTCAAAGCGTTAATGTGACCAGCGATTACAATAATCGAAACAACTGCCACAGTGACAAGTCCGAACCGATACCAGAACGTTTGGGTAAAGACTGGTAGAAAATGGAAGAAATAATTGAAAACTCTAACGATATCAATCACCAACAAGACAAAAGAGAAATAGAGCATAAAAGCAAGCCAGAATGCCCCTATCCGGTAAATCCATTCCCCGGGTAACGATGAGTGGGTATGCTCAAGGATCTCGCCAATGATAAATGAGGATACAAGTAGCCAAAACGTTATGGTATAGCCCTTTCTCATTGCAGGAGTGACCGAGAAAGCGATCAGCCCCCTTGAAAATATCAGGTAATTTAACGAAAAATAGATCAGAAATACAATTCCAAAAAAGATCAAAAACGATGTAGCGCGCATAGCTAAATATTTTGTTCAAAAATAATGAATTCAAAGTAAACCTCAAGCCTTAAATTACAATTGCAGATTTAACTTTGTTCAGGGTTAAAAGCAATCGTTTCAATTTACTTATCTTTGTATGACTTTTACAAATCAGATTTATTACAATCAGATGAGATATTTTCAGATTTTGATTACACTCTTCCTGTTCGTTTTGTCGTCGTGCAACGATGGCAACCGCTGTTACGAATCGGTTGACACCCTGATGATGGGTTCCTTTACGATTAATGCTGCAAAGACCATCAATACATTGACTATTAAAGGCATAAACAGGAATTTGGTAGGTGATACGCTCGCGAGTAGTGCGACACCAGCAACAATAATGAAGGCAACAATTCCGCTTTCGTTAAGTGCCGATTCGACAGGATTTGTGATCATCGCCAATAGCCGAAAAGATACGATCTTTGTCCGGCACACCATGATCATTAAATTGATCTCAGAAAATTGCGGTTTTGCGCCAAATTATAACATCTCAGGTGTCCGGTTCACCGCCGGCATCGATTCGGTGAAAATAACCGATCAGGAGGTAAATCCAAAATCAATAGAGAAAACAACCAATGACCAAAATATTAGGATCTATTTTAATCCTGCTGTTCATTAACAGTTTACAGGTTTTTTCCCAAAATAAGAAACCGGAAGTCTGGCGCTACGAAGGTCCCCGGGTTGGAATTGATCTGTCAAGATTTTTATTGCCTGTTATGCAGACTGCAAAACGTAACGGCTGGGAGCTACAGGCAGATGTCCCATACAAAGGGAATTATTTTCCCACATTTGAATTAGGTATGCAGTGGTTTGACGATCAGAGGGATGGATTTCATTATAAAAACAGTGGAACCTATGCAAGGCTTGGTCTGGATATGAACATCGTGAAATTTGAATCGCTTAGCGACCATGACTTTGTATTTATCGGTGCCAGGTATGGATATTCGTTGTTCAATCAGGAGACCGATGACGTAAAGTATTCGAATTATTGGGGAACCTTAACCACTTCGGTGCCCAACCGTACGATGAATGCACATTGGGCAGAACTGGTTTTTGGAATGAAAGGGGAGATTGTGAGGAATTTCTTTCTGGGGTGGTCGCTCCGGGCCAAATTTCCGCTTGTCGTAACCAACGATTCAAACATTACCCCTTATATGGTTCCCGGTATTGGCAAAACGTCGAATGGTGTTCCTTTTGATTTTAGTTTTGGCGTTTATTACCGATTCCCAATCTTTAAAACGAAAACATTGCCGAAGGTCATTAAAATGGGTGGTTCTGTCCATCAGGGAGAAGACGATCCAAACGATCCCAACTATCAGCAAGGAGATTCCGGCAGGTCTGGTTCCGGGGGTAGCTCGCTAAGGAATTTAAGAAGTGGAGGGGGGAATTAAGGCTGGCGGCTGGCGGCTGGCAACTGGCGGCTGGCAATTCGTGTTAGGGTTTTGTTTGGAAGTATTTGAGGAAAAGCTTCTGGCAACTGGCGACTGGCAATTCGAGGTAGGATATTGTTTGGAAGTATTTGAGGAAAAGCTTCTGGCAACTGGCGACTGGCAATTCGAGGTAGGATATTGTTTGGAAGTATTTGAGGAAAAGCTTCTGGCGGCTGGCTGGTGTCCTAAACAAAAAGTGCAATTCAAATTAAAGATTCATAAAATATTAATTTACAGCATTATATGACCCTGTTTATTTTTCCAATAGGGGAATAAGGTTTGATTTGTTTGTGAATTTACCTGGTTACTAAGGCTGTTCTTAAAAACCTTATTTTATGTTCTTTAACCTTAGTAACATCCGACAAACACTCCAACAAAGCGGCGCAATCAGGTTCCACAAAAAAGCTCAAACGACCCTTGCGCCGCAAAACCACTACCAATCGAAGGACTAGAACGAACAGAGGTTTTGTAAAACCCAATTTAGGTGGAGGACGTTGAACTAATCCACCGCCAGTTGTAGCCCATCAACATAGAATTCGGCTATGATCACTTCTATGATCGACGAGATGAAACGGACTCGTGCCACAAATTAAATGCGAATTGGTCAATTTGGTTTTTCTTCAAATATTTAATCTTTGTATATAAATATAAATGAAACGGTTATGAGATTTGTTGATATAAAGAACGATATAGCCTTTCGCAAGATATTTGGATCGTTAATTGGTTTGTACAACAATGGTATTGATCTTAAAATCATTGCGTTGTCTTTTGAATTTTCAATAGAACAAGTGGAACAAATATTAAATTTACACGATTGAAAACCAAATCAGTCTTTAAAGAAAAGGGAGCGAAAGCCTCATAGCCGTCAACTTAAGGAATCTGGATCGGTCGAATGAAATTTCAGTCAGATCCGGATTCTAATTTTTTCCCATTTAATAAGGGGACATGTGATAGCAATAATGCACCCCTAGAAAGATCCCTGGAAGAAGTTTTCTCTTCTGATGAATTGATGTCTGAAGCCAAGGAAACGGGATTTTGTAAAAGGGAGTCCAAGATAAGCCCTTTTGTTTTCTTTGATTTATTGATGTATGATTCAAGTTCAGCCAAGTCCAAAAGTCTGAACCAGCTGGCCGTGGAATCACTTTCTGCGCATGATATTGTGATTAGCAAGCAGGGAATTGATAAAAGATTCAATGACCAGTCAGTTAACTTTTTGAAAAATTTGATTGAAAAACAACTTTCTGTTGAATTGGAACATCAGATCGAACCGGGATGGCTGAGCTTATTCAACAGGATTATCATTAACGATAGCACTCGCTTTGAAATTCCGGAAGTTTTCAAGGATTATCTTCCAGGTACTGGGGGCTGCATCAAAAGCAGGGGCTTGCCTGCAGTTTGAATATGATATAAAGGGCGTCACTATTACCGATCTGAGCCTTACTGCCGGTAACAAACCTGACAATGGCAACGCATCGAATGTATTGGATACAATTGGCATTAATGACTTGGTCATAAGAGATCTTGGATATTTTACATTCCGCTCATTTTCAAATATATTGAGCAAGAGGGCACTTTTTTATCTCCTGGCTTATGCCAAAAACCAGAATCTTTAAAATGAAAGATGGCGTACTTGTGGAACCAAACTTAAAAAGTCTGCATATTGAGATGAAAAAAAAATGGACTATCCAGAATTGAAAAGTATATATTAATTGGCAATGAGCCAAAGATACCCATCCGACTGGTCATGGAAATCCTGCCAGATGAGGTCTATGAGCATCGCATGAGAAAAACCCTTAAATGCCATAAGAGAAGAGGACGGGGCACCAGCAAAAAATTAAAGTTTGGTTCCCGGTTTAACTTAATCATAACCAATGTACCCGAACATGTATTACCTAATGAGGTTGTTCCAGCCTTTTACAAAATACGCTGGCAGGTCGAACTGATACCTAAGATTTGGAAATCTATAATTGGAATGCACCATAACAGGGTAATGAAATACACGCGATGGTTGTGTCTTTTGCATTTTAAAATACATATGTGTATATTTAGCAAAGAAAACGGGATGCTCCGTGAAGAAAATACCCCGTTCAAAAACCCTATAAAGTTATTATATATGAGCAAAAATACTAGAATTAACCCTGTTCTCCAAAGGAATGGGGTAAAAATAATAACATGCTTATTATCTAAAACTTACAAAATATGGTTGACGGCAATGACCTGTATGTTACCACTTCATTGGACATCCAGGTTTGCGATCAGACGGTCGTGTCAGGACAATCCTGACCCTGCCTTCAGGAGCCATCACATCCTTTGCATTTATTGGCAAAAACCGGGATCTTTTATATGCCCTTTCGGGAGCGAAATTGTATTGCATCAAATTAAAAGTACAGGGAAAGAAATCATGGCATTATCCATTGAACCCGATTCCACAAGGGGCAGGATGATTATCAAGGATTGGTTCAAATTACCTTCCTACTTTGGGTGCTGCCATATGGATAAAAACCGGTTTATCGCGGTTACAGATGATCTGGCCATCGACATATTCGAGTTCGGCAACCTGGATTGAACTCCTTCTCGTTTCGGTGATGTCCTTTCCTCGGTTATCGGGTGTACGTCCCGGATGGGTAAAGTAGAAGATAAAAGCCCTGTCGCCATCGACAACCACATCGGGATGACCGCCAATCACTTTGTCGTCCAAACCAGTACCTGGTTCTTGTAATATGTTCTTTTCCTGCCGTTTCCAGTTGATAAAATCCTCGGTTGAATAGATGCCGATCCCCTTCCAGTTATCGACAACCATCCAGTTCTTCCCTTTCCAGTTAAAGACGTTTGGCCCTTCGCCAGCCTGATCACCGACTACTTTTTTACCACTGTCGGTCCAATTGTAGAGATCCGGACTATCGGCAAAGTACATCGATTTATGGTCAGCCTCGTTGTTGTAATACATCCGCCAGGTTCCATCGGGCAAACGGAAAACACAGGCGTCGATGCACCGGTCGGAGGCCAACTTGAGTTTCGATTCGAAATGCCAGTTGAGCCCGTTTTTGCTTGTCAGATGGACGATCCAACGCGGATGGTTCCAATCCTTGAAAACACCGGGTACGTAGGATAAGTACATGTGGTACAAACCGTTGAATTCAATGACTTCTGGTGCCCAATGGGTATAATCTGTGAGTCGGTATTGAATGTCGCAGGTATCCCGATAGCTCCAGGTAGCCCCTCCATCCGCAGATTCGGCTATTCCGATCCGCGTTCCATGTACCCAGCTTACGCCATCTAATCCTTTGACATTTGCCAGACGGTTCGTGTAAAACATAAACCATTTTTTCTCCGTTTTATTCCAGATCACAGTGGGATCGGCCGCCCCATCATAAACAGGGTCGCGAAAAAGAGGTTTTGATGCTAGTTTACCATCCTTGTTGTTTTGGGCATGGCAGAAAACCGGAAATGAGAAAAGGATCAGAATGAATATTGGAAGTAAAATTGGTTGTCGTTTCATAATATATTGAAATATGGTTGAAATAAATCGAAATATTTGATTTGTGCCGAAATAATTGAAATATGTTGAAACGGAGAAATAATTGAAATATATTGAAATAGTTGAAATATATTGAATCATAATGTTTTAGCAGGTATTTTTAATTCAACTTTTATTTCAACTTTTATTTCAATTTTATTTCAACTTCATTTCAATTCCTTAACTATCTTCAACGTATTCCCTGTGTCTTCCATCTCGAACAGATGGGGATGGGTTTCGCCGTTATAAGGAGAGTGAAGGATCATCATCAATTTCCCTTCAAAGGTTTTAAACAGCATGGCATGACCCCCGTTTTCTTTAAAAACCGGCTCGGCTTGCTGAACCCATGGACCGGCGATTTTTCCCGATTCCGAAATGGCAATACCTGTTGCGTTCCCATCGGCACTACCGCTTGTCCATAGCATATACAACTTACCGGTTTTCCCAGTATAGAGATAGCATCCATCGGTGACCGTGCAGCCATATTGTTTGCCCGTTTTGCTCCACGGTGCTTCGCTGCCATAAAATAGGGTAACTGGTTCCCCAGCAATTTCAGACAAGTCATCTTTCAATGGCACATAACAAACAGATCCATTGGTGATTTGTACCCATTCGTGACAAAACACCATGTAAGGTTTATTGTCCTCGACCCAAAGTGTGCCGTCAAGGGTCATCATATCGACAGGTAGTGTCGAATGGTTGGCGAATGTTTTAAAAGGCCCTTTTATTGAATCACCAACCAAAATCTGTGATCCACGTGTCACACGAGGATACCAGCCGCGCCATTGTTCCTGGAAAAGGTTTTTGGTATCGAAAGTCAGGAAAAGGTAATATTTCCCCTTATAGGCATGAAGCTCTGGCGCCCAGATGCTTACAATTGGGATCGTTCCCCAGACATCCTGAGGCGCTTCATAAATCTGCTCCGGCCCAACCCAGTTCAGCAGATCTTTACTTGAGTAACAACGCACCCCTCGTCTTCCCGGGCCAACCATGTAATAGGTTTTCGTTACCGGATCGGGATAAACACACATATCCCGCCAACGAAGATCTGCCAGTTTCACATTTCCGGGAGGCTTTATTTGTGGTTGGGCTTGAGTACCAAATGGTAACAGAAACATTAAATGAATCAATACGTTAAGAATGAATTTTTTCATATTGGTATTTGATTGTATTATTGATAAATATAAACGATCTTAGATTCTCGGATTTCCCTCGTTTGTAACGACGAGGTTAATGAAATAAACCGTTGCGTTCTTCGCGGTCTTTGCGCGAAACCTTTTTTTATGTCTCGCAAAGTACGCAGAGTTACGCAAAGTCTTGTTTTTTTAATTCCTTTGCGTTCTTAGCGGTCTTTGCGAGAAACCTTTTTTTATGTCTCGCAAAGTACGCAAGGTTACGCAAAGTATTGTTAATTAATTCCTTTGCGTTCTCAGCGGTCTTCGCGAGAAACCTTTTGGAATCTAAGGTGCTGCCACTAAATCCCGGATGGCATCGGCCCAGATTTGATACCCTTTTTCGGTCGGGTGACAGAAATCACCGGCAATCTCTTTTGGAAGTGTCCCATCGGGTGCCAGCATCTTCGGACCGATATTCACAAATTCAATTTTGTTCTCCTTCGCAAACACTTCAAGTTGGCGATTGATTTCATTGATCAATATGCGCCTTGGATGGGTAGGACTTTGCTCGCGCGGGAAGACGGCCATCAGGATGATCCCTGCACCCGGCAGTTTGGAACGGACACGCATACAGACCGCACGGATACCTTCGACAATTTCGGTGGCGGTGTTCATCCGGGCGTTGTTGGTCTGGCTTGTATTGTTTGTCCCGATGTCAATGATCACCTTGCGGGGATGCAGCCCATCGAGTTCGCCGTGGTCGAGCCGCCATAGGACATTTTGGGTGCGGTCCCAACCAAAGCCCAGATTGAGCACACGGTAAGGCCCAAAAACTGATTCCCACGCTTTAGGTCCATTGGGTTTCCTAAATCTTCCATCGGCATATTTCAGTTTGGGTTCTCCTCCCCAAAAATGGGTAATCGAATTGCCGATCAGCACAATCTCAGGATTGATCGAGTCTTTGATGCTCAGCACATCGGCATGGCGAATCCACCAATCGTAACTGTCGTTTTCCAGTTTGGTGACCGGAACGATTGCCGAATTTGTAGGAAGGTCAGTATCCAATGATTTGTCCCCCATGAGTTCGGAGAGGAGCGGTTCCATGGTCTGTGCCCACCTTTTTGCACCTGCCAAACTTGGATGGAGCCAGTCTGGCATCATGTCGTGGTTGATCGACCCATCCATGTTCAGGAAGACATGGTTCACATCGCAATAGAAAATATGTTTGTTATCGGCGAATTTGGAAACAATTTCAGAAGCCCGTTCGAGGATGGCCCTGTGCGAGGTCGGGTTTGGTCCGCCATAACATCCGGGGAAGCACCTGAGAACGATGATCTTTGTATCGGGAAGTTTTTCGCGCAGCAGTTTTACGATGGTTTCGATCCCTCCAGCCAACTGACCAGCCGTGTGGCGTGTCGGATAGTTTTTCTCATCGATGTTGTTGGTTCCAATTTCGACAACGACAACTTTGGGCGATTGTCCTTCCAATTCGCCGTTCTGGATGTTCCAGATCAGGTTCTCGGTGCGGTAACCGCTTGTGCCGAGGTTCAATGCTTTTCGGGGGGCAAAAAACTGGTTCCAGATAGGTTGAAATTCGGGTTTCTCAAAATTATGGGTGATCGAATTTCCAATCATGATCAGGTCGTACTTCTCTTTGGCAACCAGGGCAAGTTTATCTGCATGGCGTTTTTTTGCACCACCTTCAACGGGAACAGCGGCAGTATTAGGACCGGCACCCAAAATCTCAGGTTTTTGTGTGAGAAATGTTTTGAGCAATCCGGCCAGTTGAGGGTCTCCTTCCAGATTGAGGGCATCAGTCCTCTTTGTTAAAAGGCTATCGGACAAAAGATTAAAATCTGCAACTCCATCATACCCTTTCCAGGTTTTCACAAATTCCTGCACACTCTTCAATTCAGGTTTGTTTTCCTGATCCGAAAAAAGGGTCAACAATCTGGCTTTTGGATGAACAGGTGGCATTACTGCCGGATAAACCGTTCCGGTAAGGGTTTCATTCAGATAGGCCGGGTTAATCAGGATCAGGTCGTCTGGCTGCATTTGATCCCCAAGTTTTTGGACTGTCCGTGCCGCAAGATGTCCCCCCGGACCGATCCCCAAGATTCCAAGACGTCCGTCCGGCAAACCCAGGGAATCCCTTTTGGTTTTTAAGTAGCTGATTGCATGAAGTACATCAACCAGTGCCGCATCACGGATTTGCTGACCGGCCGGAACCCGAAAATCGAGCAATGCAACATTGTAATCCAGGTTGTTCAGGAAGAGGATTGATTTTTCATCAACGCTTGTTGAAGCATTCAAATAACTCCCTTCAGGAAGCAACAAGATTGTCCCTTTGGATAATTTTGCATTTGTACGCACCAACTTCAATTCCGAATAGTTGAAGTGGTGTACATTCGTTAAACGAACCTTGGGAAGTTCTGCTGATGCATGACCTTTAAAGGTAAACATCAATAGGACAATCAATAATGGTTTTGAAATGGACTTTAGTTTGATCATTGGTGATTTTTTAGTCTTATCTGATGCCCTTCGTTTGTAATAAAAGGGAATGAATAAGGGGATTTTATTAATGTTTTTATACTTACTTAATCAGTTAACTGCTACACTTTATTAAGCTATGGTCTTTTACTTCAAATTTGCAACTACCTCTTTTCCAATAATTTTCTTCAATACAGAAAATGTTTCAGGATTCTTTAAATTTCCCCAATGCTTTTCAAAAACAGGGTTAAAACGGTCAAATACTCCATTCTTTCTTCTATAAATTATGATTCTGTCTTTGTCACATAAACCCAATAATTCAGCAGACATCATTTTACAATACGAAAGTGCTTGGTTGAATGAATTCATTCTTTCATTTGACGAATTCATAAAAAATTTGGCTTCAAGAACGAATGGTGCATTTTGAAAATGCTTTTCTCCTTTTGAGAAAAATACAAAGTCTGGGATTGCTTTTAAATTTCTTCCCGCTTTTTGAGATAATTGTCTTTCCCAGTTGTTTTGCGTGTAACCTAATTCTGTCAACAGAGGAATAACAAGTTTCTCCTCAACATCATTCTCTGTTTTTAAATTGCCTTCAATATCAATGTTTGGTGAATATAACAATGGTAACGTATTTATATCAAAACCCTTAGAGCTTATTAATCTCAATAGTTCTGTATAATCTTTTGCTGTTAATTGAATACCATTTATTCCTTGCAAATTTTTTCGCACAATAGGAACGTTTGACCAATACTTATCCGCTTTTAATTCGGCATAAGTTATAGGTGGAATTTGAATTGGACTAGTCACTGTTACTCTACTATAGTAGTAATTAAATGGATTGGCAACTCCATCGGAATTTGCACGCCAAATTGAATGAATAAAGCTTTGTGGTGACAAACAATAAATTACAATAATATCTCCCCTTTTTGTCGCTTCGTTACATGACCATGCATTAACTGAATCAGGTACATGGTTTTGTAAGGTCGTTTGATAATCAGCCTTACTCGCACCCGTAAACCAAACATTAGTCGGTTCAGGTAATTCTTTTTTTACTTCGGTATGTTCTTGTAATATTGTAGCAAAATCATATATACAAGCGCACAGTTCTTCAGCAGACAGATCGTATTCAACCGAAAATTTGTCTAATACATCACATAAACTGAAATAATACATCACTCGACCTTTTTTATCAGCACTATTTGGAATATTGGGTATCTCAATTCCTAAAGCATCGCAATTCTTAACAAAAATATCAAATCGCTCATTGTCTAATAATGGGAAAAAGAATAGAGGATGCATAATGTATAGATTTATGGAAATACTATCCATTATTGCACTAATTGACCGATAGTCTAGTTTTTTTATGAAAACGTCATGAACTTTGGTCGATTTTGTAAAGTTACCTTCTTTATCTTCATCAATATAAGATACATCAAAGTCTTCAATAAACCTGGTAAAAAAGTTATTTGGTGCTTCATTTTCTCTAATTTCGGAGTTATTTACATTTATATTGTTGTTGACTAAATATATCCTTGAAAATAACGTGTCGATTTCCGATTCTTTAACGTACTTTTTTAATATTTTCTCCAATTTAGATTCAAATACCTCAATTTCTGCATCAGCATAAAAAGTAAATAAATCAATTATTTCCTGTCCTCTTAAAGAGGTTTTATACATTTCCCAAATTTGTTTATTCATGTTCTTTGCATTATAGTTGAAATACTCGTTGTTTTATATAAGTCTTTTTTCCTCACTATTGCCCTAAAAGTTCCACAGCTACACGCCGAAAAGGATTTACCCGATAAATTTCCTACAACGAACTGCTTTTCAATTTATTACTTTCCTGTCATCGAAGCAGCGAAAACTGGCCGGCGATAAGCTTGTTGTCAAGTGCAGACGTTCTATAATTCCTTAATTTCTTTCATTATAACTCGTATATCTTCAATGATTTGCTTAAAAAAAATCATTCCCTCTTTTCCCGAACTTCTTAAATCTTTGTAATCAAAATCTTTTTGAAAGTCCTTCTGAAAAGGATACCTAAATATCTCGTAGAATTGACTCGAGTCTGGAATACCATTTGCTAAATAAAAAACTTTTAGCAAAGAAGTGTTGGCTTGTATTGGATAAACATATTTATCTAAGATTTTTGTCAATTTGGGTGAATTTGGATAATTCAATTTAAAATCACAAAAAATTGTCGCTAGTTTGTGGTTTGGCTTTTGAGAAGGAATGGCTAATCTATAATTAGCTGCTTTCATGAGCAATTCTAATCCGTGAAATAAATTAAACAGGGTAGGAACCAAGATTCGAAAGTCACTCCACTTTGTCATTTGTCTAAAATGCTCCTGAATATCCATTTTAGGAGGTCCTATATATATGTCAACATTACCAATCTCAACTGTTTCAATAAGAATGTTCTCTACTAATTGTAGAAAACTCTCAGCTAACATAAAGTGTCGTTTCGCTATTGTATCAGTGTCTTCCATACTATTGCACCTAAAGATTAAATACCACCTCAAAGGTACTTATTTTCACTTTAGCTTTACCTAAAATAAAACATAATCTACACATATTCAATATATTAATTTCATCTTAATCTAAATACTTCACTTTTCACGTCTGTTTCAATCGTCATCTTTATCCAACTCTTAATGAAACATCATTGTAAAAGTAAGCCTTTTTCAAACACCCCGACCTTTCAATATCATTTATTTTCCTGAAAGAGAGGTGATTTAGTTCAATAAACTGTCGTACACGTTGTAAATCCTACATTGTCCTACTGCACCAGCCTTTCGGGGAGGGAAGAATAATCAGGTAAACACAAAATATTTTCTTTTTCCAAAAGGAATTTGGACCAACAAAATACGATTTTCGGTGTGAAAGATTGGGTCTCCCTCCGGTTTGAAATAAACAAACTCTCCAAGATCAAAGGTATAGAAAAGGGCATATCTTTCTTCTGACTGAACTGGATAGTAAAATACAAAATGGTTGGCACTTAATATTATTAGAACGATCTCCCTCGTGGAACTGTCATTGCGAACCAAACGTCAGTATATTAAATGGTTAGCAGGATAAGTATGTTTGGTGTGGCAATCCCATGTTTGAAGCACTTTCAGAACAATGTTTTTGTCACTGTGCTTCTTAAAATGGGATTGCTTTGGAGTGCAGATGATTATCGTTCAAATTTTGTTTGTGCAGCACTCCGCGCAATGACAGGTCCTGATTAAGTGATTGCTGTTAAATTGTTTGTAAAATTCTTCCAACTTTTAAAACCTTGTGGCGCAATCCACAATTTGGAATCATTTCAAAACCCATTTTCTGGACTTGGTTTTTCTATGGATATTGATATCCTACGGAGAAATTCTGAAAATGTAGGATTACTGTGTAAATGTTGCCCTTTTTCAATCAACCCAACCTTACAATATCATTTATTTTTCTGAAAATAGGTGATTTAGTTCAATAACCTTGTAAATCCCACATTGTCCTATTGCACCTGCCTTTGGGGGTGTGATGGATAATCAGGTAACCACAAAAATTTTGGGGTTTTTGAGAGTGTCATTTGCCACTATGTACTATAAAACTCAATTTTAGCCCAGTCGAAATGCTCTGGCAGGGCAGGTTCTTTTATGTTATCGGTATTCATAAATCGCCTTTGGGGTTTTTGTTTTCTCCATATAAATCGACAGCATCCATTGCATCCAGAGCATGGGTATCGTTGCAATCTTCAAATTCACCATCAAACCAATGGGCATCAACCTTGGCTCTTATTTTTACTTTTTTTAATCGAAGTATATCATTGTAACCATCTTCGTAACCACGTATTACTACTTTGGTATCGGGAGGAAGGGTTTGCAATTGGGTTATTAATTCCTGGGCAGTCATTGTGCATACTTTTTTAGATCAATAAATGTGTTCTGTAAATGATCGAAATCACCATCGGTCGTAAGTAGCATGGCATTCATGGCATAAGCCGTTGCTGCTATCCACAAATCATTTTTGCCCATATTGCGGGAAGTATTATTTAAAAGTTGCCCATTCGGTGAAGGAGTCTTTCCTTGGCTAAATGCATCAATACTTGTGTAAGCCTCTAAAAGTTCTTTGTTATTCTGTTCAATATCAATGGCAATAAAGCGTGTAATTATTTTTTTGAAGCTTTCCGTTTTTTCGGCTGACCAGTTCCATAGTAGCATTAAGCTTTCAGCTTCTGCAATATTTACCACAGAAACGAAAAGTTGGGGATCATTGATTGTACTCACATACTCTTTTACTTTTTGTGCTATTGCTTTACCCCTTACTAAATGAATTAAAATATTGGTATCCAATAAAATATTGTTCATTGTTTTAGTGATTTTAGCATTTGTTCAAATTCCTCATCAGTTTCGTTTCCGGGCCATTTGCCTAAAATATCGTCAAGTGGATTTCTTTTTTTCCCGTCACGTATTTGCAATGCAATCTGCTGTTGAACAGTCATTTTGCTGGGTTTATACGAAAAGAACCGATCTGTTTTTCCGGGTTCATTAAAACTCTCCAACTTTATGTACGAAAGTTGCCCCCCGGGTTTAAAGTGAGCCATCCCGGTAAGGGTAATTTCCCGTCCAAAAAAATCTTTCACTTCTATAAGCAATTTATCTGATGGAGGTATGATTACAACTCGTTGTTTGTCGTTGGTCACAAGAATTAGCTGCTTTCTCGAAAATTTCATTTCATCAATAATGCCATTGATCACTGTTTTTTGAGGAACAGGAATGGTATTGTAAAGGGCTTCAATTTTGTCAATTTCTTTTCCTGAGAACTGAATCTCGGGAATTGATCTCCTGTTGCTAAATAAAATACTTTCGGTATCGTTACTAAAGAATTTTTTAAACTTTATAAGTTCTTCTATGATAGGTTCATCCAACAGATTTTTGTCTTCGTTTTCGTTCAGCGCAGCCGTAAAAGTTTGGATTACCAAAGCCATTGGCGTTAGGCTATTAAAATCTGTTTTGTCACTAAAAAAATCCAATTGAACGGGCAAGTTTTTGAAATTATCAGCATCAAAAGTAAGTAGTGTGTCGCCACCCACTTCTTGGGTAGGCATCAGAAAAATGTTCAGGTACTTCTGGTATTTTGTTGGTAATGAAACCTTACTGTATCCGTATAACTGAAGAAGCAGTGCTTTTTGCGCAATAGACTTTACATGGGTTGATAAAAAAGCCATGCGGTTAAGCTCAATTCTACCTTTCCCTTCATAGTTGTTAATTATTTTGATGTCGTAGTTCATCGTATTGAATTTGTTGGTTTTATTATATTAGAAAATGAAATCCAAACGATTTCCAATTAAAGTTCAAATATAGCAATTTAGTACGAAAAAGTAAGCAATTTAGCTCAATAACCTGCAGTACACATTGTGAATCCTACATTGCCTACTGCACCTGCCTTTTGGGAAGTGAAGAATAATCAGGCAACCACAAATATCCAACTCTTCCATAATGATATTTGGACCTACGAAATACGATTTATGTAAGCAGCTATTTTACAGTAAGATAACTTTCATTGTTGTTCGCCACCTTTTTCTTCAATTTTCTTCTGCATGGCTTTAATGTTTTCCAAATACGCTTGCTCTACCGGAGAAAGGGTTTTAGCCTGAAATTTCTGGTATTCGGCTTTTGCTTTGTCCAAGGCTTGTTCGTGGCTGATGGTTCCGGCATTAAGCAATAAATTTTCGCCGGTTGCAGCCAGGATATTGTCCAACTGCCTTGTATAATCTGCCATATACATTGGTTTGCGCTTCATCGCCTGAATTTCAGCAAAATCGAAGTATCCCGATACCAGGTTGTTCAGGATTTTCAGTTCCTGTTCAGTCAGATAATTCTTTGCGATTTGTACATCTTTTTGTGTAATCTGTTTGCCGCGGAAATTTGTCAGACCCATAAAGTGCTTATCCGAATCAACCCGACTGAAGATAACTTCGGCGGCAGTATGTCCATGAGCGGCATAATGCAGCTTATTCTGAATGATTTTGAAAAACTCAACCGTTCATCATCCATACTAAAACCCTTGATGATATACTCTTTGAGCCGTTCTGTGGCCCAAATACGAAATTTCGTTGCGATACGGGATTTGATCCGATACCCCAATGAGATAATCATATCGAGATTGAAAAAAGTTGTATTGTAGTCTTTGCCTTCGGCGGCAGTTGTTCGGAATTTCCGAACAACTGAATCTTCGATCAATTCACCTTCCTCGAAAATATGTTTGATATGTTCGCTGATATTGGATTTGCTCGATTGATACAATTCCACCAATTGGGCTTGGGTAAGCCAAACGGTTTCATTTTCGAGGCGAACTTCTATTTTGGTTGTGCCATCTTCGGTCTGATACAGAATCAATTCACCTTTTTGCTCTTCTTTCATATTGTACCTCCTTCCAAATCGTTTTCAATATCTTACGGACAATAAAGGTAATCAATTTGGGTATTTTTCTCATAGCGGTGTCAAAGTTATCCATTTGTCAAATCGCGCTCTGAACCTGTCCATTTCCAATTTTGGAATTTGCAGTCTGAGAGCCATTTCCTTCCAGCCTTTGACTGCAGAAACCACCTCCTGAATAATTCCAGAACATTGTTTCCTGTCGAGCATATAATCTTCACATGAATCAAGCAATAATTGTAAGTTCGATTCATTGGATGAGGAGGAGATAAGAAGGCTTTGGTAATCTTTCAATGTAGGATTCATATCATAAGCGGGCGAAAGTGTCCAACCTTTTGGGACAAGCAGAAAACCATGGTTTCTGAAGTGGTCGTCTGTATTGCCAATGCAAATATTAAATGCAACCCGACGGTAAAGTTCCCTTAGATTGTCTTCAACAGAGGTGCAAGCTTTCAGGATAAAGTCAACAAGATCCAAATAACCATATCCATTCGCATAATTGTCGCCATCGGAGCGTCCAAGCATGGTCATTGCCGATGCGAAATGAATACGCTTACCTTCTTTTGTCCGGTCAAATCGTTCAGATAGAAAGGTGTGGTATTTTTCGCCACTGGGTATCAATCGCGTACCAGCCACGTTTATACCTGCGTTTTGAGCCAAAAGATGTGAGAAATGTTCCCAAAGGCCGACATCGTAATCGTCATTGCGGGATGGGAATTTCGCTATATAAAGTCTTTTATCGTCGATGATGCTTGCCTTTGGGCGTGCGCCACCCAATGAGGTCCCTGGCTGGATTAATTGATCAATCCATCTCCTGTCGGGTACCTCGTTTTTTTCTTCACTTTGCTCAATTTCTGAACAGGTCTGCATCAAAGCCCTCAAGCTTGTTAATGGGGGAATTTGAAGCGATGAATGTTGATTGATGAAATCTCCGTTGGGGTCGGTTTTAAAACGGAATCCTCCCATCCTTGAAAAATCGTCAATGCCCATCAAATGGTCGAATGAAGAGAGTTTTCTTATGGAGCGATTTTCTTCTTTGGCCAGGATTTGCTCCCTCCTGTTGAGCAACATACGACCCCAACGGTCGGGTAGCGCATCCGAGAAACATCCGAAAATGTCTTTGCCAGGTTTGGTATATTGCATACCGGGATAGTTGTTGATATCATCGCCCAACAACATATCGCTGTGCTTTTTCAGCCATTCCTTGTTGTATTGAAAGCCATAAGTTTCGGAGCCACGGAGATTTTCGAAGCTCAACTCGCCGATCAACTCCACTTCTTTTAACCAACCGAAATCTGCATAAACCCACAATTTTTTCATACACTATTCTTTTTTAGCAGCCCTTTTTCTTGTTATCAAACCCAAATCCTGCAAGGCTTTTCCCATTGTATCGTCCTTGGCCAAACAAAGAATGTCGTCGTCCAATTGCAATGCATACAATATACGCAGATAGATGCCGATAGAAACTGTTGGACTGCCTTTTTCAACACGTGAAACGGTCAACTCGGAAGCCGTGGCCCGTTCTGCAATTTGAGCCATACTAAGATTGCGCCTCAGACGGGCCAACTTGATCTGCTCGCCAACCACCTGCATCTTTTGTTCCAGTTTTCGGGGAAGTTTGTTCCCCATCGTGTTTTTTGCCATGTGCTTAACCCATCATATAATTTGCAAATATATGTGTTTTTATTTATTTTATGATGGGTTGTACAGATTATTAATCATTACATAGGTTTGGCCACTGTTCGGCCTTTGTTTTCAACGCAGAGATCCTTTATGCTATCAACAACTTTCTGATTGCGCCGCTGATATATTGGTTAATCCATTGTTATATAATTATTTAACTTTTTCGGAGTTTTTGTTGGTGCAAAAAGTGCATTTCGAGTTCCGAAAGGTCATCCAAATCGGAATCGGTTCAAAATTCTTTTACGGTCGGTTCCCCATAGAGGATAAACATAAAAAATAGATTCATAAAACACGTTAATACAATATTTTATGAATCTATATATCGAATTGCAGGTTATATTTAGGACGCTAACCAGTTGCCGCTACCAAGCTGCCAGTCTTCATTTCTCCATTCTAACTTTAAAAACAACCTTCTTCACACTCGTGGTGCATTGTTCGTCTATAATAGCCGTATGAAGGTCGGTGGGAAAATAGATAGCGAACATGCCGGGAACCAATCTCGTGAAATAAGCATTACCTGAATACATTTCGCAATCCTTTACTTCATTGTAAAGATCCTGCACTTCCTGCGATTGCAGGGAATCGTATCCCATAAATTCAGAACCCTTTACCCAATACTGGACATCAATATTTTTGCGGTGGGCTTCCATCCTTACCTTGTTGGTATTCTTTTGCTCGCCCTCCATCACGAGCATAACAACCTGATCTTTAATGATCTCATACTTTCCGACTTCAACTTTGCCCAGATCATTTTGTTTGATGTATTCAAGGGCCGCAACAATACCTGAACCCAATCCATAGTAAAGGGCTGCATTTTCAATTCTGTCGATAATCATTGGATATATTTTAAGGTGGCAAAGATATTGAATTGCCTATTAGATTAAAGCTTTAATGAAAAAAAAGAGCATGATTAAACAGACAATAAGTTTAGCGAATGATCCGGCAAGGAATCCAATGAACGACCCGAAACCGGACCTCAATGCATTTTGTTTGTTCCCGGCAATCATTTCCCCTACGACTGCCCCTACAAAAGGCCCAAGGATCAATCCGAAAGGTGGAAAGAAAAGCCCCAAAATCAACCCCGCTATGCTTCCTCTGACTCCAGCTTTGGAGCCACCGAAAGTTTTGGCACCCCATATCGGGATAAAATAATCAAGAACAGAAATCAAAACCGTAACAATACCCCACCAAATCAGGAAAGATACAGAAAATTCAACCTTTTCAGTAAAATGGATGGCAATCAATGCAAGATATGACAATGGTGGCCCGGGCAAGACTGGCAGAAAACACCCAAAAATTCCTAAAATCATCAATAACGAACCAAGAATAATCAGGAAGATGTCCATACGATTGAAAATTAAATGGATTCAGCCTCAAAAATAGAAGTAATTCGTGAATTCGTATTCATTTTAATCCCTTCAAAAACTGAAATTCGTGAATTCGTGGTCATTTGCATAACTTGAATTCGTGGTCATCAAAAAAAAATCCTCCCCGGATTACCGAAGAGGATTCATATGATTTTAAAATTCAATATTTTAATTCGCTGTCAGCTTTGCAATGTATTTGTCGATTGTTCTGCCTTCGTTGCTTTCGGCATATTTATCCTTGATCACTTTGTAAGCAGCCAACGCTTTTTCCTTATTTCCCATCACCTCATAAAGGTTACCAGCTTTCAGGTAATAAATTGGTGAAGTAAAAGCATTGGGATTGAGTTCTGCGGCTTCATTATAATATTTAACAGCCTTTTCCTTATTTCCCAACTCTGCATAGGCATCGCCAATCGCACCTTTAACAACTGGGGCAAGAAGCAAGTCATCCGTACTAAAATCTTCAAGAAAGTTGATTGCTTCCTGATATTTTCCCAAATGGAGGCTTGAAATCCCTGCATAATAACGTGCAAGTTTCCCTGCCTTTGTGCGGCCATAATCATCCATTATATCGAGCAAGCCGGGGAAATTGCCATCTCCATTGATTGCAAGATTGAATGAATCCTTTGCGAAATATTGTTCTGCCATGTAAATCTGCTCTTTGGCTTTTGCTTCCCTGGGAAGGGAATAAAAACGATGTGTAGCAAGAAAAATGAGGGCTACAACTACAACTGCCCCAAAAATCATCGAGATGATTTTTGAATTTGCCTCAAAAAACCTTTCAGCGGATGTCAACGCATTTTCAACTTCAACTAAATTTTCAACTGGTTTTGGTGTCTTTTCCTTGCTCATTTTATTTTTATCTCTTAGATTTTTCCTTTTTTCAATTCGTTTGCAAAAATAAGCGTTTTTACTAAACCACACTCATTTTTAAATATAAAAAAACTTTTTAAAAAAACGCTAAATTTGCCGATGTCAAAATTACTTTTACCCGATGTTTATCCGGAATCTCGCTGTTGTCAATTATAAGAATCTCATTCACGCTGATTTGCAATTTTCGCCAAAGCTGAATTGTTTTATTGGGAATAACGGGGTCGGAAAAACGAACCTGCTCGATTGTCTTTTTTACCTTTCTTTCTGTAAAAGCTATTTTAATCTTCCTGATAGTCAAAATATTAGACACGATGAAGATTTCTTTGTTCTCCAAGGAAAATACGAATGTGGGGGCGAACCGGAGGATATTTACTGTGGTTTTAAAACAGGGAACAAGAAAGTTTTCAGGCGGAACAAGAAGGAGTACGATAGGTTGTCGGAGCATATCGGATTGCTCCCCTTGGTGATGATCTCACCTGCCGATTCTGTCCTGATACAAGGAGCAAGTGAAGAACGGCGCCGGTTTATGGACAGCGTAATCTCCCAATATGACCGTCAGTACCTCGAATGGCTGCTTAAATACAACCGCGCATTGCTTCAGCGCAACAACCTTTTGAAGTTCTTTGCCACCAATCATCAGTTCGATGCCGACAGCCTTGATGTATGGAACGAGCAATTGATCCATACCGGTGAAAAGATTTTTCAAAAAAGGGTCGAGTTCCTGGATACCCTACTGCCGGTTTTTCAGCAGTATTACGATTTTATCGCTCAAGGCCACGAAAAGGTGAGGCTCGAATATCACTCTCAGCTTAAAGATTCAGATTTCAGGCAGTTGCTTGAAAATTCGGGGGATAAAGACCGAATGCTTCAATACACGACCACAGGAATCCACAAAGACGACCTTGACCTCAAGATCGACGATTACCCAATCAAAAAACTGGGGTCACAGGGACAAAACAAAACTTTCCTGATTGCGCTTAAATTTGCCCAGTTCGACTTCATCAGTTCGGTCAACAAAATAAAACCTATTTTACTGTTAGACGATATTTTCGATAAACTTGACAGTTCACGCGTGGAACAGATCGTTAAATTGGTATCGGGCCTTAATTTTGGGCAGATTTTCATTACAGACACCAACCGTGAGCATCTGGATGGGATCATTCGCGAAGCCGGTGGTAAAGATTATAAAATTTTTCCGGTTTCTGACGGGCAAATATCAGAAATTTAGATTCTTAAACGAATATTTTGAATTATTGATCATGAGACGAAGCAACATACAATCATTGGGAAGTGCTATCAAGGATTATTTAAAAGACAGGCACCTCGATGGCAAAATGGCCGAGATAGAGGCGGTTAATTCGTGGGAAACCCTCCTTGGCGTTCAAATCGCAAGGGCCACTGAATCCATTTACATCAAAGATGCCACCCTGTATGTTACACTTCGATCTTCGATTGTCAGGAATGAACTATTTATGATGCGTAACGATATTATCCATGCAATGAACCAACATGTGGGGCGCGTTGTTGTAAAAGCAATTGTTTTGAAATAGTTCGGATCATCAAATATTTCAACCTATTTCTATTTTATTTCTATATATTTCCATTATATCATCTAGTTAATCAATGTCCATCAATTTTTCCGAAATCCCAACTCCATGTTATCTACTCGAAGAGGATTTGTTGCGCAAAAACTTACGTTTGATCCAATCAGTCAGGGAAAGCGCTGGGATCGACATCATCCTTGCTTTTAAGGGATTTTCGATGTGGAAAGCTTTTCCTATTGTCAGAGAGTATATTTCAGGGTTTGCAGCGAGTGGAGCTTACGAAGCAAGGTTAGGTGTTGAAGAGATGAAAACACTGGCACATACCTTTTCTCCTGCTTTCCATACAGTCGATTTTAACGAGGTGATGCAGAACTCCTCGCATATCACGTTCAATTCACTTTCGCAATTGGAGCGTTTCCTTCCCATGGTTCGGAATTTTTCGCGTAAAATCTCCATGGGAATCAGGGTAAACCCGGAATTTTCGGAAGTGGAGACTGAATTGTACAATCCATGTGCCCCGGGGACTAGGTTAGGAATCCTGGCGGAACAATTGGGTGATAAGTTACCTGATGGTGTTGAAGGGTTGCATTTTCATACCCTTTGCGAATCGGGTGCCGGTGATCTGGAGAAGACCCTTGTTGCCTTTGAAGCCCGGTTCGGGAAGTACCTTAATCAGGTTAAATGGGTGAATATGGGTGGCGGCCATTTGATGACGCGTGCCGGTTACGATACAGAAAAGCTGATTGCGATATTGAAGGATTTCAGGCAGCGGTGGAACAATATTGAGGTGATCCTTGAGCCCGGTAGCGCTTTTGCCTGGGAAACGGGGGTGCTGCTAGCCGAGGTTGTGGATCTTGTTGAAAATAAGGGTATTAAGACTGCTATCTTAAATATCTCATTCACAGCACATATGCCTGACTGTCTCGAAATGCCTTACCAACCAAGGATCCGTGGCGCACAATCGCAGGCCATCGAAGGAAAACCCACTTACCGAATGGGTGGAAGTTCCTGTCTTGCAGGTGATTTCATTGGATATTGGTCGTTTGAAAAAGAGCTGAAGATCGGCGATCCCATTATTTTTGAAGACATGATCCATTACACGATCGTAAAAACGACAATGTTCAACGGCGTCCCCCACCCTTCCATCGGGATGTGGACCTCAACGGAAGAATTTAAGCTACTGAGGCGATTTGATTATTCAGATTACAAGAACAGAATGGCTTGAGAAAGCGGCTAGCGGCTGGCAATTGGCGGCTGGCTTGCTAGCTTGAGATCATGATTGCTTTCCGTAAAGGCGACTGGCAGTTAGCGGATTGCGACTGGCTGGCTTAAAAGGTAAATTGATATTCTGAATTTAGTTGGGCAATTTAAGATATTAGTCAGTTACCACCGAAAAACATCATTAGGATGTCAGTCAAAATTTTGAAGGCTGCCAGCCGCCAGTTGCCAGTTGCTAGCCGCAGTAAATTGGATCACGCGTTATAACATCTTATGCAAATGTTTCTTAATAGAGTCCCGCAATGAACTATCTTTCACATATTTATCTGTCCGGTGAATCTGAAGAGGTGATCCTCGGAAACTTCATTGGAGATTTTGTGAAAGGGCGGCAGTTCATGAACTATCCAGAAAATGTGGCGAAAGGGATCATGTTGCACCGATTCATCGATACATTTACAGATACACATAGCATTGTCAATGAATGTATTGTAAAACTAAGGCCAGGTTTTGGGAAACATTCTGGTATTGTGGTTGACATTTTCCTCGACCATTTCCTGGCGGTTAACTGGCACCATTATTCGTTCGAGAAATTATCCACCTTTACCAAACGGTTCCACGCAATCTTGCTTTCCAATTTCTTCCAACTTCCCTCACGTGTGAAGATGGTTGTCCCGTTCCTTATCCAGAACAAAAGACTCCAGTCGTATGCCTCGCATGAAGGTATCGAAAAAACTTTGCTGATCATGGTAAAATACGCCTCCCTCCCTGCCGAAACCCAATTTGCCATGAGGATCCTGCACGAAGAGTACGACTTCTTCAACGATGCCTTTAACCGCTTTTTCCCTGAGATCATTGAACATGTGGAGATGAAGGGGGAATTTAAAATTGTAAGGCCGTGAAAAATAGAAATATTGGAAATAAATAGAAATAAATGGAAATAATGGAAAGCAAAAAAATTCAAGTGAATCCTTCTTTGTCAAGTCCTGATTAATCCCTTGTAATCCTCAACCCAAAATCCTCCTGATACCCCGGCGATTCTATCCTTGCTTTCCCACCGGGATGGTTCAACGAAATTCTCTTCTCTTTTATACCGGTTAAAGGATCCATCCATTCCAATGAATAGCTGCCTTTGGGTAGATTGAGTTCGAGGTTCACCTGCTTCCCTCCCATCCAGTAAATGGCATATTGTTTTCCAGGCTCGGCCAAAACGGTGACTTTGTTTTTACCGGTCAATCCACCGGAATAGACAGTGGTATCCGGTTTCATGTTCACAAAGTCGAAACTTTCGATGAATTTTTTCAGGTATCCCAGTTGTTTCCGGTAGAAGACCGACCCACCACCGGGTTGTGCGGCAGGATACTGAAAAGTGCCATCTTCGTTGTCGATGGTGAACGAATAATCGAGGTTGTTGAACAAGCCCCCACCGGTCAGGATCAGTTCCCAGGCTTCCTTGCGATAGGTGGAATCTTTTTGTCCCTTAAAACCGGTTTCGTTTTCACCGATGACCTTGTTCAAACCATAATTTTGGGTAACGGCAGTTGGAGGTGCGGCATAATGGAAGTTAAAAATTGAAACCAACGGATTTGGATCGAGTATTTTCTGTGAACCGTTGGCAATATTTTGAGAGATCAGGTGGTGCTGGACAAAGGATTTTTCTGCTTCCGTAATGACCTGTGCGATACGGCCTTGCCATTCAAGGGTGATCCCACCAAAATAGGGTTCGTTGCAGATTTCATAAATTACATTCGGACAATCCTTTAGCTCATCCACCAATTTGCGGACCATTGCTTCCTGAACCTCCAAAAGTCCTTGGTTTTTGTCGAGGGTATAAACATCGGTACGTGGAATAGCACCTAAACTGTTAACGTTGTTGACAATATTAAACGGACTGAGCTTCCATTGCATATCTTCATAAAAGGGACAGAACAACGACAATTCCACGATGACACCGTGTTTTTTGGCCTCCGCCACAAAATCTTTAAGCCGGACAAAATAGGCCTCATCCCATTTGGTAAGGTCATACTTTGATCCATCCCCAACCCTTTGCCAGGGAGAGAGGTATTTCTTTTGATCGGGTGCAAGTGTATTTTTGGAAATGTTGAACGCCCCGGACGGTTCAAAATAGGCACCGGTCATTGTCCGGGTCAGATTCAACCCATCCTTTTGAAGGGTTTTAAGGTAAGTTTTGTATTCGAAATCGGGGTTCATCACCGCGCCATAATGTTCACCCGAAGTGATCAGGATCGTTGGCTTTCCGTCATAAACGAAATAATGCGGATTTTTAGGATGAAGGGCAATTGGTTTCACCTGTGCATTCAGTTGGAGCGCCCAAGATAATATTAAGAAGAATAACAATTTATATACCAGTAGATTATGCTTTTTCATGAATCGAAAATATTCGTTATTGTGTATTTTAGAATGACAGTTAATCTATTTTATTGGACCTCTTTTTTAATTCAAAACTAACAAAAAGAGTGGATTACCACAAAGTTATAAAAGACACTTTTTACTTATCTTTGCATCAGGAAAATAAAATAAACACATGAAAGAGACAAAAACGACAAAGACTAGTAAAAATAATTGGGCTATTCCAGGAGAACCAATTACAATTGATGAATTTAAAGTAGGCATTAAAGAGGCCGAAAAAGGTCCGTTTATGACATTGGAAGAACTCAAAAAAGCCGTGGAAGAATGGAAAAAAGACCAAAACCTGTAACTTATTCATCGATACAGAAATTCAAGTACTTCGCATTTTGCACTCACACAGGAGCATTTCGCTAATAAAACGTTCAAGGAGTTTAAAGTATTAATAATCATTATTTTCCATTTTACTTATTTCCATTCAATCACAATCGTCTCTTCAGGTTTGATTTTTATAACCTTACCGGAAACCGTTCCCCCCAAATTGGCATACAAAACTGTTGGTTTTAAGTTGGGATTGCCCAGCGACAAAGTTATATTCCTCACCTCAGTCGATTTGTTGATCAGCATAGTAATCAGGCTGCTTCCCGACTGCATGGTTTTCATCAAAACTTTGCTTTGGATTTTCTCAAAACGGATCGGGACATTTGCCAGGCTCCCTTTCAATTCAATGTTCAGGAACGAAGCCAATGCAGAATAATCCCCTTTTATACGGCTTCCGAGCCCTAACAGCGAGGGTATCCAAAGTGCTTCGCCCTGACCAATTGTATTCTGCAGTGCAATGGTTCTTCCATCCTGACTTGCCAAAACACGACCTTTGGTCGGAACAATAAAACCACGCCACAGATGGGTTGGTAAAGTAACCCCCTCAATATTCGTATTAAACAGATTATCAATCAGTTTAAATTCACTGATGTTGCCACCAAGCAGGTTCTCAAAGGCAAATCCCGTTTTCATTGTATTGTGCAGGTTTTCGTCAAAAAATCCAGTCAACCCGTCAACCAGCAGTTTTCCACCCTTGGCAACGAAGTGTTCCAGTTTTTGTGCATAAGCATCGGGTACAGAAATCTGGTGTGAAAGGATAATGGTTTGTCCATTGTAATCCATTTTGGAGAAATCAAACTCCTCAAAAGCTTTCAGGTTGGCATTGATCCCCATCTCGCCCAATACCTCAAAATAGGAAAGGGCCGATTTCATCACACCGCCTTTTGCCCTCGCTTCATAGTTTTGAGCAGAACCGGTTGCCATTTTTGATTCTGCCCAAAGCGACTCCCTAACGTACAGGATATTGATGCCCGAATCCATCACTTTTGCTTTGGCGAACAACGCCCCATTTTTGTTAAGCGTTTCCACAACTTTGGTAGCCGCCACCATCCGGTCAGTGGGTTTGTCCTGAAAATCGAGCAACGCCCATTCACCGGCTTCGATTCCTGAACTGCGCGGATTGAGGCACCAGAACATGCTCCCTTTCCCTTCGGTGGCAGTTACAATCCAGATCCATTGCGCGATCTCTTCCTTTGTCGAGCACATTGGGGCTCCTCCGCTAAAGGTGTTATTGCCGCCCTGTAATTCGGTCATCCACCATGGGATATTTCCTGCACCAGAACGGACAATCTCACTGTTTGCCGACATCGCCACCGCATATTGCTGGCGCGAAAAATAGCCGAAGTGCCAGCTTGCATGGGCCGAACCACCCAAAGTTGTGAGGAATTTGCGCCATTCTGGAAAATCGTATTCGGCACAATTCTGGAACATCGCATGGTTGTTGACATGCATTTCATGTTTGTTGTCGTACTTTGTGATCTCCCCGGCGATCCATTTCATAAACCACGTCCCATAATCCTTTTGAAATTGCTGTTCATAAAGATCCATCAACACAGGAAAACCCTTGTCTGTGAATTCCTTACGGATATGGGTTTTAGACCACTCCTCAAATCTTGCCTTTGTATAATCTGTCCTGGGAAGAGTTCCACCACCCGGTTCATTGATCAACACATAACCTGCCATACTGGAAAACTGGCTGAAATGCAAGGTCATCTCCTTCAGGAACAAGGCCATCGAGGCTAGGTGGGCTTCATCCCTCGGATATTTGAAACCGCCAATGTCCGTTTTTTCGGTGTAGTAAAACGGGTTCGCAAATACTTTGATTCTATACTTTTCGGCCGAACGGAAGGCATTGTCGAACAACGAAAAATCCCATGTTCCATCGGCTTTTTTCATATACGACTCGAACATCCTGATCCGGCAAACAGTGAACTGCTGTTCCTTCAACACCTTAAACCAGGTGTCGATTTCAGCAGCGGTTTGTCCGGGTTCGATAAACACTTCAGCACCAACGAAAGGTACTGCTTCACTTTGTGCATTGATTATTAAACAGTTAGTTGTAATTACAAATGAAAGTAACAGAATCTTCAAATACATCTTTTATTGGTTTTGTTGAACAGATTTCTTTTCAAACAAATTAACCAATTATTTCCCTATTTATTATCATTGCTGGATTGCTTAAAAGTTCATAGATTGCCACAATTTATCAAATGGTTGTTCAACAATTAAAAGACTGAAATCATGGAAACGAAAGATTATATTGAAAGGGAAGGACGTTTTGGCGCACACAATTATCACCCACTACCTGTTGTTCTTGAGCGCGGGGAGGGAATTTTTGTATGGGACGTAGAAGGTAAACAGTACTTTGATTTTCTGGCTGCCTATTCTGCAGTCAATCAGGGGCATTGCCACCCTAAAATTGTCAAGGCAATGGTTGACCAGGCCAGCAAGCTGGCTTTGACTTCAAGGGCATTTTACAACAACGTTCTGGGAGAATGGGAAGAGATGATGACCTGTAAATTTGGGTACGACAAAGTTCTGCCCATGAATTCGGGTGCCGAAGCCGATGAGACTGCCCTTAAATTGACGCGCAAATGGGGCTACCTGGTCAAGAAAATCCCTCAGAATGAGGCACGTATCGTGGTTTGCGATGGCAACTTCCACGGCAGGACGATCACAATCGTTTCCATGTCGTCAGATCCCGACTGTTATGGCGGTTTCGGGCCATTTACCCCAGGGTTTATCAACATTCCTTACAACGATGTTGAAGCACTTGAGCGGGAGTTGCAGCACCCAAATACTGCAGGATTTCTAGTGGAACCGATACAAGCCGAAGCGGGGGTATATGTCCCTGCAGATGGCTACCTGAAAAAAGCAGCTGATTTGTGCAAAAAATACAATGTGTTGTTTGTTGCCGATGAAGTACAAACCGGTCTTTGCCGAACAGGGTTGATGCTCGCCTGTGACCATGAAGGTGTCCGTCCCGATATACTGGTACTTGGGAAAGCGATCTCCGGCGGAATGTTGCCTGTTTCGTGCGTTTTAGCCGATGATGTGGTGATGCTCACAATTAAACCTGGCGAGCACGGTTCCACTTACGGCGGGAATCCCATCGCTGCAAAGGTTTCGATTGCTGCCGTTGAGGTTTTGTACGACGAAAAGCTGGCTGAAAATGCCACCCGGATCGGCAAAATATTCAGGGACGAGATGAAGGCGTTCGTTTCACCATTGATCGAGGAAGTCCGTGGCAAAGGGTTGTTGAATGCGATCCAGATCAAAACCTATGAAGGGAAGAAAGCCTGGGACCTTTGCCTTGCCATGAAAGAAAACGGACTGTTAGCCAAACCAACGCATGAACATACCATCCGTTTTACACCACCTTTGATTATTAATGAGGAACAAATGCGCCAGGCGATTGGGATTATTCAAAAGACGATGCAGGAGTTTATTTGAGAAGGGAGGCTGGCGACTTGTGACTGGCGGCTGGCAGTTCGTGGTAGGATTTTGTTTGGAAGTATTTGTGTGAAGTCGGCTGGCTGGTGGCTGGCAACTAGCGACTAGCTTCTGGCGGCTGGCAGTTCGTGATGCGATTTTGTTTGGAAGAATCTGAGGAAAAACAACTGGCGGCTGGCTGGCTGGCGTTCCAAATAGTACAGGTAGTTCGATTTAAACTCATAATATATTAAATTACAATATATTATGAGTTTATTTTTTGTTTTTGCTTGCTGACAGGAATTTTCCAATTCTAATTTCATTCGATTCAAAGTTTGGGAATACCTGCAGAAAGGGAAATACTGCCAAGCCTTCGGAGCAGGAAAGTAGTCCAGAAAGAACAACCTTTTAAAAAGAACTTTATTTTCCCAATAAGGGAATAAGGGTTGATCTATTTGTTTATTTACCTGATTACCAGCAGGTTGTCCAAAAGGGTTATTTTACCGCAAAGATCGCTAAGGTTTCGCAAAGGTACGCAAAGATATAATGCTGTTATTTAATGCTTTGCGAACCTTGCGATTTTATCTTTGCGAACCTTGCGGTAATTCTTTCAAACTTTTTGGACACTTCTTCTTTTGATCGAGGGGGAAAAAACATGTTGTACAACAGGAAATTAAAAACACTGTTTCAATGTTAAACAAGAATGATAACCTTATATTTGCCTATTATTCATTTATTTAAGAATACGCATTAAACCAGCGTAATTGGAAAATGTTTAATCTGAATTTTAAGTTCATTTGACAATATGGTAGAAAAATATATTACGTTAAAAAATAAACAACGTTGGCTCCCGAGTTTAGCGATCCAAATGGGTCGCTCTTATGCAGGTTTTTCGTTAGTATAAACGTGTTTTGTGCTATGAAAATCTTAATAAATAATGAATGGTGCGATAATTAAATATAATGAATGGTGCGAGCGAAAACCTTTGATTTGTTCTGATATAGACCGAATTAATCAAGCTTATAATAGAATAAACGTAACAACTATTTCTGATTCTGCAAAATCAGCTATATTGTTGAATGAATTGTATGGTTGCAATGGATTAGAATTTGTTTTGTTTTCAAATTCTAAAATTACAAATGGAGTTAATTTTCCAAATGGTATAATTATTAAACCTTGTTTTTTAGCGTCAACAAATAGTCAATTATTAACCGACCCTTATGTCTTTGCCTCAATATTAATGGAGCGGTCTTCAAAATTTGTATATGATTGCTGGTTGCCAATAAACAATTGGGAAGAAAATAATCTCAATTGCGAAATTAGAAGAATAGATGAAACTCCTTCTTTGTTTTCAATGTTAAATGGTCTCTCAATGATTTGGGAACCGAAGTACCATATTTCTAGAATTTCCAAATCAACTCACTATATTGCTGAATCTGAAATTAATGAATTATTTTTATTAATCTCCAAAACCCAAGTTTTATTTGGTGAAGACAGGATTGCTTTTTTTCGTAGTTTGGCATGGTTAAAAAGGGCAGAAACTATTGACGATTTTCCTGCAAGGTTTTTATTTTGTATGCTTTCATTAGAATCAATGGTCGGCTATATAGAAAATGAAGCAGAGGATTCTTCATATTTTGCAAAATTTAGAAGCGTAAAAAAAACAAAGAATGAGATAAATAGTGATCGAATATTGTTAATTCATAAAGCATTAAATGATGATTTGGAGAAAAGACCCTTTAAAGCAATTGTAGATGCATATTTTAATGGAGTAATATCGATAAAATCTACATTGGAAAAACATTTAACGGTAATTTTTCATGATGATTTGACGATATTAAAAAGATTATTCAATCCCAAAGATAATTCACTTTACGATGTTAGAAGTAAGATTGCGCATGGCAAAACTGATATTATTGACGAAATAGAAAAAAAAGAAGTCTTATATAAATCATACGAAATAGAATCTATTGCAAGACTCTATTTGTGGCGGATCTTGGGTTTTGAATCAGTTAATAAATCATCATACGCAAGTATGACTGGGGATATGCAAAATGGAATTATAAGTAGTGAAAGTATGTACCGTGGTCCCAAGCTCATGGCCTTATTATATATATGATTCTTTACAATTCACAAAATAAAAGGAGGTTCTAAATTTTAAATATCTGGAAATCAGTTGATATGTTTTGATATATCAAATAATAGATATTATCTTTGCCATTAGAGATGTATAAATTGTTGGGTGATGAGTAGAAGATATAAAACACAAGGGAAAATTGGATTATTTGATAAAAAATTTGCAACCAGACAATTATCGGAAATGGGAAACCCATTAGAAGCCATTAGTAAAGTTATTGATTTTGAATATTTTAGACCTAAATTGGAAACGAAAATGCTCAATGCCAATAAAAAGAACAATGCTATGGCAAAACCTTTCGACGTTGTTGTCAGTAAGCATTCGGTAAAGTCCGTCTTGTTTTTTTGAAAAATCAGGATTTTTTTCAAAGTTTCTCCTAAATGTTCGGAGAACTTTGAAAGATTTATTGGATGTTTTGTTGCTATCCTGGTTTTGGAGTTTAAAGTTGTGTGGGAGCAGTTGCGCCAGATCCTTGCTGAAGTAGGTGTCGTAATTGTGGATGTTGTTAAGAAGAAGACAAGCCAGTCGCAGAAGTTCACACCGCTTGCCTTGCAACATTCCATAAACTAAATATCCAGCCCCCAGGACAATTCCTGTGAACATTTACCCCCCTTCATTTTTTATCTGTATGCCGGATGGTGGATTAAAGGGAGTTTTTATCTTTACGCTGCATTTCCCGCTGCTGGGTTTGGCATTTCTTATCCCAACAATTCGTTGTAATGCAATGATTTATATCTTTTAATCCTGCCATATGGGCTGAATACCTGTATGTTTAAAACATTTTTAAGATGGAGAATTTTACAAAATATCTGTTTTCTATTGCAACTGCTGGTTTTCTTTTGCTGGTATTTGCTTTCGCACTTGGGGTTGCCACGTTTATTGAAAGCTCGTATGGTGTCGAAACTGCACGCGCAGCGGTTTACAATTCGTGGTGGCTCGAACTGATCATGCTGATCCTGTCGGTCAACCTGATTTACAATTTTGTCAAGTACAAGATGTACCAGTTCAAGAAGTTAACCATGGGCATTTTCCACCTTTCCTTTATTCTGATCATTATTGGTGCCGGTGTTACCCGTTACATTGGGAGCGAAGGTGTGGTCCATATCCGCGAAGGGGAAACCACGAACAAAATGGTTTCCAATGATGTAGAGGTACAGCTCCCCTTCTCGTTAAAGTTGAACGATTTTGTCCTTCAACGATACCCCGGATCGAATAGTCCTTCATCATACGAAAGTTTGGTAACCTTAATTGATCCGGAACAAGGTCTGAATGAGGATCATAAAATATTTATGAACAACGTATTGAAACACAGGGGATACCGTTTCTATCAATCGTCCTACGATCAAGATGAACAGGGAACAATCCTTTCGGTGAACAAAGATATGGCCGGGACATTCCTTACTTATGCCGGATATTTCCTTCTTTTTCTTGGGATCATCTTGTCGATTTTCAATCCTAAGAGCCACTTTTTTGGTTTGATGAAAAAAGCCGCAGCAGGGACCACCATGGTCTTGATCCTTATCTTGCAAGGCAGCTTCTCGCTTTATGCAGCCGAACCTCAACCTGTAAATCCTGCAATTGCCAAAGAGTTCGCCAAAGTTTGGGTTCAGGGTCACGACGGCCGCATCAAGCCTTTCAGCACACTTGCCTACGAGGTGATTATGAAATCATCGCGTACAGAAGGTTTGTTGGGACAGACTCCTGAGCAGGTCGTTCTGGGTATGACCATCAGGGCACAGGAGTGGCAGGCGGTCGAGATGATCGCCATTTCTGATGATCAACTTCAAAAAGCCCTTGGTGTATCGGGAAGTAAAGCTGCCTTTAACGACTTTTTCGATCAGCAAGGCAGATACAAGATGGGTACCGAAGTGCAGGCTGCCTACAACAAAAAACCGGCCGAGCGGGGCCGGTTCGACAACGATGTGATCAAAGTCG
>JBAXWR010000450.1:0-4314 GCA_037128295.1 Mariniphaga sp.
TTGTTACTGATAAAGAAGCAACTTATTCTACTGCATCAGTTTATATCAAACATCCAATGGATATTGACCTGACAATTAACGGTTATCGCAAATCAATTCTATATAGTCTTTATAATCAAATGATTAACCTCAGGCTAGCAGAATTGACCCAAAAAGAAAATCCTCCTTTTGTAATGGGGCAGGCTTACTATGGGGGTTTAATCGGACCTTCTGATGTCTATACTTCGATGGTAGTTTCACATCCGGGGAAGATCCCTGCAGGCTTAAAGGCTGTGTTACTTGAAAATGAAAGGATCAAAAAATTTGGGTTTACTCAAAGCGAACTTGACCGGAACAAAACAGCCATGTTGAAGTCGATGGAATCATCGTATAATGAAAGGGACAAAAGAGAATCCATGAGTATCGCTCAGGAATATAGCCGCAACTTTCTTCTCCGAAAAGAACCTGTCCCCGGCATTGAAATTGAATTTGCGTATTATAAAGAATTTATGCCAACCATTACATTGACAGAGGTAAACGATCTGGCCAAGAAATGGATCACAGATAAAAACCGTGTAGTCGTTGTCATGGCACCAGAATCGGCGACTGTACCTGTTCCCAAAGAAGAGGATATCAGCAACTTGCTTACCGAAGTGCAAAAAGAAAATATAACAGCTTATAAGGATGAAACATCGGAAGAACCATTGATGAAAACGTTGCCTACTCCCGGTAAAGTGGTGAGCGAAAAGAAAATTGCAGAGGTTGATGCGACTGAATGGACACTATCGAATGGTTCTAAAGTTGTATTTAAACCAACTGATTTTAAGGATGATGAAATCCTTTTTAATGCCTATTCATTGGGTGGAACGTCACTATATCCTCAAAAGGACGATATTTCGGCATCGTTCGCGTCGGCGATTATGGATATGAGCGGGATTGCAGATTTTAATATGATCACTCTTCAGAAGATGCTTTCCGGAAAAGAAGTCTCGGTGTCTCCTGTCATCAAACAACTGACCCAAGGTTTGGAAGGTTCATCAAATATTTCGGATATTGAAACGCTCTTTCAGTTGATCCACCTTTATGTTACACAGCCCCGCTTTGATGAATCGGCTTTTTCCTCATACATAACAAGGATGAGAAGCTCGCTTGACAACAAGGATGTTTCACCTGAGTCTGCCTTTTCAGATACTTTCAGTGTAGTTTCGGCCAATTACAATCCACGAGTAAAACCTTTAACAAAAGAGAGGCTTGCGGAGGCAAATTTTAAAAGGATTGTTGAAATTGGGAAAGAACGGTTTGCCAACCCAGGTGCATTTACCTATTTCTTTGTCGGTAAAATCGATCCTTCAAAGTTGAAAGTCCTGGTTGAAGAATACCTGGCATCGTTGCCTGTAAGAAAACCATATGAACATTGGGTGGATTTAAAAATCAGGAAACCATTTGGTGTTGTTGAGAAAATCGTCGCCAAGGGAAAAGAATCTAAAAGTATCCAGGTCATCCAGTTTCACGGTAAGATAGATTATACCACCAAAGAGATTATCGAACTTGATGCATTGGCCAAAATACTATCGACAAGGCTGCTCGAATCGATCCGTGAAGATAAATCAAGTGTCTATTCTATCAATGCTGCACCTGGATATTCAAAATGGCCGGTGACGGAATACACAATGACAATTGATTATGGAACTGCGCCAGAAAAGCTAAAAGAGCTGAAAGAATCCATTTTTGCCACCATCAGGGATTTGATCGAAAACGGACCAAAACCTGATGAAGTTGACAAAGCCCGTGAGAAAATTAAACGTGAACGGGAGACAAATTTACGCGAAAACAGCTATTGGGATGCAGTACTTAAAACATACTATCTGAACAAAGATGGTGATTTTAAATCATTTAAGGAATTTGATGGCGTTGTTGAAAAACTAACCCAACAATCTTTAAAATCAGCAGCTTACAGGATTTTTGACTTAAAAAATTATATCAGTGTTGCTTTAGTTCCGGAAAAGTTGGTAAAATAACTATTTTAGCACCTGATTATTAACAATGACTAAAACACATGAAATATACTACGCGTTTTTTACTCTTTTTTGCAATATTATTTGTAAGCTTCAATGTTTCAGGTAGTAAATTAAGGATAATTATCGTTACCGGCGGACATGATTTTGACAGGGAACCGTTTTTTCAGATGTTCGATTCTTTTACAAATTTGACATGGATCGAATATGTGCATCCGGAAGCTCTGGCCAAATTGGGAAATGTTGATCTTGCGACATTTGATGCTGTTGTATTTTACGATATGCCCAAAACAATCACAGAAATTGAGAAAGCTTCGTACTACCGTTTGTTACAAGCAGGAAAAGGACTTGTATTCTTGCACCATTCCATCTGCGCTTATCAGGATTGGCCTGAATATGAATCGATTGTTGGTGGTAAGTACTATGAAAAGAAAAAGAACGAAAGATTTGGGGCTTCATCATATCAGCACGATGTGGACTTTTATGTCCAGATTGTGCATCCAACACATCCGGTAGTCAAAGGTATCGACGAATTTGTGCTTTCGGACGAGGTCTATGGCAATCTAGAAGTTATTCCAGAGATTTACCCATTGTTATCAACCGATCACCCAAAGAGTAACATATTGATTGGTTGGACATTAACGAAAGATAAATCTAAAATTGTTTATATTCAGCCTGGACATGACAAAAAAAGTTGGGAGAATGAAAATTATCGGCGTTTGGTTAAACAGGCAATCCAGTTCGTTGCGAAAAAATAATTAAAATCAACGATTTACTGGAAGAAGTATTTCAATCGTCGCACCTGCTGTTTCATTATTTTTGACAGTCATAAAACCGGAATGGGCATCTACAATCGTCTTTGCAAGGTGAAGGCCCATTCCGGTATTCTGGTCAAAATGAGCTTGCTGGTTACTAAGTGGTTCAAAAATTCTGCTTAGTGCCGATCCAGAGAATCCTTTTCCTGTGTCAGAGACTTCAATTTTTATGAAACCTACCGCATTTTTTATCACAATAATTTTGATACACTTCATCTTAGGCGAAAACTTGTAAGCGTTATCCAAAACTGCGACAAAACATTTCAACACAAACTTCTGATCTCCCTTTATTTTTGTTTCGACACCTTCACTTTTTAAATCTATTTCAATTGCTTTGTCTGCATACTTGGCTTTACAAATACCAATTGCCTCCTGGATTGACTTTAACAAGTCGAACTCTATAAAAACAAGGGCTTTTGCCCCCTTGAGCCTAAGTGTGGAAGCTTCAAGAATTGTATTGGAGAACTTTTCAAGGCGTTTTACCGATGTATCAAGTAGTGAAAAATAGCGGTTCACGTCATCCGTAAAATGATATCTCCCGATCAATGCCATACTTCCAAGGATACCATTTAAAGGAGTCCTGATTTCGTGACTGATCATATTCAGAAATTCAGATTTTGCAATAGTAAGCTGTTCAAGGTCTTTTTTTGCCTTGCCCAACTTTTGAAGTGAATCTTCCAACTCATTGGTTCGTTGTGCGACTTTCGATTCAAGAATATGGTTCATGTTTTTGGACATCTCCCTACTGTACCTCAACTCAAGATGGATTCTTGATTTCATCAGCAATTCGCTCCACACCAATGGCTTGGTAATGTAGTCATCACCCCATGATTCATAAACATCATTCAAAAAATTCAATTTACTTTTCCCTACAATAAATAGGACAGGTATCTTTCCCAGGCGGGCATTGGCTTTTATGGCTTTACAAGTCTGGAAACTTTCCCTGTTAGGCAAATCCGAGTCGATAAAAATCAGGTCAAATACCTCGTCATTTAAAATTTCCAAACCTGCCTTTCCATTCTCGGCAGTTTTCACCAAATAATCATTTAGAAGAAGCATCTCCTCAAACGAGGACCTGTTCTCCACATTACTGTCTATAACTAAGATATTGAATTTCTTCATATTACAGGATACTTGCCTTTTATAAAAGATTTTCAATCAAATGTACAATAATTTTCGGTTTAATGACAAGGCATGAAATTTAAATTGGTTGTATATCTTTGCAAGATGCAATATTGCAATTCTGTAATTTCAATTTTGGTTTATGCAAATAGTTAGTCCGGTAGATTTTCTCAACATGAAAAAATCAATTCCCGTAGTCGATGTCAGGTCTCCCGGAGAGTTTTTGGAAGGGCATATACCCGGCGCAGTCAATATCCCAATTTTTAATGATCAGGAAAGGGCAATCGTAGGAACTATATATAAAAAACTGGTACGTATTCCTGCAATTGAAAAAGGTCTGTAAATCGTTGGTCCTAAAATGGTTATTTTTGTCAAGGAAGCCG
>JBAXWR010000451.1:0-4262 GCA_037128295.1 Mariniphaga sp.
AATGGCCACCTATTTTGAGATGTACAAGGTTTCGGCCAATGCAGTAAAAGGCGTTTCCAAAAACTTCAGGGTTGGAGGACCAGCATCAGCGGGAACTGCCTGGGTAAAGGAGATCCTGGAATACTGTCAGGCGAACGGCACACCCATCGACTTTATCTCAACCCATGCCTATGGCGGAGGAGGAATTGGTATTTCGGATAATACGGGAGGTGTGGGAAAAATCTTGTCGCGCCTGAATGTTGACCCCAATGTAATTGCCAACGGAGTTGCCAAAACCAGAGGAGTAATTGATCATGCAGGCAATAAAGATGTAGAATTGCATTATACTGAATGGAACTCAACCTGGGCAGTCAACGACCCGATTTTCAATACATACCAGAATGCAGCCTATTGTCTGAATACCCTGAAACAAACGGAAGGTTCAGCCAATTCGATGGCCTACTGGACTTTCACCGACATATTTGAAGAGGATGGGCCTACCCCGAAATGCTTCGGACAAGGTTTTTGCCTCATGAACCTTCAGGGAATTAAAAAGCCTACCTATCTGGCCTTCAAATTCCTGAATATGTTGGGTAAAACAGAACTGTTAAATTCTGATAAACAATCATGGGTTTGCAAAGATGATAAGGGAACCCTGACGATAATGACTTTTAATTATGTACATCATGTTTATGAAAATGACGAAAATAACCAGGGTTATTTTGGCAAACTTGTACCTGGTGCGCTTATCGGAAAACAGACCATAGAGGTGAAAAATGTCCCTGATGGGAAGTACTTTCTGGAAGAATACCGGATTGGGTACCGCTCGAACGATATCTATTCAGCCTATATTGATATGGGGAAACCCGATTATCTGACACCTGTTCAGGTTGAAAGCCTAAAAAAAATCGGATCAGGTGAACCGATTGACAGGAAAGTAATTAGCGTTTCAAATAAACTTATAATATTGGAAAACGAACAGTTTGAGAACAAGATTCGTTTTTTCCGGCTATCCTTTCTCAACTAAGGATAACAATAAAAAGAATAAAGTATATTTTTGAATTATTTTTAAACTGAAGATGAATGAACTCTACCAATTGGAAAATATCTGCCCGCAACTTATTGAAAAATATATCGTTGTCGTTAATCAATGTTTTGGGACTGGCTGTTGGCCTTGCATCCTCTATTCTCATTTTAATGCATGTAGCCTATGAATACAGCTATGATAAGAACTGGGAAAAGGCGGACAATATTTACCGTATCAGTTATACACGTTTCCAGAACGGTGAACTGAGTTTTAAAAGTGCTCGTACACTTGGCGGTATGGCCCCCGTTTTAAAGGAAAAAGTTCCTGAAGTAGTAGGCAGTACCCAACTTTTTAAAGATGTTGTAACAGTTTACAACGAAGACAACCAGATTGCTGATATTCAAATGTATGTGGCCGACTCTACCTTTCAAAGTGTTTTTAAGCTTGACTATATCGACAAAAAAACAGATAATCCGTTGATTCCGCTCTATTCTTCAGTCATCTCCGAATCGGCAGCATTAAGTCTGTTCGGAACCATCAATGCAGTTGGAAAATGGTTCAAAGTATGTCAAGGATGGCGTTTCTGTGTGACCGGTGTATATAAAGATCTGCCCACGAATTCACACATCTCATTCGATATGTTGCTGAGCCTTCAAACTTACTATCATTATTACCAAAACTGGGACGATGAAACCGGGTCGGAAATCATTAAAAACCCGAAGGCCCATATCATGAATAAACAGGTTACCAATTGGGAATACGGTTATAATGGATGGTACAGTTACCTTCTGGCAGAATCGGGAACTGATCCTAAACAATTGGAATCGAAGATTGCCACGATAGCAATTGACTATACTAAAAAGATAACTGATAACAATGGGAAAGCCGAATTCCAGCTTCAGCCTATAAAAAGTATTCACCTGAACTCACACCTGGACAATGAAATCAAAGCCAATGGAGATCGCACTTCTGTTATGGCTATGGTGTTTATCGCATTGGTCATTCTGATTATTGCCTGGATTAACTTTGTCAATCTTACACTGATCCGCGCAGTTGAACATGCCAAATCCATTGGAATCCGTAAAATAGCCGGAGCCATGAAAAAACATCTCGTTTTTCAATTTATGATTGAAGCATTGATTACCAACCTGATTAGTGTTTTAATAGCTGTAGGATTGGTTTTTCTACTGAAGAACTGGTTTTCATCGCTCAGCAATCTTCCTATACTTGCTTCAATCGGATGGCCTTATACATTTATGCTCACAGCCATCCTGTTAGCAGGAGTTTTGATTTCCGGAATATATCCGGCGCTGTATCTTTCATCCTTCAAAGCCATCGATTTGTTTAAGGGCCTTCATACATCAGTAACAAATTCACTTGATCTGCGCAAATTCCTGGTGGTAGCACAGTTTACAGCATCTATTTTCCTGATTGCCGGTGTAATCACAGTTTTCAAGCAAATCAATTACATGAAGTCACGTGACCTTGGCGTGAACATAGAAAAGACCCTGGTTACTTTTTCGCCACCAACACAAATCGGTCGGCCACAACGAATGAGTAAGCTGAACACTTATAAGGAACAGATCAGGCAAACACCCGGAGTGGAGTCTGTCACAACTTCATCGATCCTTCCCGGGAAAGAAATTCTATGGAAAAAACAAGATGTCCGTAAAGTAACCGATCAGCCCAATAATGCCAATGTTTATGCTTATGCCAATGTTGATTACGACTTTATCCCGACTTTTAACCTTAAATTGCTTGCCGGACAAGGTTTTTCGCGTGAAGAAAATGAAAGCAACAATGCGATGATCGTAAATGAGTCGGCCGTGAAACAGTTAGGATATCCGGATCCGTTAACTGCGATAAATACAGTTGTAATGGTTGGAAACAAGGGCTTTAAGATTATTGGTGTGCTGAAAGATTATCACCATGAGTCGCTCAGGAAGGAAATAAAACCAATAATTTTCTTCTATGGATACAAATGGATGTCCGATATTGGTTATTATTCGATCAAAATGAATACAGCCAACCTGGATCAAACCATTGCGCGGATTGAAAATATCTGGAAACAGACTTATCCCGAGGATCATTTTCAATACTTCTTTCTTGATGATGAATTTAATGCACAATACAAAGCAGATCAGGCGTTTGGACGGGTATTTACGCTTTTTACCTTTCTGGCAATTTTCATTGCTGCTATCGGGCTATTTGGCCTTGCTGTCTATTCAGCCAATCAAAGGACGAAAGAAATCGGGGTCCGTAAAGTGAATGGTGCCAAAAATTCGGAAATTCTGATTATGCTGAATCGCAATTTCGCAAAATGGGTTGTCATTGCCTTTGTCATTGCTACACCATTGGCCTGGTTTATACTGAATAAATGGCTTGAAAATTTTGCTTATCAAACCAATTTAAGCTGGTGGATTTTTGCCATGTCCGGAATAATCTCACTTGCTATTGCAATAATTACCGTTACCTGGCAGAGTTGGAAAGCAGCAACAAGAAATCCGGTGGAAGCGCTAAGATATGAATAACCTGAGGGAAAGTATGGTGAAAAAGGTTTGGAAATAATTTGGTTTATAAGGCAGGATAAAATCATATTAATTAACCCATACGTTTTAGTATATCCGTATGTTTACATAGTAAACAGTAATACTGATAAAATCCATTCGAGGCATTAGAAGGACCACAGGCGAATCTTTGTGTGAAGGATTAGCTCCTGGATGATTAAAGCTGTTTAGATGTCTTTGGATGTGTTCCAAATGATTGTCCTATGAAGACTGTTGAACAATTACCTTTTAAAGAAGGGGTGTTAAGGAAAAATGGATAGCCTAAAGACGAAAAAGAAATCATTTTGGAGCATGACAAAGCTTTTTCGATAAAAGAGAGTTGTTATTGCATAAGTTTAAATTCATTTTGTTTTCGCCCCCTTTGCCGGAAACGGCGAGAGGGTTTTTGTTTCAGGGGTATAGAAGTAGTTTTGCTCATTCTTCCGTCAATAGATAGAGTGTAAATTAAATATTTTTGTAACGCAAGATATTGCTGATAATCGTAAAATCCTACAATTTTTCGTGAAACTATCGTGAAACATTTCTGTTCAAATGTACTCAAAAAGTGTGTTATTTTGCAAATCTTTATCAAATAAAAAAGCCTTCCATCATCTGGAAGGCTTTGTAACCTACTGTATTTCAGGTCTTTTAATCTGTCGGGGTAGCCGGATTTGAACCGACGACCTCGTCGTCCCGAACGACGCGCGCTA
>JBAXWR010000452.1:0-4211 GCA_037128295.1 Mariniphaga sp.
TTTATGCTGGAGAGTCAGTCCCTCTCTACGGACTTGCTGTTTATGAAGTTGCGAAAACTCACTTTTTGCGAAATCTCTTCGATTGTTTTTTGGAAGATGACCTTTCCGTTATCGAGGATGATGATTTTATCGATCAGGTTTTCAACATCTTTGACCTGATGGGTAGAGATCACCACCAACTGGTTTTCGTCGAGCGAACCGGCCAGGATTTTTCGGAACAACGATTTGGATGGGATATCAAGGCCATTGGTCGGTTCGTCGAGAACCAATAACCGGCATCGGGTGGCCAAAGCAAAGGCGATCAGGAATTTCTTTTTCTGACCATGTGAAAGCTTCTGAAGGTTACTTTTTCCATCCAATTCAAATTCGACAAGAATGCGTCCCATCATTTCATTGTCGAACCGTGGATAGAATGGGGCGTAGGCTTTAACGTAATCGCCGATGGAGATAGCCGGGAAATAGAATTCCTCTGGTACGAAAAAGACATCATTAAGCATTGCCACCTCCCGTTTCCGGGGATTTTGGCCGAGTACAGAAATTTCCCCCGATCGTGGATGGAGCAATCCTGTAAGCAGTTTGAGCAGGCTGGTTTTCCCTGCCCCGTTTTTTCCCAACAATCCGGTGATGCTCCCTGCTTCGAGCTGCACCGACAAACCGTTAAAAAGCGGTTCTTGTCGTGGATAACCGAAATTAAGGTCTTTAATTTGAATCATAATTGAATATTTATTGTTTTAGTGTACTACAATACTAATACAGTGCAAATATAAAACTATTTTGATTGGATTTGCAAATTAATTGGGAAAAATATTTTAAAAATTTCATGAATAGTCCCAGGCTTCAGCCTGGGTTAGAAAAGAATAATTCCAATGGCTTTAGCCGAAATTATGTAATGTAGTATTAGTATGGTGATTAACAATTTTTTGGCTAAAGCTCCTCAAAATTTAATTCTGTGGTCCTCCAGCTGAAGCTGGAGGCAATTCATTCTTGCCCATTCATCCTGGGCTTATTCCAAAATATTTCACAACCCAAAATATAATAATCTTTTTTTTGTAGATTATCAATCTGTTTTGTAGGTTTGTATCACCATAATTTTAAAAATTAATCTATGAAAAGGAAATTGATGTTTTGCACGGTGCTTTTTTTTGTGTTAATTCTCCCTTATGCTTTAAAAGCCCAAACAACAGTAACTGATATTGACGGCAATGTTTATCGCACTGTGAAAATTGGTACACAGGTTTGGATGGCTGAAAACCTTAAAACCACCAAATACCGCAATGGTGATCCAATACCCATAGTAACAGACAATCCACAATGGATATCTTTAAAAACCGGCGCACTTTGCAGGTATAAAAACGATGAAGCAATTAAGGCTACTTATGGTTGTTTATACAATTGGTTTGCGGTAGCCGATAATCGCAGCATTGCCCCAATAGGCTGGCATGTACCCACAGATGCAGAATGGACAATTCTAATCGATTTCCTTGGTGGTGAAGTTGCAGCTGGTGGTAAATTAAAAGAATCAGGCACAGCACATTGGTTAGGTCCAAATACTGGCGCAACCAATATCAGCGGTTTTACGGCCCTTCCAGGCGGTAGCCGCTTCTACACCGATGGTGCGTTCGGCAATGTTGGCAGCATCGGCAACTGGTGGAGCAGTACGGCGAACAATGCCACTAACGCATGGGACCGCTACCTCGGCCACAACTACGCCGCTGCCGGGCGCAGCTACTACGCCAAGCAGCTCGGCTTCTCGGTCAGATGTATACGGGATTAGTTGTTGCAGGAAAAACGGAACGTGTTTCTTTACGTTTTGTGTATGCAGTTGTCAAGATGGTGGGCTGCAATAAAAGTCTTATCAATTGATTCTTAAATGAAGGCTTCACTGCAAGTGAAGCCTTCATTATTTATTTTCAAAAATGCCACAAAACCACAAAGGGGCACAAAAATTTAAATATCAGCACTATACTCTTAGTGTGCCTTTCCCGAGTGTCGGGACAAGTCGTGCCTTTGGGCCTTGGTGGCAGAAGACGATTTTTCGGGATAAACCTATATTTTAAAATAGTAGGTTTCTTTGATCCATGCTTAGATAGTTTCAAATTATTGAAAATAAGGTAAATAAGGTTTTACCTATTCATTATCCCTGCTACTAAGGTCGGGAAAACAAAAATAAGGTTTGAATTTGCTTAAAACTATATAATCATTCCTTTTTGAACACGATTTTGTATGAATCCGTTTCAGAACAATCCTTATTATTCTTCATCTTAGCCTTAATAGCCAATAAGTTATCATCCATTCCCCAACCTTATTTACCTTATTTATTTGATATGCTCACAGTCGGTGCATATTCATTTGCTGTCAAAAGTCATTGTTTTTATAGGATTAAAGTAATATCATTGTGATATTAAAATAATTTTATTGCTATGGAAAAAGAGATTAGTTTGAGGAACAATGGATTCTTTCAGTTGTTTGTTGCGTTGGTTATGTTTTTTTCACCACTATTGTTGATTCTTAATCCTGTACCGGCACTGATTCCGGTGTTTATTTTCATTGCTGTTTTCGGAATTTTCTGGTCCACAGGTTTGTTTATTGTACAACCAAACCAAACCAAGGTGCTAGTGTTCTTTGGAAAGTACCAGGGAACGGTGAAGGGGAACGGCTTTTTCTGGCTCAACCCATTTTATGTGAAGAAGAAAGTTTCGTTGAGGATACGCAACCTTGAATCGGATGTGATCAAGGTAAACGATCAGCAGGGAAACCCAATTTTGATCAGTGCGATCGTGGTTTGGAAGGTTGTGGATACCTACAAAGCCGTTTTTGATATTGAAACTTTGGAGGAGATCGATCCCAAAACAGGTATGAAGAAGACCAAATCGGAAGAATCGTACCAGAAGTTTATCAAGATCCAAACCGAATCGGCCCTGCGCAAACTTGCCCATACTTATCCCTACGACAATATCGAGCAGGAGAAAGAGGGTTTGGAGATCATCTGTTTGCGTTCGGGTATCGATGAGATCAACCGTGTTTTGGCTACGGAAATTGCAGAACGGCTTATTTTGGTTGGTATTGAAGTGATTGAGGCAAGGATTTCCAACCTCTCGTATGCTCCCGAAATTGCAGGTGCCATGTTGCGCCGCCAACAGGCAACTGCCATTGTGGCCGCACGTCAAAAGATTGTGGAAGGGGCTGTCGGGATGGTGAAGCTTGCTCTTGATGAATTAAAAGGTCAGCAGATCATTGAGCTTGATGATGAGAAAAAAGCTTCGATGGTGAGTAACTTGTTGGTTGTATTATGCGCTGATGAATCTGCCCGCCCAGTAATCAATGCCGGATCAATTTATTAGAATGTAATGGCAACAAAAAAAACATTTGTGCTGCGGATCGATCCTGAAGTTTCAAGTTCATTGGAGCGTTGGGCATCGGACGAATTCCGCAGCATGAATGGGCAAATAGAGTATATATTGTCTCAGGCATTAAAGAAGGCAGGAAGGTTTCCTGTGAAAGATCAAAAGTCAGATGATCAGGAAACAATTGAAACAGAAACATCAGAGAAATAGGATGAAAACAGTAAATTTTGTGATTCTTGTCCTCTTACTGGGGATTTTTGGGTCGTGCCAGACTTCAAAAAACCCTTCGGACGCGGAACGTTATAAGTCGGAGCTTTTTGCTATTGAGAAGGAGTTTTGTGCAATGGCACAGTCGGATGGGGTCCAGAAAGCTTTTGTCTATTTTGCAGCCGATTCTGCTGCTGTTCAACGGAAAGGTCAGATTTTAAAGGGGAAAGAAAATATCAGCAAGCAATATGCTTCTTTCCCAAAAAATGACAAACTCGAATGGTCACCCGATTTTGTAGATGTTTCGGCTTCCGGCGATCTTGGATACACTTACGGAAAATATACATATACAGTTCTTGACAGTCTGGGGCGTGCTACCCAAAGTACAGGAATCTTTCATACAGTTTGGAAACGGCAGGCAGATGGGAAATGGCGGTTTGTGTGGGACTGAATAACTTTGCTAAATATTGTGATTTAAAATCGGAGTAGCAACTGGCGATTGGCAACTGGCGGCTTGCTTGGTTTCGTTTCCCATATAAGTGAAAACTAATGGATAAATAATCATATAATCAGGCGTAGAATTTAATAATTATCTCTGAATAAAAGAATTGCCTCCTGAATTGCCTCCTGAATTGCCTCCTGAATTGCCTCCTGAATTGC
>JBAXWR010000453.1:0-4164 GCA_037128295.1 Mariniphaga sp.
TGAAAAATTGGACACTTACTTTATGGAATGGATAAAATAAAAACCAGAATACCTTGAACAAAGCAATTTCGTTTTGTATTTTTTGAGAATGAAACAAAATTAAAAATTTGCTATTATTGCAGTAATGTTTGAATTTAATTAAAATGAAAATGAGAACAACTTTATCTCCTAATGATTTTTGGTATGTTGCAGACAATGTGAATGAAGTAAATTCACCTGCCCTTCTTGTTTACCCCGACAGGATTGAACACAACATCAAGAAAATGATTGAAATATCAGGAGGAATCAATCTGTTAAGACCGCATGTTAAGACACACAAAATGTCTGAGATAACGAAATTGCAAATGAAATACGGCATTAATAAGTTCAAATGCGCCACAATTTCCGAAGCTGAGATGGTTGCAGGATGCGGAGCAAAAGATATATTACTTGCTATTCAACCAGTGGGTCCTAATATCGGAAGATTTTTTCGGTTAAAACAACTTTTCCCTGATTCAAAAATATCCTGCATTGCTGATTCAAAGGAGGTTATTCTTCAGCTATCGGAAATAGCCTGCATGACAGGTCTGAAAACACAAATCTGGCTTGATGTAAACAATGGTATGAATCGTTCCGGTATAGTTCCCGGAGAAGAGGCGATACGTCTCTACCAGATGATTATAGATTTGCCAATGATAGAGGCAGAAGGAATTCATGTTTATGATGGTCACATCAGGGAGTCCGATTATTCACTTAGACAAAAGATTTGTAATGACTCATTTATGTCGGTTCTAAGCATGATCAGTGAACTTGAAAAAGCAGGTAAAGGTACAATTAAGATTATTGCCGGAGGTACACCAACATTTCCAATACATTCTTTACGAGCAGGAGTTGAAACCAGTCCCGGAACACTTCTTTTGTGGGATTATGGATACAGCAGTACATTTCAAAACATGGACTTTTTACATTCTGCCGTCCTTCTTATGCGTATTATAAGCAAACCATCGAAAGACTTGTTGTGTCTTGATTTGGGTCACAAAGCAGTTGCATCAGAAATGCCACAGCCAAGGGTTAAAATTTTGGGAATTGAAAACTTTTCCATTATTACTCATAGTGAAGAACATCTGGTAATCAGGACACCTGAAGCAGACAACTGGAAAATCGGTGATCCACTCTATGGCATCCCTTGGCATATTTGTCCCACAGTTGACCGCTTCGATTCAGTCTCAGTTGTCAATGAGCGGCAGGTTACAGGTCAATGGCTTGTCGAAGCAAGGAAAAGAAAGATTACTTGTTGATTCATACTTTCGATCAATGGAAATAGGTATCATTGTGGCTTTAATTTAAAAAAACCATTTTTGAATTGGTTTTTTATCAAAATAACAAATTACCAACAATTTTAAAACGTTATCAAAATGACAGAAAGAAGAGATTTTATTAAAAAAAGTTCAGTGGGAACTGTCGGAATAGCCATCGGGGGTATGGGTTTCAGCTCAAAATCGTACGCCTCTATTATCGGTGCAAATGATCGGATTTTTGCAGCTGTCGTTGGTATCGGTGGAAGAGGCGGTGCCCATGTAGGTGCATGGTGTACACTGAAAGAGTCTAAGAATATTACTTTAAAAACACTTTGCGATGTGGATGAATTGTCGTTCTCCCAAAGTATTAAGACTGCTGAAAGCAGGACAAAAGTTAAGCCTTCTACCGAATGGGACATGCGCCGTGTATTCGAAGACAAAGAAATCAATGTAGTTTCGTTTGCCACACCAAACTTCTGGCACGCCTTAGGCACTGTATGGGCCTGTCAGGCCGGCAAACATGTTTATGTTGAAAAACCTGCTTGTTGGAGTATTTTTGAAGGCAGAAAAATGGTAGAAGCCTCTAATAAATATGATGTAAGGGTGCAGGTCGGTCATCAAAACCGCTCCTCAGTAAATGTGATCGAAGCCATTAAATTTTTGCATGATGGCGGTATTGGCGACGTTTTCATGGCTCGCGGTCTTTGTATCAAGCCGCGCGATTCTTTTGGGATTTCCCCGGATAGTACTCCTCCACCTACGCTTCATTACGACAATTGGCTCGGCCCGGTTGCTTATCGACCTTACAATGAGAAGAAAGGGCATTACAACTGGCATTGGTTCTGGGAGACCGGCAATGGTGATACCGGAAATCAGGGCCCTCATCAATTTGATATCGCCCGTTGGGGATTGAACAAAAACGAACATCCTGTTACTGCCTATTCCATTGGAGGTTTTTTTGGAATTAATCCGGCTGATTGCGCACAGGAGACGCCCAACACACAATCTTCCGTATTTAAATACAGCGACGGGAAAATGCTGGAATTCGAAACACGCGGACGCTATTCTAATTCAGAGTCAACCCTTGAAACAAAAATTGGAAATATTTTCTTCGGTACAGAAGGCTTCCTCGAACTAAACGGAGATACCTGGAAAGCTTTCCGCAAAAGGGAAAAAGTGCCCTTTGCCGGATCTAAACCCAAATCTGGTCCTGGAAAAGTTGAAACATTGACCGGAGAAGAGGGTGCAGAACATTTCGCCAACTTTATTGATGCCATATGGTCAGGTAAGGACAGTGCTTTGAATTGCAGTATCAACGAGGGTCATTACTCAGCAGCACTTCCCCATTTGGCCAATATCTCACACCGCCTTGGACGTGGACTGAATTTTAACGGAGCCACCGAAAAGTTTGTCAAGGATCCCGAAGCGGATGCCATGTTATCAAGAAAGGAATACCGTAAGCCTTATATTGTACCTGATAAGGTTTGAGTTTGATTGTTTTTTGCCATGAGGGTGTCCGGAAAGTCTGAAATAATTACCGCAAGGCTCGAAAAGGTAAAATCGCAAGGATCGCAAAGGCATAAATTACAGATGATTAACTTTGCGATCTTAGCTAAACCTTAGCGAACTTTGTGGTAAAAGATACTTTTTGGACACCCTCATTAAAATTATTAATAGTGTCTTGAAAATTAAATAGATCATGAAGATTCGATCAGTTTCAACAGTATTGCTGGCAGTTTTGTGCTTTACTACCTTCTCTCAAAAATCCATAGCCCAGAACAAGCCCAACAATGATTTGAAGGTAACATTTGTTCAACACCTGAAGGATCAAAGGGTTGATGTGATGGTCAATAACAATCTTTTTACTTCATCTTGGTGGCCAGATTCGGTTTACAAACCCGTGCTATATCCCATACTTAGCGCTTCGGGCACCATCCTTACACGTGGATTTCCGATTAAACCCAGAGAGGGAGAACGACGCGATCATTTACATCAGGTAGGTAATTGGCTGAATTATGGGAATGTGAATGGATACGATTTTTGGGGCAACGGTTCTGAAGGGAAAAGGAATGTCAACGGAGGACAGATAAAACATCTCAGCATTGCAAAGCTGGCCGAAGGCATCGGGGAGGGATCCATGGTGACAACAGCAAGCTGGATCGATCCGGCAGGGAAAGAACTGCTTGCAGAGAAGACCGAATTTCATTTTTTCGCCAAAGGTTCAATCCGCATGATTGACAGGATTGTCACTTTGACAGCCACTGGTGGAGACGTATTGTTTAAAGACACCAAAGAGGGCAGTTTTGGCATTCGTGTAGCACGTCAACTGGAGTTGCCTTCAAAGGAGGATGTACCCCTTTCGGATGCATATGGCAATCCTTCAACAGTTAAAGCCATGTCAAATGCAGGAGTAACCGGAAACTACCGTAGCAGCGAAGGAGTAACCGGTGAAGCTGTGTGGGGTACCCGTGCAAAATGGATGGATCTGTTTGGAAATATCGGGAATGAAAAGATTTCGCTGGTGATTTGTGACCACCCCAAAAACCTGAGCTACCCAACTAACTGGCATGCGCGTGGCTATGGTCTGTTTTCAGCCAATCCATTTGGTTTCAAGGATTTTACCAAAGGCAAAGATGAATTAAATTATAAAATTACCTCAGGTAAATCTTTGACCTTAAGATACAGGATAATTGTTTGTTCCGGTGTCCATCTGACTGATGTTGAAATTAATGGTTACGCAGATGATTTTGCTGGCAAGTATTGATGTTTTTCAAAAAACGATCCTGATCAATAGGTGCTAACAGAAAATCTTTAATATTTTAGAAAATGAAAATTTGGAAATTTGGAATTGTAGGTGCCGGCCTGATTGCTGACTTTCATGCAAAAG
>JBAXWR010000454.1:0-4163 GCA_037128295.1 Mariniphaga sp.
GGATATTCAGGATGCAGCAAGTTCTGCATCTGAAGCATGGAGTGCCTGGAGAAATACGCCGGCAACGCAACGTGTTCAATACCTGTACAAAATGAAACAGGTTCTGGAATCCAATACAGATTTGATTGCAGAGGTATGTACAAAAGAATGTGGAAAAACTTTCGCCGAATCAAAGGCTGAAATGATCAGGGCGGTGGAAAACATTGAAGTTGCCTGTGGAATTCCGACATTAATGCAAAGTGTATTCTCTGAGGACATTGCCACCGGAGTTGATGAGTTTGTGATTCGCCAGCCATTGGGTGTTGGTGCCTGTATTTCCCCGTTCAACTTTCCGATTATGATCCCGTTCTGGTTTATGCCCTATGCCATTGCTTGCGGTAACACTTACATCATTAAGCCATCTGAAAAAGTCCCAATGACGATGACCCTGATCTTCGAATTGTTGGAGTCAATTAATTTGCCAAAAGGGGTTTTAAACATGGTGCACGGGGGTCGTGAAACGGTGGATTCGATCCTTGCACATCCGTTTATCCCGGCCATCAGTTTCGTTGGTTCAACAGCCGTAGCCAAACATGTCTATCAAACCGGCACTTTAAATGGTAAACGTGTTCAGGCACAGGGCGGTGCAAAGAATGCAGTTGTGGTAATGCCTGATGCAGAAGAAGATACAACTGTCAGGATTATTACCGACAGTGCCTTTGGATGTGCCGGACAGCGCTGTCTTGCGGCTTCACTTGTCATCACTGTTGGACCCGACTCTAAAAAAGTAACTGACAAACTGGTCAATCTGGCAAAATCCAAAAAAACCGGGAACGGCATGGATACTGAAGTGGATATGGGTCCGGTGATCACAAAGGAGAGTAAAGATAGGATTGAAAGTCTTATCCAAACCGGGATTGAAGAAGGGGCAGAGCTATTACTGGATGGCCGGAATCTAAAAGTTGCTGGTTTTGAAGGTGGATATTTTGTTGGTCCAACCATACTGGGAAATGTAAGCCCTGAAAGCAAGGTTTACAAGACTGAAATTTTTGGACCCGTCCTCAGTATTATCAATGTCAATACCCTTGACGAGGCAATCGACCTGATCAATAAAAACCGTTATGGAAATTCTGCCTGCATTTTTACCCGTAGTGGGGCAGCCGCCAGAAAATTCAGACACGATACCCTGGCCGGGAATATTGGTGTAAACATAGGCGTTGCGGCTCCAATGGCATTTTTCCCCTTTAGTGGATGGAAAGAGAGTTTCTTCGGCGATCTGCATGGCCAGTCGTCACATGCTGTAGAATTCTATACCCAAACAAAGGTTGTCATCGAAAGATGGAATGATGAATGGTCCAGAAAATTCTAAATAACTAGTATTCAATTAATTATTCTATATACTATTTAATTCGTTTAAACATGATAAAAATTGCGAACGCTCCCTGTTCATGGGGAGTTCTTGAATTTGACCTTGTTGGTAAAGCTGCTGGTTTTGAGCAGGTGCTTAACGAAATCAGTGAAACAGGTTACGAAGGCAGCGAATTGGGCGACTGGGGATTTATGCCTTCTGAACCTGCTGCATTAAAAGCAGAACTTGACCAACGTAAGTTATCGATGATTGGTGCTTTTGTACCGGTTTTCCTGAAAGACCGCTCCAAACATCTTGCTGGTGGCGAAGTAGCTGTGAAAACCGCTAAGCTGATGGCTGATGCAGATTATACTGAAGCGTTTATTGTATTGGCTGATGACAATGGAAGCATTCCTGAAAGAACGTTGAATGCAGGAAGGGTTACACCTGAAATGGGTCTTACACCTGAGGAGTGGTTAATTTTTGCAGAAGGTGCAAACTATGTTGCTGCAGAAGTAAAAGCAAAGACGGGTCTGCGTACTGTATTTCACCACCATTGTGCTGGTTACGTTGAAACTCCTGCTGAGGTTGATCAGTTAATGGCATTGACCGACCCAACACTTGTAGGACTCGTTTTGGATATGGGTCATTATCAGTTTGGTGGAGGTGATCCGCTAGACGCACTGATCAAACATCAATCTCGGATCTGGCATATCCATTTTAAAGATTGCCATCCCGAAATTGCTGCGAATTCCCGCACTGAAGGTTGGGATTATTTCAAATCAGTCGGTAGTGGTGTTTTCTGTGAATTGGGCAAAGGAGCTGTCGATTTTCCTGCTATCGTTAAGGAACTGCACAGTCAAAACTATGAAGGCTGGATCACAGTAGAACAGGACGTTCTTCCAGGAATGGGCAATCCTAAGGTCTGTGCGCAACGCAACCGGGAATATATCAAATCTTTGGGGCTGTAATGGCATGGAGCGTGGAGCACTGGGCATGGTGCACTGGGCATGGAGCGTGGGGCAAAAGGGAAAAGGGAAAAGGGAAAATGGAGAACGGAAACTGGAAAACGGAGGTTTAACCTTTGGAATTAGAATCTCATTTTAACCTCTTGCAGCTAATTGCCAACCGCCAGTTGCTAGCCGCCGGCCGCATATTAAAACGAACATCAAATATTAATAAATGCAATCGTAATGAAAAAACTAAAATTAGGAGTTATCGGAACAGGTCGTATCGGCAAAGTTCACATTGCCACACTTGTTCAAAGTGTCCCACAGGCACTTGTTGTTGCAGTAGCAGATCTGAATATTGCCGGAGCTACTGAAGTTGCCTCCGGATTTGGAATCACGACTGTTTACAGTGATTATAAGGATGTTATCAATCATCCTGAGGTTGAGGCAGTTGTCATTTGCTCCCCAACTGATACGCACGCACAATACATCATTGAGGCAGCACAGGCTGGAAAGCATATTTTCTGCGAAAAACCTGTTGATCTGTCACTTGAAGTAATCCAGGGTGCCTTGGATGCAGTGAATAAAGCAGGTGTGAAACTGATGGTAGGATTCAATCGCCGCTTTGATCCCAATTTCTCTAAACTCAAACAACTGGTCGTAGAAGGAAAGATTGGGGATCCTCACATCCTCAAAATCACTTCCCGTGATCCTGCTCCGCCACCTGCCGAATATAGTGCCGTTTCGGGTGGAATGTTTATGGACATGACCATACACGATTTCGACATGGCCAGGTTTATGGTTGGAAGCGAGGTTACTGAGGTGTATGTAAATGCAACCTGTCTAGTGGATCCAGCAATTGGTGAAGCCGGGGATGTGGATACCGCTATCATCAACCTCACTTTTGCAAACGGTGCAATGGGCGTGATCGATAATAGTCGGAAAGCTGTTTATGGTTACGATCAGCGGGTTGAGATTTTCGGATCGAAAGGCATGGCATGCGCCGATAACAACTATCCTGAAAATCACCGCTATTTTGCTGCAGATGGGGTACATGGCTCATTGCCTCTGAATTTCTTTATGGAAAGATATTTGGATGCCTATGCCAATGAAATGAAAATTTTCTGTAATGCGGTGGTCAATGATCTTCCACTACCCGTTTCAGGTAACGATGGGCTACAATCTGTTGCGATTGCTCTTGCCGCCAAAAAATCAACGATTGAACACCGTCCGGTAAAACTATCCGAGATCTTGTAAGAGTAGTTGTCCGGCTTATTTTTAGCGAGATTATTATATACAATTCAATTTTTAGCAATTATTCTTATTCAACAAACAATGTTTCTTATGAAATGGAAATCATTAATTATTAAGCAGATATCTATATTGCTTATACTTATGGCTATTCTCTTTTCCCCTACCGGTTTCGCATTTGCTTCGCCTGTAGTTAATGGTTCAGAGAGTGCAAGTCCTGTTAAAATCACGGGTAAAGTTACCGATGATAAAGGGGCTCCTATGCCGGGTGTTTCAGTGGTTGTAAAAGGAACTACCACAGGGATACTCACCGACATCGAAGGTAATTATACCTTAAACGTTCCCGATTCTAAAAATTCGGTGGTATTCTCTTTTGTGGGGTATATCGCTCAGGAAATCGTTGTGGGAACGCAAACAACAATCAATGTTAAGCTTGCCGAAAATGTGGTGAACATTGAACAGGTTGTCGTGGTCGGTTATGGTAAAATCAATAAAAAGGACATTACAGGTGCTGTTTCATCAATTGCTGCAAGTGAGATGAACAAAGGAGTTTATTCCTCGCCAGCCCAAATGTTGCAAGGAAAAGTTCCTGGTTTGAACATCACCAGGAGCGGCGACCCAACAGCCAGTCCTTC
>JBAXWR010000455.1:0-4149 GCA_037128295.1 Mariniphaga sp.
CAGCTGAAATCCAATCCTAATAGTTTGCGGCGGTGTCCTTTCCTGAGGTGGGTTTCATTTGAATAAACACCGTCGGGACTTTCAGTCACCAACGGGTTTGAGCATCTTTCAACCCGTCGGTATACGAAGTTCCCGACGGTGTTTGTTTATGACATTATGTACGAAATCGCTTATTAGCATTGTCAACAGGCTGAAAGCCTAATATAACCTAGCCCAATAGCAATGCCTTGGAAAAAGAAACAAAATTTTGGATTGCGCTACAAAGATTTAAAAGTTGCATGAAGATACCAAACAACATTACAGCACTTACTAACTCAGGACCTGTCATTGCGCGGAATGCGACAACGTTCTGCTTTCAAATTCGGAACAAACTGCACGACAAAGCAATCTCATACTAAGAAGCATTGCGTAAGCAACATTATTCTGGAAGATGCTTCAAACATGGGATTGCTTCCCGAATCTTAAACTCTCTGGACCCGTCACCAAACATACTGAACCAGGTAATAATTTAATATACAGCCGTTTGGTTCACAATGATAGTTTCAGTAGGATTTACTGAATATTATATGGGTTTATAATTTCTATATCTTTTAAATTCTTAAAATCCTTTGTATTATTGGTAACCAGGATTAAACTGTAATATAAGGCTGTGGCAGCTATCATAGTGTCGGGGAGTTTCATTTTATTCTCTTTCCCATTCGTTACGCATTTGAATAAGTTCTTTTTGAAGTTCTTCCGTCCTTTCTTTCGACAGGCATCCAGCGAACCGTTCCGAAAGCTTTGGTTCTGCAGGGTCTGTTTTATTTTCAATAACCCTGAGTATGTTCATACTTTCCAGATTATGCAGGAAGGACATCGCAATATCATTTTTTATCTCAATAGTTACCGTTTTCATAACATCATTAATAAGAATGGATAAAAGTACAAATTTCAATTGAAATGAGGTCAAAATAATTTTTATTCACCTACCGACTCAGAAACAGTCATTATGCGGAGTGCGGAACGCAACAAAATTTGAATGATAATCTTCTGCACTCCAAAGCAATCTCAAACTAAGAAGCATTCTACCAAAAACACGTTTAGGATTGCACCACAGACTTTTATGAGAGTTGACATCTCCGTCCGAGAGGAGTTTTGCTCTTTCCCGAAACTTTGCTCGCGGACGGTTTTCGCGTTGCCATTTTACCCTGGGTGGCGCGGTCCCAGAAAGTTTTGTGGATTGACAAGGATTTGCTTTGGGACCGCTTACCCAGGGTTATTCACGTTTAACCCTTTCAGGGTTTTAACGCAAAAAGTTAAATCAATTAAATTAACATTACCGAGAGAATTGGTGACGCACAGACAAACTTTTAGGACGGAGTATTCCTGATACAATTCATAGAATCAACAGTCATCCGAACACTAAAAACCAACTCCAGGATGCAGTGTCCCGGTGACTTGGAGCAAATGCCTGCACGAAGAATAACCGATATCCAGTCACCCGGACACTAATCCAATGGCAACACCTGGGGAATACAAACAAAATTTGGATTGCGCCACAAAGTTTCAAAAGTTGCATGAAGATACCAAACAACAGAACTGCACTTACTCACTAAGAATCAGTCATTGCGCGGAGTGCGGCACAGGTCTCCTTTCGAATTCGGAACAAACTGCACGACAAAGCAATCTCAAACTAAGAAGCACTGTTCCAAAAACAATGTTCTCTGGACTGTGCTTCAAACATGGGATTGCCATACCAAACATTTTTTATTGCTAACCATTTAATTTATAGTAGTTTAGTTCGCAATGAAAGTTTCAGGAGGGAGATCTTTCAATAGTTGGATAGCGCCACAAAGTTTTAAAAAATGTAAAATGATTACTTTGAAATATTATTAATGATTACCAAATATTGATTTTCACCAAAGCAATCAGGCAAATTAAAGGTGGGTTATATACACCGGATTCTTTTATTTGTAAATGAAAATCCACTTTAAAATAAACAATCGAAGGTGATTTAAAAGGTCACATTAGAGATTTTGGTGATCTGTCCCTAATTTCTGACCAATTATGTTCGAAATCTTCTAATTCTTTAAACCAATTATTGTAAAACTTCTCGAGTTCCCATATTCCGTCAATTACACCCTGACATGTTTTGATATATGATGGATTTCCTCTAAAAGAAGAATGTTCCTTACCATCCTTGTGCTTTAAATCAAAAGAAAAGTATGGATTTTTTCGTCCCTCAAAACTAAAACCCCCATCACAACCTATTATTTTCACTGATTCAAAAGGTATTTCTGGTACTTTAATAAAATCAGCATTATAGAATCCGATAATTTCTAACCCCCCATTCACATATTTTGCAATATAATCAACATGGCACAAATAGACCAAAAAAGAAAAGGGTATTCTCGGGTCATATTCTCCAAAGGTAGTTCTAATAGACTTTTTATCTTCAGAAATATAAAGAAATATATCGTTTATATCTTTAATTTTAAGAAAATTTCCATTCCATCCATCTACACTATTTTTTTTCTCAAACTCACTTATTGTTTTTAAAAATACTTTACTCTTTTGCTTTTTTATCCGAGTTAAAAAATTTATAATCTTTTTCATGGTGATAAATTATATGAGTTTTAAATATCCTTTTTGTATTTTTAAAATTGACATTCCCCTCTAAAACCCCACCGTTACCCCGGCCAGAATCCTTAAACCTTGCGAGGCATAGCCCAGCCATTGCTCGTTGGGGCGGTTCAGGAGGTTGTCGATGCGGCCAAACAACTTGATCTTGCTGGTCAGTTCGTAAGCAGCACCCATGTTCAACGAGATCGTTGGATCCATGGAGAATTTTGTCAGGGCATTTGGATTGATAGTTGACAAAACGCTCATATAGAAGACCTTCGCCTGTCGTTGGCCCTTCACAGTCAAATCGGCAAATCCTGTGAGCCTGTCGATGATCCTGAACGATGAGGAGGCCATCAGATCAAAATCGGGCATTTGTGGCGCAAATTGGAGAAAGTCGAGCTTGTAATTGTAGTAATTGCCTTTTAAGATAACAGAAAGGTCTTTTCCCGACAGGTACGAAAATTCGGCCGACAAGTTAAAGATGGAACCATTGTCGTAATCCGGTTGGAAATTATTGTAGTAAACAATCGGTGCAGGCCTCGTGCTTGACGAAAAATCATCGGAACTGTACATGCTATAAAAATAGAGGTCCTTCACATTGTTGTACTTCAAACCTAAGTTCCACGACAATTCGCGTGATATTTTCCCTTTTAAGCCTCCTGATACAACATATTGATAATCAGTATTTAATACATTATGTTTAGGATCAGCCCAATGATTTTCAGCGGCAATCACGCTATAGCTGTTGTTCCTCAAGTCACCGGTCAAACCGGCATACAAGGTTAAAATATTTTCAAGTGGCTGATAATTGAACTCAAGATCGGGATACATCCTTGTCTTGTTTCCGCCGTCGTTGCTGGAAACTCCAACGAATTTGATCCCTCCTCGTGCCGACCATTTGTCACCACTTACACGGACAGAAGGTGCTACCCTAAACCAACTTTCTCCCTTCGATCCAGTCAATCCATTATTGTTCAGGGCAATACTATCGGTTGACAAATTGTCGAAGGAGAGTTTCAGAATCGCATTGACACTTTCGAGCTTGTAATCAAACGTTCCGAAAGCACCTATCCTCGTCTCTTTCTGTCCTGTCAAGGCATCAAAGAAACCAAGTTTAAAGCCACCATCGAACTTTAAATTACTTTCCATACCCTCACTGCTTTTGAGCGCGGCAACAAGTTCACCGTTTTGGTAGGCCTGTTTGACCCCATATTTAGCCATCCCAATGTTTGTGGGGATTGCGACAGGATAGCCATAATAAAGCATCGCATCGCGGTTATACGATAAATTGACGGATAGGACCGTATTTCCAATGTTAATACCGCCAAAAGCCTCGCCGCTGTTCTCACTAAAGGGTGCATCTACCTGATCCCCTTCCCTCAGTTTGATTCGCCCATCAGAGGATAGGTGCCTGAGGTGAAGACCAAAAGTTGCAATGTCTGATTTCGGCAGGTTAAGAAACAATTCGCCATACGGCGTATTGTAAGTACCAACTCCCAATTTCAGGTAACCCAATCCCAAAGTTTTGGATTGAAACCCATTCAC
>JBAXWR010000456.1:0-4139 GCA_037128295.1 Mariniphaga sp.
CGAGGATTTTGTATGAGCAGATGCTTGGTCGTGCTACCCGCCGCTGCGATGAGATCGGCAAAGAGGTTTTCCGGATTTTTGATGCGGTGCGGATCTACGAAGCGCTTCAGGATTACACCCAAATGCGGCCGGTAACTGTCGATCCAAAAGCATCGTTTATCGACCTGGCCGAAGAGTTGGGCCAAATTGTCAGCAACGAAAGGGCAGCAAGGCAGGTGGACCAGCTCATTGCCAAATTTCAGCGTAAGCGACAATATATTATAGATGAGGAGGTTGAAAAATTTGAGTACCTGACCGATGGACGCAATCCTGCAAGTTTTATCACCTTCCTGAATGATTCGAAAAACAATGGTTCATTGGATCAGGTGAGCCGGATGAGCGGTGTGTGGAAATATCTGGACGAACTAAAACCTGCCCCTTCGATGCCATTGGTATCGGAACATTATGATGAAGCAAGGGGAATTGATCGTGGTTACGGCAACAGCCAAAAACCGGAGGACTACATCCTTAGCTTCCAACAGTTTGTCAGAGAGAACATTAACAAAATGGCTGCCCTTCAGGTCATTTGCACACGCCCACAGGAGCTTGACAGGAAATCGCTCAAGGAACTCAGGCTTGAACTTGATTGGCTCGGTTTCAATGACAGGACTTTGAACACAGCATGGAAGGCGACCCGGAATGTGGAGATCGCCGCCGACATTATCTCTTTTATCCGGACAATGGCATTGGGAGATGTTTTGGTCAGCCACGAGGAACGGATCAAGCGGGCTGTCGAAAAGGTGAGGGCGATGAAGAGCTGGAACAAAATCCAGCAGAAATGGATCGACCGGTTCGAAAATCAATTGTTGTCGGAAAACATCCTGCAGCACGACGACCTCAACCAGGCCCCGTTCAACGAGAATGGCGGGTTCGAACGGTTGAACAAAGTCTTTGAAGATCAGTTGGATCAGTTGATCAGGCAATTGAATGAAAATTTATACCAGACGGCGTAAATTGTGCGGAGCAGCAATATTTGAATAATCATTAGTGATCTTTTAACAGGTCCGGAAGTACGCCACAACCAATAAAAAGCTTTTCATCTCCGTCCTAAGGGAACGATCGGGTCTGGCGATTTCCAATCGCCACTTGTTGCCATTTCTGCCGCGATTAGAAATCGCAGGACCCAACCCTAGAAAGGGTTGAACATGAGCAACCCACGGAAAATGAAGCACAATCAATCCAAAACCCTGAATTGGGTTCAACTGATCAATCAACAAAAACAAACTTTAGGACGTCGTGTCCCGGTGACTTTGCGCAACCGCCAGCACGAAGATTGACCGCTTTCCAGTCACCCGGACACTACCTCTTATCTGGAATCAGGAATTGGATTCAACCTATCAATCAGGAAAAACAAACTTTAGGACTCCGTGTCCCGGTGACTTTGAGCAACCGCCAGCACAAAGAATGACCGCTTTCCAGTCACCCGGACACTACATCACACAATCCACCTGGAAATCTGAATTGGGTTCTACCTATCAATCAATGAATTGTATTTTCATATAAAATCTTCATCTGCCCAGAAAGGTTTTTCATTCCCGTCCGAAGGGACCGTTCGGGTCTGGCGATTTCCAATCGCCATTAGTTGCCATTTTTGCCGCGATTGGAAATCACAGGACCCAACCCTGAAAAGGGTTGATTTTTAACCGAAAAACATCCCGAACAAACCGAAGGCAGTGGAACAGTTCAAACAAAAACTGAAAAGTTGATCATCCTTTGGCCAAAATTCGCCACTTTTGCCAAACTGATTAAAAATCATAAAACAAGATAGATGAGTGCAGAAGAAATAGCCGCCAAACTCTGGGGATTGTGTAACCTGCTCCGCGACGACGGGGTGACATACCACCAATACCTCAATGAGTTGACCTACATCCTTTTCCTGAAACTGAGCGAAGTGAAAGGTTTTGAAAACGAGCTGCCCGAAGAGTACCGCTGGCAGAAGCTGAAAAGCATCAAGGACAACAAAGATTTGTTCGATACTTACCGCGAACTGCTGGCGACCATCAGCACCAAAAGCGACAACCCCAACATCAGGGAGATCTTTACCAATGCCTCTTCGACCTTGCGCAAACCGGTGAATTTGAAGTCGTTGGTCACAAGCATCGACCTGCTCGACTGGTACGATGAGCACGACCGTGATGTGATGGGCGATATTTACGAAGACCTCCTCGAACGCAATGCCGGGGAGAAGAAAAGTGGTGCAGGACAATATTTTACACCCCGTCCCTTAATTAATGTGATGGTCGATCTGGTGGTCCCCAAATTGGGCGAACGGTGGAACGACCCTGCCTGTGGCACATTTGGTTTCCCGATCTCGATCAACCAATACCTGATCAACCGGCACGATTACATTTACAAGGACGAGAAGACCCGTGTTTTTCAGCAGACCACAGCCTTGAGTGGTGTTGAATTGGTGCAGGATGCGCATCGCCTTGCCTTGATGAACGCCAAACTGCACGGGCTCGACAGCACGATTTACCTCAACGACACTTTGAGCGATTTTGGCAAAACCCTCAAAGGATACGACGGCGTATTGGCCAATCCACCTTTCGGGACCAAGCAGGGAGGAGAACGACCGAGCCGCGACGATTTTACTTACCCCACCGCCAACAAACAGCTCAACTTTTTGCAGCACATTTACCGCTCGCTGCACAAAAAGGGTGGTGCAAGGGCGGCTGTGGTACTGCCTGATAATGTGTTGTTTGAAGATGGCGACGGTGCCAAAATCCGCCGCGACCTGATGGACAAATGCCGGCTCCATACGATCCTGAGGTTGCCTACAGGTATATTCTATGCCCAGGGGGTAAAGACCAATGTGTTGTTTTTTGAACGTGGCACCACCGAAACCGGCAACACCGACAAGGTGTGGGTTTACGACATGCGCACCAACACCCCCAATTACGGGAAACGCACCCCCTTTACTTTGGCGGCTTTTGATGGTTTTATCAAAGCTTATACCGGAGGTCTGACCACCGAAAACGTTGGCCTCGAATACGATGGGAAGGTTGACGATACAAAGCGGGCAACGATTGCCGATGAACGGTGGCAGTGCATCACGCGGGAGCAGATTGCCAAAAAGAACGATTCGCTCGATCTTGGTCTGATTGCCGACAGCTCACTCAGCAATGGCGACGACCTTGACGATCCGATCGACATTGCCAAGGAAGCCGTTGAGGAGCTAAAAAATATCATGGGTGAGTTGGATGCGATCATAAAGGAATTGTCAATCTAAAAACCTGATACTCTAAAAACCTGACAGCGTCCGAAGGTCCTGTCAGCGTTTTTAGATTGGAAGGTTCATTTACTTCAAATTGCTTTCATTCTCTGTGAAACTCTGTGCTTACTCTGTGCAACTCTGTGATACAATTGGTTACACAGAGAACCACAGAGGATTCACAGAGAGCCACAGAGTTTTTGGGTACATTCATAAATTTAGGATAAAAGGTTCAACCCACGTAGTTGAATTTACCAATTGGTCAGCCACTGGCTGACCAATTGACCGAAAAAAGGAAGATAATACAAGTAATTGAAATATAGGCATATACACAAATAGTTAAATGGAGAAGGAATTACCAAAAGGGTGGATAAAAACAAAATTAGGTGAAATCTGTACAAAACCACAATACGGATGGACAACCCAGTCTGATATTTCCGGCGATTTCAAATATCTAAGAACTACTGATATTTCAAAGGGGAAAATTGATTGGGATCGAATGCCATTTTGTATCGACATACCAGAAGACAAAGAAAAATATCTTATTGGTATTAATGACATCGTTGTTTCCAGAGCTGGCTCTGTCGGTTTAAGTTATCGAATTACAGAAACACCTCATCCTACTTTTTTTGCGTCATATCTAATTAGATTCAAGCCAATAATAGTTTATCCTAAAATCGTTGAATATTATTTAAAATCAGGTAATTATTGGAAGGCAATTTCTGAAATGTCGGCTGGTATTGCGGTTCAAAATGTTAATGCAGTAAAACTTTCAGATCTAGATTTTCCCCTTCCCCCTCTTCCCGAGCAGCAGCGCATTGTGGCCAAGCTCGATACGCTGTTTGGGCACCTCGATGCGCTGAAAACCCGCCTCGAACGCATCCCACAG
>JBAXWR010000457.1:0-4138 GCA_037128295.1 Mariniphaga sp.
CACCATTGGCAGCTCTTGCCCCATAAATAGCTGCAGATGAGGCATCTTTTAACACTGATATGGATTCAACTTCTTCAGGACTAACATCGTTGATTGTTCCCGGAATACCATCAATCAGGACCAGCGCATCCGGAACAGCGCCAAATGATCCGACTCCTCTTACTCTGATGGTTCCCGAGCTTGTTCCGGGAGCACCTGATCTGGTAATTACCGATACACCAGTCATTTGTCCTGTCAAAGCATTTGAAAGCAAGGGAACTGAACGCCCTTCCAATTGATTGGAAGATATTTGCGAAATAGAACCAACAACATTCACCTTCTTCTGAATTCCATAACCGACGGCTACAACTTCCTCAATACCAATTGTTTCTTCCTCCATCTTTACATTAATCGTCGTTTTTCCTTCGGCATTGAGTTCCTGCGTTTTCATTCCTACAAAAGAAAACAGCAAGATTGCGTTCGCTGGAATATTTGATAACACATAGCTTCCTGAATTATCGGTAATTACACCAGTTGTTGTTCCCTTGACGACTACAGAAACGCCTGGGAGCGGTGTACCAGTAATATCGGTTACCTTACCTGTGATGGCTTTTTGTTGCTCTCCTGCAGAATTTGCTGTACCGGTAACATAATTTGATTCCGGTGTCGCCAAAACGATTTGCCTCCCCTTTACGGTATAGTTGACGTTGGTACCCAAAAAGATCTTGTCGAGAATTTTTTCAATTGCACTGCTATGTGCCTCAATATTAACTTCCCGGTCAACATCGATCAGTTTCTCAGAGTACAAAAAGAAAAACTCACTTTGGTTTTCAATGGCTCCAAGGGCATCCCGGACCTTTGTATTTTTCAGGTCCAATGTGAGTTTGGTTGTTTGGGAATAGCTATCAGAAGCAATAGCCCCAAAAACCGAAATCATTATTACACAAAGCGTTAGTTTCATTTTTAATAAGATTTTTACTGCACCGTGAATAGTTTTCACAGGCGCATCATCCTGCAATTTTTTTTTCATACTTTTGTTTTGAAAATAATTAATAATTGTCAAAATTGGGTTTTGACGGTTTTTGAATTTCCGGCAGGAAGATGGTAGCACATTTTCCTGCTTTTTTTACGATCATTTCAAAATTTATCTCATAGGCATATTATTTAAACGTGGATCAACGATTATTCTTTGGTTGGGGTTTTAAGCCAATCAGAACTTTCTGTTTCGTGTAACTGCCATCCGGTAATCTCACCCTTAAAGTTAGCTTATAATCTACAGGTGTGGCCAAGGTCAGTAAATCAAGTACCTGTGGTAGAGTTTCCTCCATAAAAGTTGCCGTAAAAGTGAACTCATTAACTTTTTCATTGACAATTTCAACTTCGACATTGTACCACCTTGCCAGTTTTTTTGCAACATCACTGACCTTCTCGTTCTTGAATACCAACCTTCCATCTTTCCAGGATGTATATTTTTCTGTATTTCCCGATTCAGTTTCATAAACCTTTTTTTGCAGATCGAATTTTAAAAATTCTCCGGGCAACATTGCTTTTACTTCATGTTTACTCTCCTTTTCACTGACAACTACTTTCCCTTCAATAAGCGTAGTTTGAACATTATCATCAGTAGGATAGGCGCTTACATTGAATGATGTTCCGGTAGCTTTTACCTCCAGACTTTTAGTTTCTACGATAAAAGGCACTTCGGTATCATGGGCCACTTTAAAGAAGGCTTCACCGGTTAAAAATACTTCACGGGTTTTCCGATTGAAACGAAAGGGGTATTTCAGTTTACTGCCATGATTTAACCAAACCTCTGTACCATCACCTAAATTAAAGTGCAATTGTGAACCGGCAGGGGCTTCTACTTCCAGGTCGTTTAAGTTGTCGGCAATTGTCTTTTTATCTGATAGATTGGTATAAAAAAGGAGTGCTAATACCGGCAACAGTAAAATGGCTGCAGCACGTGTCAGGATTGTTATAAGTCGTTTAGTGGTTGACTTTTGGGGGACTTCCAATTGATTGGAAGTCCTGTTAATATTGATCTGGTGATGGATTTTATCCAGTAAGCGTGTGTATTTTATTCTCTCAACGGGTCTTGCTTCGGGTTCATAACCTTCCCAAAAATCCCGGACAAAATCTTTCGCTGAGTCCTTCTGTGATTCTTCCTTAATCCAAAGAAGGAACTGTTCGAACTCTACGTCAGTACAATTGCCCTCTAAATATTTTATAAATGTTTCCTTTGTCATGCTGATGAAGTGTACTATTTGGAATCTATGACCCTTAAAATTCAGTCCGGTAACCTGAACGATCCAAATCAAAGACCGTTTACGAAAAGTAATACGTTTAACTTTGCGAACACCACCATCTCAATTGTGAAAAAAAATAGGTTTTTGGGTTCAGAGAAATAGGCTAACAAACAACACATTGATTAACAAAGCATTATCCAAATTATGACGCAAATACTTTAAGGCTTTTACCATATGGTTTTCAACGGTATTTTTGGATATCCCGAGCCGTTCAGCAATTTCAGGATAGGTCAAACCTTCCTCACGGTGCAGAAGATAGACCTGTTTTTGCCTTTCAGGTAAATTTGATACTAGTTTCTCGACTTCCTTGTTTAGTTCGTTATATTCAATCTGACTGACTATAGCAGGTGTGAAGTTAATTGTTGCCGATATTTTGAGGTGTTCAAGGTATTTGATATTGTTGATTTTCTTGCGGATCAGGTCGATGGAATTGTTGTAAGCGATAGTGAAAATATAGGAATTCAACAATTTATAATCATCCAAGTTCTCCCTTGATTCCCAGATTCTGACAAAAACTTCCTGTACCAGATCAGCAGCCTCAGCTTCATCCTTTAAAATCCTGAAAACAAATGAAAACAATTTATGGCTGTAAAGTTCATAAATCTGGTCAAAAGCCAACATATCCCCATTTTTTAAACGGATCAAAAGTTCACTGGTAATATTGTCTTTGCCAGAAATCATCGTTCGACAGGGTTATTTTTTCAAGGCACTAAAATGATAAAAAAACTCGAATAAATTTGAATTAGGTTTTAAAATGCGATTTCATTTCCTCCAAAGATTTCTTCGCTTCTTTCCATTCCACTTCATGTGGAAAGTGCTTACTTTGTGCGGAAATTGCTGCAACTATACCAACAGCCTCCCCCATTGCAACGGCATTGCCTGTGACCCGATAGCTTGCATGTGCAACAAAATCGCCACTGATACACCGGCCAGCCATCATTAAACCGTCAACATCTTTAGCGATCAGAGCACGTAAAGGGATATCATAAGGTTGACTCTTGATCCCTCCACGGGTAATGGTCTCCTTGTCGTTATTTGCTTTGGTATCTGCATGAATGTCCACTCCAAAAGTTACTTTGCACACACCATCATCAAACCTTGCCCCTTTTACCAGATCATCTTTTACTATCTTATATCTTCCATGGATCCGGCGACCATCCCTAATGCCAATTTGCTCGGCGGAAGCAATGATTTGAAATCCATCCCAAATTCCGCCCAATTGCCTCAACCCCCGTGCAATTTTAAATATTTCCTTACGTGCACGTACCGTAGCGGATGTCATTGCATCTGCATCATACGGTTTGACGCCATATTCATGGTTTACCATAAGAAGGACCACATTATCACGTACGTGAAAAAGTGTTGGCATACCATACGATGGATTAATGCCAGAGCGATTAATTTCTTCTTTAAATTGTTTTACAGCCTGAAGATGAGTAGTCATATCTCCGCCACCATAAAAGGAAATATATTTTTGCAATTTTGTTACATCCCCGACTGCGGCTAAGGCATTCATTGTAAGAGGTTGGCAAGGACAATCCTTTTCCTGACCAATATCCCAATTGCAACCAGCCAAGGCACCTAAATCACCATCGCCTGTGGCATCTACAAAGACTTTCGCTCGCCAGGCTTCACGTCCCGATCTGGATTCAGTAATTATAGTCGTGAGCTGTTGTCCATCACGATAGGCTGCTACTAACCGTGTTTGTAAACGAAACTTTACTCCCGCCTCAACACAAAGATCTTCGAGTAAAAGTTTCATCTCATCTGGCTCGTAAACAAACATGCCCGGATCAGTTCCCCGACGTGCTCCCCTTTCATCCAACTTCACAGTTATTTCTTTTGTCAATCCT
>JBAXWR010000458.1:0-4078 GCA_037128295.1 Mariniphaga sp.
AGGTCTTGGCAATTTCAGCGGCAGTAATTGGTGCTATCTCGCCACGGTTATTTTCGCCATCAGTAAGCAATATGACTACTTTACTTTTCGCTTCGCTGTCTTTTAACCGCGAAACGGCGTTAGCAAGCCCAAGGCCAATTGCAGTTCCGTCTTCGAGCAATCCACTCTGCAAATTTTGAAAAAGATTGATCAAAACAGCCCGGTCAGTAGTAAGCGGACATTGAGTGAAACTTTCGGCAGAAAAGACAACTAAGCCGATCCTATCGTACATTCTGCCCGAAATAAACTCCGTAGCCACCGATTTGGCCGCTTCGAGTCTGTTAGGCTGAAAGTCGCGGGCAAGCATCGAACTCGACATATCAAGAGCGATAATTATATCAATCCCTTCAACCGTTTGGTTTTGCCAGCTATCTGACGACTGCGGTCGGGCAAGACAGACAATCAGAAGGGTTAAAACTGCAAGCTGTAATACAAAAACCAGATGACGAACGGAGTGTTTCCAAGTCAATGGAGCTTTCTTCAGCGATTCAAGTGTGCTGATCTGAATACTGGCCTTCGATTTCTTCTGACGAAAAACGTACCAGAGAATCATGGGGATTAACCCAAGCAAAAGGTAAAACAGTTCAGGTTTGGCAAATACAACGTTGTTCATAACTGACTCTCCTCCTTCTTATCACTTAAATCAACAATTACATCCTCCTTTTCATCCGTTTCCGATGTTTTGGGTAACTCGCTAACTACTTCAATAGTTGTCTCTTTCACAAAAAGATAGGCATTAGCAAGCATTATGTGATTTTCATCAGGTAATGGATTGAATTTTGCAAACTTCACAAAATCAGCTAATTCAAGAATATCTCTTAATTCGTTAAACGATTTTTTATCAATCAATGATTCCTTGACTTTGAATTCTGACAAAATCTCGAATGTAGTCTGCTCCATAGCCGCAATTGTGAACCTGTCTTCGATATAATTCCTAACGATATCGGTAAGACGAGTATAATAATCCTTAACCTTATCTTGTTGCCAAAGCTGTTCACTTTTCAGTTTATCTAATTCCTGTAAGGCAATAACATGAGGTGGTAATTTGGGTTTTGGAGCCCTCTGGAACAAAGGCTTGTTTCTTCTTATCCTGCTGATCGCGTAAATCACCAAAAACAATATTGCACCAATCAGAATAAACCCTAACAACAAAGGTGCTATTTCCTTCAATGTAACCGGTGCCGAAAATGGTTTTTTAATATCTACCGGTCCCCGTTTGAGATCAACCGGAGGAAATTTTACGTAAAGCTTTAATTCATTGCTTCTTGCTGAATCTAAACGATCACCAATTTTTATTTTAAAGTAGAATGGGGGAATAATATGAACTCCGCTGTCGAAACAGGTTATTAAATAGGTCTGTTTCAACTGAATTTTGGTTCCCTCAAGTTTTTAGGTGTCTATCTTCGATTTTTGCAGAATTTCAATCTTTTGGATTGAATCGGGCAACTGCGGAAAGTCAATTTTCGTTCCGGCTGGCTGCTCAACAAAAAACAATAGTTTAATCTGATCACCGAGCCATATTGAGTCCTGTTGAAGTGCAGTTCCAAACTTTATTTCCTGTCCGTTTACCATTAAGAGAGACAGAAAAAAGGCAGAAAACGCTAATAAATATTTCAGTTTAAACGATCTGTTCATAATTTGTGTTCTCTTTTCTTGAAAAGTGCGACAAGCGACTTCACATAATCCTCGCGTGTGCTGATATTGACATAGTCTAAACCTGTCTTTTTCAGTAATATATCTAAATTTCTGTTTTTTTCACTCCAGTAGTTACTGTACGATTCCCTTACGCGTCTGCTTGACGAGTCAACCCAAAGGTATTCACCGGTTTCGGCATCTTTGAGTTTTATCATTCCAACAGATGGAAGTTCAGTTTCGCGCTCATCATAAATACGAAGTCCAACCATATCATGTTTGTTGTTGGCAATTGACAGGGCCTGCTCCATTGAAGACAGGTTATCCATAAAATCGGAAATTACAAAAGCTGTTACCCTACGTTTCATTGCGTTTGTGAGATAACGCAAGGCAACAGAAATATCTGTCTTGCGTGAAACAGGTTCAAATTCAATAAGTTCGCGAATGATTCGTAAAGTATGTGTGCGCCCCTTCAGTGGTGGAATAAATTTCTCGATACGGTCGGAGAAAAAGATAACACCAATCTTATCGTTGTTTGAAATTGCCGAAAACGAAAGTATTGCAGCAAGTTCAACGATAACAGCCTTTTTCATCCGTTCAACAGTACCAAAATCGCGCGAGCCGCTCACATCAACAAGCAACATGACAGTCAGCTCTCTCTCTTCTTCGAATATCTTGATAAAAGGATGGCCATACCGTGCTGTGACATTCCAGTCTATGTTTCGGATATCGTCACCGAATTGGTATTCACGTACTTCGCTGAAGGCCATACCCCGCCCTTTAAACGCGCTGTGGTATTCTCCTGCGAAGATATTCCGGGAAAGCCCTTTCGTCTTTATCTCAATTTTCCGAACTTTTTTTAATAGTTCCGATGCTTCCACTTTTCTAATTTATTGAATTACTGGTCAATATATCGTCTAAAACGAACGTTGCCCACTAAGGCACCTCGATTGTATTCAATATTTCGCTGATGATCTCCTCGGTTGTGAGGTTGTTGGCTTCAGCTTCGTAGCTTAATCCGATACGATGGCGCAGTACATCGTGGCATACGGCTCTGATGTCTTCAGGGATCACATAACCGCGCCTTTTGATGAACGCAAATGCCTTGGCAGCCTGAGCCAGACTGATCGAAGCACGTGGAGAAGCACCATACGAGATCATCTCCTGGAATTTGGCCAACCCATAATCTTTAGGGTTACGTGTCGCAAAAACAATGTCAACAATGTATTTCTGGATTTTTTCGTCCATATAAACCTCTTTCACAACGTCCCTTGCCCTGACGATATCCTCAGGCTTCAATACTGAGTTGGCTTTGGGGAAAGTTTTGAGCAGGTTCATCTGGATGATCAATTTCTCTTCCTCTTTTTTGGGATAGTTCAAGACCACCTTCAACATGAAACGGTCAACCTGGGCTTCCGGTAAACGGTAGGTCCCCTCCTGTTCGATCGGGTTTTGGGTAGCCATCACAAGAAACGGGTTTTCCAGACGGTAGGTTTGGTCGCCAATGGTAACCTGCCGTTCCTGCATAGCCTCTAAAAGAGCAGATTGTACCTTGGCCGGAGCGCGGTTGATCTCATCGGCCAATACAAAATTGGTAAAAATAGGGCCCTTGCGGACCATAAACTCCTCCTTTTTCTGACTGTAAATCATGGTTCCGATCAAGTCGGCAGGGAGGAGGTCGGGGGTAAACTGGATGCGGGCAAACTTGGCATCTATTGTATTTGCTAATGTATTGATGGCCAATGTTTTCGCCAATCCAGGAACACCTTCCAGCAAAATATGCCCATCGGACAATAATCCGATTAATAAGCTCTCAATCAGGTGCTTCTGCCCGACAATAACTTTGTTCATTTCCATGGAGATCAAATCCACAAATGAGCTTTCTCTTTGAATCCTTTCGTTAAGTTCTCTAATGTCCAATGTCTGATTCATAACCCAAAAGATAATTTAATTATTGTGCTTTAAAAACGGTTACGAAAATAGCATTTAGTATTGTTTCAATTCGCATGATTTATTTAAAAAATGTTAAGGATCAATTTTGGGGTAAAATTGGAGCCATCGAGCCAATAAAATCCCAATTTATCAGGTAATTACTGTACGGTGATTGATCATATTTGAAAAAAGTTGGCAAAATCATTTTAAAAATGATGGGTTACAATTGAAATTTTTCTGATTGTTCTTACATAGAAAGATTTCCTATTTACTATTTTTGTAAAATTCTATGAATAAGTATTGATTGTTGAAATGATTAAAGATTTCGTATTTTAAAATGTTATTGTCGGATAAATCTTGGAACGTTAAAGATTGTAATAGGATGAATTAACTTGGGTGATTATTATGATGAATAAAAAATTTTCTGAAGATGTTATTCTTCCTTTCTTGGGTATTTTGAAGCAATTCCCCGACA
>JBAXWR010000459.1:0-4053 GCA_037128295.1 Mariniphaga sp.
GGATCATGCCCTGTTAATGATCCGCGAACTGATCGGATATCTTCCATCCAACAATTTGGAGGAAGCTCCAACTGTGGAAACGAAGGACGATATCCACCGTGAAGTTGCAAACCTCAATGGATTGATCCCTGATGACCCAAACAAACCTTACGATATGAAAGAGTTGATTGTCTGCATTGTAGATGACAAGAACTTTTTCGAATTGCAACCCTCGTTCGCAATGAATATGATCATTGGGTTTGCCCGTTTCGGAGGAAAGAGTGTAGGTATCGTTGCCAACCAGCCTGCAAATCTCGCTGGCGTCCTCGATATCAATTCCTCTGTTAAAAGTGCCAGGTTTGTCCGTTTTTGTGATGCTTTCAATATTCCTTTGGTCACCATTGTTGACGTTCCGGGTTTCCTTCCGGGAACAGCACAGGAATATGGCGGTATTATCCGTCATGGAGCCAAGTTATTGTATGCTTATGCAGAAGCCACCGTTCCAAAAATTACGTTGATTACCCGCAAAGCTTATGGTGGTGCTTATGATGTGATGAGCAGCAAGCACATAGGTGGCGACATCAATTTTGCTTTCCCATCGGCCGAAATCGCCGTAATGGGTGCCGAAGGTGCTGTAAAGATCATCCACCGTGAAAAGATGAACGAAGAGCAGCTTGCCCAGAAGATTGAAGATTACCGCGAGAAATTTGCCAATCCATACAAAGCCGCTGAATTGGGTTATATCGATGAGATCATCCTTCCATCGCAAACCAGGTTCAAAGTGATCCAGGCTCTTGAGATGACCCGGAACAAGCACAAAACAAATCCTTTAAAGAAACACGGGAATATACCGTTATAGAATACGAATATTTTAGAACGAAAAAACGACTAACTTTTGCAGTTGGTCGTTTTTTGTTTTTGCTTTTATGAATAGCCATAGGCTTCAGCCTATGGAAAAAGGAATTATTCCAATGGCTTTAGCCGAAATTTTGTAAATCATTAATATTGATATAATTAATAATATTTTGGCTAAAGCCCTTCGAAATTTAAATCTTTAGTCCATCCAGCTAAAGCTGGAGGCAATTCATTATAATCCATCCAACTAAAGCTGGAGGCAATTCATTACAATCAAACAGCTAAAGCTGGAGGCAATTCATTATAATCAAACAGCTAAAGCTGGATGCAATTCATTCCAACCCACTGCAGAAATGTATGATGAACAAGAGGCCTGATAAGGTTCAACTTCTGAAAAGAATAGCCATGAGTTTCGACCCATGGCTTTTCTTTTTCACTTTTATTTCTGAAGTTTTTACCAGTTCAGCAGCCCTATCCCAATTGTAAACGGAAACATCTCCGGTCCACGACCACTTTTGTAGAAGGTTGAGAAATAATAGGTTCCGAAAACATTAAGCCCTTTGTAACCAATCCGTGCAGTTGCCCCGTAGCGGAATGGGTTGATGTTGAATTCGTCGCGGGATTTGTGCTTGTCACCGTTCTGGATAATTTTGGTGTGCGATCCAACTTTCAAACCACCAATCACGCCACCGGAAAAGTACACCCGTTTTTCATGTCCGCTGACAGGTATCTGAAATTCCAGGATCAAAGGGACGGTTAAGAAAGTTGTGGCCAACTTTGTTTTTGAAAGGTCGGTGTCCGACAATTCGACGGCTCGGATAATCCCACTATTGTTCTCGATTGTATAGGGATTTGAAAACCGATAATCGTTGTAGGTTAGCCCAAGTCCGGTTACCAATCCGATATTCCGTTTATCTTTTTGTAATCCAATACTATAGCTTAGAAAGTTAAAGCCTGTTTCGAAAGATTTATTTTGGTTCAGGTCCATAAAGTAGGGTGTGTATCCCGAATAATTGACCTTGGCAAACGAATTGATTCCCATCTCTAAAGCGGCCCAGTGACCTTTAAATTTTGATTTGTGACCTGTCCATGTTTCCATCTCCTGATCGTTGAGGGTATTCAACTCAACATTCGATCCATGTTTGCCATCCGAAATCACCAAAGCCTTGCGCCCAACCCTCACCTTAACAGAGTCGCCGTTACCATCTTTAATATCGATGGAATTATTCCCGATCTTCACCTCGCTACCCTTGCCACCACCTTCGACTACCGTGACCAGGTTCTTACCAAGCACCTTTACCCTTGTTGTATCCTGAGCTTTTAAAATCAAGGTGCTGCTTGCAAAAACAATTATCAGTGTTAAAATTGACGTTTTCATAATCTTCAAATTATTGATTTTGGAGGTAAGACGAGGACCGTTTGGAAAAGTTACAGGGGAGGAGAAAGTTTTTAAGTCAATCTGATTTGAGATTTTTCTTCTTGCCTCATTTAGCGAGTTCCTTACAACGGTCTTTTACAAATTCGTCCAAATTTTTATTATATGCTTAAAGATATGCTTGGGTGAAATTGTTTCTTTTTGATTAGATATCACCATTTTTTAGTTTTGGATAATTCAATCGTTGTAAGCATTTGAATAACTGTTATTTAAGCGAGCCCTCATAACTACAGGATACAGTGGTGGGAAAATCTTTCCGATATGCCATAGCCTACAGAAGAGCTACCCGATTCCTACTGGCCTTCTTTTCGGTCAAACAGTGTCTATAAGATTATCAGACGAGTTGTTTACTTACGAAATTCAAATCTATTTTGGTCGTAATTAAAAGAAAAAATATTCTTCGTTGTCACCCCAAAGACCTAATTTGATGTCAAGGTTCTCAGCATAGTAGGAGCTTGCAGCACGGGCTTGGTTGTCAGAGAATAACTTTATCAAGTACTTCGACAACAATACAAGGTTCTCCATATTGGGGTCGTTTTTTATTTTTCAAGCCATCCTTCCATTGAACAACATCACCAACTTTATATAAATTTTTTTGATTGTATTTCTAAAAGTTGCATTGTCCTATTTTGACTCTTTTTTAGTGAATTAACTTCTTTCAAAATTTCATTCAGAACATCATAAATACGATTATTGGCAATAATTGTTTTAAAGGTAAGAGCAAACTCCGTATATTTTTCTTCGCCGTAAAATGAATTTTCCTTTGGCAAATATGATTCAGGTAAATCAGTCGTAGCACAAATCATAATATCAACTTCTGCTAAATTGTCGTCAAGCCCTAAAACATAAGTTAAAGGGCTATTAAGTAAAAGTGTTCGCAAAGATATTTCTTTATAAAAAAAACTTCGTAGGTTAATTGAGTTCATTTGTAAAACGAGCCACCGATTTGTGCTTTCGTCACAGTCTGCCCACTTATACAAATAATAAATGTCAGGATTATTTCTATCCAAAAACAGTGAGAGAAGAGGCCCTTCATGATAAATTAAGTCCCCTATTTTTTGTGGAGTAAAGCCTAGTTTTGGAATTTTAATGCCTTTAATATCTTTCATAACTGTTCGTCTATGATTTCAAAAATATTATTGAAGTTAGTCTTTGTCGATGGATGGTGATTGAAATGTCCAAGTCTTTCAATTTTTCCGTTTACACCATCAGTTAGTGAAATTTTTCCTATGGCAATCTTCGTCCCCAAAGTTTGATAAATATTCTCCCCTAAATCTTCTTTTATTTCATTAAACCTTGTCAAGGAACCACTTAAACTGTTGAACATAGACAAACCTAGTGCTTTACATTTGGTTAAGTCATCATTATTCAAAAACCGTTTTGGGTTTTTATGAAATTGTGAAGTGAAATTTCGGTCGTCATTGATGGTGTCAAATACCCACCTATAAACGGGGTCAATGTCTTGTGCTGTATGGTCAGCAGGTGGACAAGTTTGTGATAATTTCTCGTAATCTTGTTGATATTTAAATTCCATATTCATTTAGCAAAGTTAAGTAAAAAATGACATTTGTGGTAACTTATAAATATTTTTCAGACAATCAGCACCCCCCTGAACCCCCTCACAGCATAGTAAGATTCTGCACCATTGTGATACACAAAGACATGGTCGTAGCGACGGTCACAAAAGAGTGCGCCCCCACGTTTCCGAATCCCGGAAGGAGTCTTCACCCAGCTCGACGTTTTTTGATCGAACGCCCCAATTTTCTGCAACTCGCGGTATTGTT
>JBAXWR010000046.1:0-35874 GCA_037128295.1 Mariniphaga sp.
TAAATTGTCAACCATCACATCATTGTCGTACTCGACGATTTCGACTTCACCATACAACCCATCTTCGCTAAAATCAAACTTTACCGGCACGTGTTCTTCCCAGAAACCATCGGCTCCGGTGTTGCGTACCATTTGGGGAGGACCCTTGTATTTAAAGATATCAGTACAAATAATTTCCTGACTTGGTCTTTCGAGCATAATAAAAGGTGGTTGCAATATTTTGCCGTAGATATCGAGCACATTACCAAGCGAATCCCTCTTTATCTCTGCCCAGTTTTGTGCGTTCCCAACACTGAATTTCTGTGGCTCTTCCTCAACTCCGAAAGCTATTACCACATTGCTCCAAATGGCGGTAAAACCTAATTTTCCTTTCGGATGGTTGTAATCATATTTTAACTCAATCTGGTAGCCAACTGCTCCTATATTTTGTTGGTACACCATATTGGGCGATTTGGGTTTTTTGGTTGTGCGGTCACAGTTGCAAACTTCGACGATTTGAAAGTGTTCTTTTAGTCCGTCCAGGTAAACTTTGTAAACACCGCTGGGGATTTTATTTTCAAATTTGTAGTACCCATCCTTTGCCATAACGTTCATCGGAAATGCCTGATCATTTGATCTCCAGCCATGCGGTTCAATCCACACTTTCTGAGTACCTCTAAGCAATTGAACCTCTTCCCGTTTTATAAAATCGGAATCGCGCCAGGCTTCAATCTTTTGGGAAGGAGTTACGATAAAACCCTCCACCGTATTGCCCATGCTGTATTTCGTTCTGATCTTCATCTCTCTAACAGTTGATCCCTTTACACTTTGCGGATTCGTTTTCAAGATATTCTGATCCTCAGTGGGAAGAAGGCAATCAAACTGGGCTTCTGTACCAATAATCGCCTCATCCGATTCGGCCAACGACTCAGGCAGGTCGAATCGCTGAATGCAACCATTTGCCTTTACCTGTGGATAATAGTGACCCGGAGTAAGGTCGCCATTTATAAAGGTTGCCCCATATTCCGAAAAGTACTTCCAACCTTCCTCTGGCTTGTCCGGATCCCCTGAATTGGGGTTTTTGCTACCGGGTCCAAGCCTGCGGTACTTTAGCCGTTTTTCGCTATGTGGCGATGACAGTGAGCTGGGATCGAGCGGTGTTTCTTTGCCATCTTTTGTGTAAAACAGGGCAGAACCCTCAATTTTGCCATCGTTTGGCGGAGCCACCACAAATTGTGCGCTAATTTGAGCTGTAAAAGACCTTACTTCAGGAGTGGTTGAACTTGCAAATTTTTTAGTGGTTTTCTTGAAATTATAAGCGTGATAACTGACCAAGAATCCTTCGTCTTTGACATTCTGTGGCATCAAGCCAACGGAAACGTACATAAAACCACCGTTAACAAAAGGGTGTACAGGAACATTAAGATCAAATTTTCCAAAATTGTGGTTGGCAATTACCTCTTTAATCATCCGCATAATTGTGTCAGGTTTCAACACATTTAGAACCGTCCCATTGTCCTTCGCGGCCACTTTAATACTGATCTGAAAGCCATACGGGTCACAATCTTCCTCTTCAGCAAGTGCGTCGCTGGCAGCATTGATCATCATCTGAATCTTTTTGTAAAGATCAGAAACGTCCCATTCCGGCTCTTCTTCCTGGCCAAAGACGGAGATTGAAGAGAGCAAGATGAAAAACGTTAGTATTGTTCTCATAATTATTCAGTTTTCAGCTTTTTGAGAAATCCCTTCAGGTCTTTCAGGTTCTTTATTGGAGCTTCCCCGGCAGGTGCAGCCTTTTTTGATGTATCGGCATTTCCCCCACTTTTTTCCAAGCCTTTGTTCATCAACTCCGTCGGGTCACCTGATCCGATGCTCTCAAATTTGATATCGGAGGGTATGGCGAATTTTTCGGCAGGAATGGCTCCATCAATTTTAATTGTGGTAGCAGTCCAGATGGTTTTTGTACCCAACATCTTAACTTCCGATTTCAACGTCAAACTATTCCACAACCAAATCGTCGAAGATCCTCCCAAGCCCTTCCACATTTCACATAACTTCCCATTGATCGTTTCTGTCCCTTTCTTTTCAAACCCCATTGACTCCATCGTATGTTTACCAAACTCTTCGGGGTTGAACGTAGGATCGTTCATCATTTGTTCAGCCAATGCATTGTGGGTTTTGCTCCCTTGCCGCGTCTTGATATCCCAAGTATATATTTCGAGTCCTTTGGTGACTTTTGCTTCTTTTTTTTCACTCTTTTGCCCAAATGCCTTTGATACAGTTTGTTCAATGGTACACTGTAAGAATCCGTAATTGTCGATATACAGGTTTTGTTTCCCTGTTGAATTTCCTTCGTAGGTATATTCGATCTCAGCGGTTTTAAAAGGATATAGTTTTTTGTTTTTCACCTGTGCCGAAAGGGTTGTAATGGCAAATACGCAAATTAATAATATTATAGCTTTCATATTACTGATTATTAATTACTTATTAATATTTCAAAATATTTCTATTTTATTTCCATCGTTTCTATTTCGAGCCTAAAACTTCACGAATTCAACCCTCCGGTTTTGTGCTTTACCTTCAGGCGTGTCATTGCCTGCCATCGGCTTGCTTTCACCATGTCCCTTGCTGGTAAGGCGATCCGCAGAAACTCCAAGTTTAACCATCACATCCAGTACCGATTTTGAACGGGACTCTGAAAGCTTCTGATTGGCAGCATCTTCGCCATCGGTGTCGGTATGGCCTTCAATAGAGAATTTCAGATCAGCATGATCGGTCATCATTTTTACCACATAATTAATAGTACCCATCGATTCAGGTTTGATGGTGGCTTTGTTCACATCGAACTTGATGCCGGTGGTTACAAATTTGCCATTAACCAAAAATTTGTCGTAAAGAGGAACAGCACCCTTCGCTATTCTTACGTTTTTGATAAAAGGTTTACCATTGCCGGAAACATTACCTGCCGACAACATAACGCCTGTTGGATTAAACTCAATATTTGGGATATTTACTAACCTTGTATCATCGAGGTAACATTTTAATGCTCTTTTATTGAAAGAGATAGCTACGTGTCTCCAGCCTGCAATAGGTTTCATGGCATTCTGGCCAGGATACAAATCCCCGCCAAGATCATAAGTTATCTGGTTAAAGTTAACCCTGATGGGTTTGCTTGGAGACAGGATTTTCATTTGGTTCTTGACATCGTACAAAAAAAGATAGTAGGTATAATTATCGACTTTCTTATCATAGAAATAGCAGTCAAATTCTACCGTAAATTCCTCAGGAAGATAATCCTCTTTTCGATTGGTCAACAAGGGAAGAATGGCTTCGGGTACATTGGCATTTGTTTTTCGGAAATAGACGACCATGTCCTCACCAAATTGGGCCATCTCGATGGTTCCTTTTGTCATATCCCATCGTGAAGGAAACTCACCGTTTTTCTCACCACTGAAATCATCCTCAAAAATGAGTTCAGTTCCAGGGACAAAATCGTATTTTGCCCATGTAAGTTGGGGTTGGGGAGTTGAAGCAGGAACAGATTGTGCAGGGGTTTCCACATTAGGCTGGGCTGTGGGTTCAGCCTTTTGTTCTACCTTCTGCTTGTCTGTGGCAGCAGGTTTCTCATCAGCGGGTTTTTTCTTTTTCTTGAAGAGATTCCCCACCCCTTCTTCAAGTTTGTCGAAGCCTTTGTCGATGACTTTGTCAGTCGTTTGATTGGCCCGTTGATTGGCCTCCCTGTTGACTTTCTTTTCCAGATCAACTTTGACCTGAGCATAGGTATCCATAACGGGAAAAGTCAACAATCCCGTGACCAACATTACAAGTAATCCTTTCATAGCAGTGAAATATTTTAAGTACAAGCCGAAAGTAGGGAATACAATTGGAGTAAACCGTGGCTGTTTTGAATGCGTTGGCTATGGCTTTGAATCCGTCAGAGTTTATTTAGAATGTCCAAAACAGCTTGTTTGCGCCGTATAGATATAGGAACTTCTTTGTTGTTTTTTAAAATAAGAAATCCTCCATCACTTTTGTCGAGTTTCTTTATGTAATTTAGGTTCACAAGATGCGACTGGTGAGGTGATACAAATCCACAGCATGAAAGCAACTCAATGTATTTGCCAATCCCTTGAGATACCATTATCTTTTCGCCGGAATTCAGAAAAAAGGTCGTGTAAGCATTGTCGGCCTCACAGTGCACAATATCTTCAATGCTCACCACATGGATGTTTTGGGAAGTACGCAACACTAATTTTTTATCTTGTTTTCCCTGATTGTTGATGAAAAGATTTTCAACAGGAACAGGAGGTTCGTGCCTTTCGATTTCCTGAATTGCCTTTTCAACGCCTGCCTTAAACTCGAACTCGTTGATGGGTTTAAGGATATAATCAATAGCACTGAACTTAATGGCTTGGATCGCAAATTCGTTGAAGGCAGTTACAAAAATCAGCTTAAAATCACGGTTTTTCAATTTCTGAAGTACATGAAATCCTGTTCCCCCTTTCAGTTCGATATCAAGGAACACTAAATCGGGGGTATGCTCCTCAATAATTTGTACACCGCCTTCCACACTTTCGTCCTGTGCTACAACTTTTACATCCGGAAAGTAATCATCCAGTAAAAATTGGATCATTTCCCTGAAACAGGATTCATCGTCTATTATTACGGCTTTTATCATAAGAAAAGGTGATTGCTAACATTGGTTAAGTGGCTAATTATTGCAAAACTATTATTAAGTTGATATTTAGAATATTAATGATAAATATCAAACAATTTTCAACGAAAGTTTGACTGTTACTAAAGTACCGTGATTTTTAACAATGGCAAGCCCTTTATTTGAAATGGTGTAAGAAATTTCGGTTCCCATAGTTTTCTTCAAATTAGCAGCTCTTTCTTTGAATATCTGCAAGGCGTATGAAATATGCTGATTGTTTTGCCCTCCCAAATTAGGTTCGATTCCCTGTCCATTATCGTCAACATTAATAATTAAGTATTCGCCTTCCTTTTTAAAGGTTACTGATATATGTCCATTTTCTTCCATCTTCTCAATACCATGCACAATTGCATTTTCGACAAAAGGTTGAACCAACATAGGTGGTAAAAAGGTATTGTCCGTATCGAGATCTTCCGATATATCAATATTAAACGAAAACTTGTCGCCCAACCGCAGTTGGTGAAGTTGCAGGTAGTTTTCGATGGTTTGCTTTTCTTCATGAAGGGTGATCAACTCTTCACGTGAGTTCTTCAGGATGGAACGCATCAGCGATGAGAAACTGCTCAAGTAAAATGCAGCTTTCCGCCCTTCGTTTTTCATCATAAAGCTTTGTATGGCCCCAAGCGAATTGAATATAAAATGGGGGTTCATCTGCGATCGCAACAACTTCTGTTCAAGTTCATTTTGTCGCGAAATCTGCTGATTGCGTTTCTGACGGACAATAAAAAACGCAAAAGCCGAAAGTATAATGAAAAAAATACCGCCACCCCAAATGGTAAGGTTCTGGTATTTGATTTGTGAATTTTTCAATTGATTTTCACTGTTCAGCAACTCTATCTGTTGCTCTTTCTTTTCGGTTTGATACCTGGTTTCGAGATCCGTGAGCCGTTCCTGAAGGTCAATATTTTGAAGTGAATCTTTTATAAGGTTCCATTTTTCATTGTAGATAAGTGCATCTTTCCAATTCCCCTTTTGTCTTGCAACACGATATAATCCTTTCAGCGACTCTTTCTGATCGCTCACATATTCGGTCCCAACAGCAAGTTTTAAACCCTCCAGAAAATTGTGATGCGCCATATCATACTGATTCATTGACAGATATATCTCTCCAAGTTGATTATGGGAAGTTAAACGGCCGTAGTTGTTTTCCCGCTTTGTTTGTATCACAAGTGCCTCTTTCGCGCTTTCCAGGGCTTTGTCGTTTTGTCCAAGGTTTCGGTAAACAGGCGACAAATTTGTCAATGCTGTAGCCATGCCGTTGAGGTAATTCTCCTTTTTGCTCCGGTTGTACATGTCGAGATAGACTTTTACAGCCTCTTCATATCTCTTTTCAGATTCATAGATCCCACCAAAATCGTTCAGAATGGCAACCTGTGTTTTAAAACTCGCGTATTTTGGATTTTGTGACAAGCGATGAGCCGATTCAAGCGACGATTTCCATTTATCGTGGATCCCAAGGTCTTTATAAACTTCGCCGATCCGCTGGTAATAAGTTGCAAGATTGGTGGAATCACCACATAACAGCCGTAAATCAAGGGCTTCCAATTCGACTTTGAGGGCCTCTTCATATTTCCCTTGATTATTGAAATCCATTCCAATGTTGATCTTTACATTTGCAGCACGTACGGTATCACCAGCCATCAAAAAGTTGTCAAATGCCTTGTATGACATAGCAATTCCTTCTGTACGTTTTCCCTCTGCACTAAGGTTGATCGCAAGGAAATTCATGCAGCGCCCCATTAATTGGAAATCTTTGACCACGGAAGCCAGCCTTAACGCCTCTTTGGCTGCTTCGTTCCCCTTTTCGGTATTTCCACTATCGTCAAATTCAACGGCTTTTTTGAACCACGATTTTGCCATTTCCAGTGAGTCGTTTTTCCATTTAACATCATTCGACTGGATATCAATTGTGGCAAAACAATTCAGAACAGATAATGCCAGGGCAACTAAAAAAAGGATGGTATTTTTCATATAGTATTATGTATCAAGTCGCTACTTAAAGGAGATGCTAAAAATGTTTCGTTACTGTTCTCCACCGTTACGGCTTATGGCAAATGTAAAAGGAAAATTCGGTATTCTTTTGCAATGGCAAATTTTGTATAAATATTTTACAAGTACTTTGTACTATTAAGAATCAATCCAGATTAAAATTTCATAAATTCAAAACTTTTTATTTACTATATTTGGCGTCTCAGAACAACTAAATTAATTATTTGCTATCATTTTCTTTTTTTTATGATCAAAAAACTCAAACTTGGCAAATGGTCCTGGGCAGTATTTTTTACCGGGATATTTGCATGTGTTATTATCCTCTTTATTAGCAATAAAGCAATACATGTTACCTCCACTGATGATTATTGCATGTCGTGCCACATTCATCCAACCGCAGATGCCGCATGGAAAAAGTCTGTTCATTTTTACAATAAAAGTGGTGTAAAGGTGCATTGTGTTGAATGTCATTTACCACCAACAGAGAGTTCAACCTATCTGTTGACAAAAGCAAAAACAGGACTACATGACTTATATGCTTTTTATACAAAGGACAGTTCCTCGTTCAATTGGGAAAACAAAAGGCTCCTTGAATACGCCGTAAAAATCGTTTATAACGAATCGTGTCTAAAATGCCACCAGAATATTTTTTCAAAAGGTTTGTCTGCCGCGGGGGGTACTGCCCACCTATACTATGAAAACAATGCTGCAAAGCTTGATCTGCAATGCATTAATTGTCACTTGGATGCGGGCCACTACAATCCGAATTATAAGCACTCAAAGATGACGGGTGTCCCGGTTTCATCGACTGCTTCCAAAGATTTATACACAGCTCCTACCATAGTGACCAAATTTGAAAATTTCACCGAATTGATACCTAACAGTGCCATATCCTTTAATATGGTAGCTGTAAAAGGCGGTGCGTTTAAAATGGGAAGCCCTGAAAATGAACCATATCGCAAAAACGATGAAGGTCCAGTACGCAATGTAACCGTTTCGCCATTCTTCATGGGTGAAGTTGAAGTGACATGGGATGAATTTTGGACATTCTTTGCTTCTACAATGTCGGAAGGACGGGTTGATCCGAATGAAGTGATGGCTCACAATGCCAGTTCTCCGGATGCTGTAACCGGACCAACACCTCCATTCGGAATTCCTGACCAAGGTTGGGGAAGCGGTAAACGTCCTGCCATTACGATGACCCATTACTCTGCAAGCATCTATTGCATGTGGTTATCCAAAGTAACAGGAAAGAAATACAGGTTACCAACCGAAGCAGAATGGGAATATGCCTCAAGGGCAGGAACCGAAACTCCTTACTTTTTTCCTGGCGATCCAAACCGCTTATCTGAACAGGGATTCAGGAGCAAGATATTTGGTGCTGACACTGCCAATATCAGCAGATATTTCGTTTATTCCTTAAATTCAGTGGGAAAGACTCAGGAACCACAGTTTGTAAAACCGAATCCATTTGGCCTGAAAAATATGCAGGGCAATGTTCTGGAATATTGCTCCGACTTTTACGATGAAAAGGCTTATTCCAAAACAGGTACAACCGTAACCGATCCTAAAGGACCGGAAAGTGGTGAGGAGCACGTAATTAGAGGTGGTAATTACTCCTATGATGCCAAAGATCTTAGGGCTGCAGCCAGGGGATATACAAAAACTACAGATTGGTTAAAAACCGATCCACAACAACCAAAAAGTATCTGGTGGTATTCGGATATTAAAGGGGTTGGTTTCAGAGTGGTTTGCGAACCAGATAGCACATTAATTGCAAGATAATTTCATTGACAGATTTTCAACCATTTATTAAACACAAAAAAACATGGCAAAGAAGAATTCCTTAAGCAGGCGTGATTTTTTTACAACAACAGCAGTTGTTGGTGCAGTTGGAGCAGTCGGAACATTGGGTGCAGGATCAATCCTGACATCATGCGCTGAAGGAGCCCCAAAATTGATCCCTTTAGCAGCTTTACAAGGTGCTTACATTCCAAACCTGGTTGACAAAGCCAACGATGGAAAACCATTAAAGGCAGGTGTTATTGGCTGTGGTGGCCGTGGTTCAGGTGCTGCCCAAAACTTTTTGGATGCGGGTCCAAATCTTCAGATCGTTGCCTTAGGTGACCTTTTTATGGATCGTATCGATGATTGCCGTAAAGGCCTGAAAACTAAATACAACGTCGATGTTCCTGACAATATGTGCTTTACAGGATTTGACAATTATAAAAAAGTACTTGAGGCTGGTGTTGACCTTGTCATCATCGCTACTCCTCCAGTATTCCGTCCTATCCATTTTGAAGCTGCTGTAGAGGCTGGGAAACATGTGTTTATGGAAAAACCAATTTGTGTTGACCCTGTAGGCGCCCGTTCAATCCTTGCAACATCCAAAAAAGCTGTTGCCCAAGGCCTTTGCGTAGTTACCGGAACACAGCGCCGTCACCAGAGAAGTTATGTTGAAAGTTTCAAACAGATCCAGAGTGGAGTAATTGGCGAGATCGTTTCGGCAAACGTATATTGGAACCAATCGATGCTTTGGTACAGGGAGCGTAAAGCTGAGTGGAGCGATATGGAATTCATGGTTCGTGACTGGGTAAACTGGAAATGGCTGTCTGGTGATCATATTGTTGAGCAACACGTTCATAACCTTGATGTTGCAACTTGGTTCTTAGGTAAAAAACCAGTTAAGGCAGTAGGTTTTGGTGCAAAACAACGCAGATTGTCAGGTGACCAGTATGATATGTTCAGCATTGACTTTGAATATGAAGGTGGTATCCATGTACATAGCATGTGCCGTCAGATTGATGGTTGCGTAAATAACGTATCTGAACGTATCCAGGGAACCAAAGGTGCCTGGAACAGTGCCAAAATGGAAATTACTGACCTTGCCGGTACAGTGATCTGGAAATATGATGGAGAAAAAGAAAAGGCTGAATTCAAACAGACCAATCCTTATGTTCTTGAGCATGTTGACCTTGTTAACCATATCAGGGCAAATACCCCGATCAACCAGGCTGATGAAACAGCTCAATCTTGTCTAACCGCAGTGATGGGTCGTCAATCGGCTTACACCGGAGCAGCAGTAACCTGGGAAGAAATGACCAACTCAACATTGACCTATCTTCCTGAAAAACTGGAAATTGGGAAAATGGATATGAGCGGTTATGTGATTCAGGTTCCAGGCAAGGCAAAAGAACCAAGAAAAGACGATAAAAAGGAAGAACCAAAGAAGAAAGCATAACGCTTTAAATGGTTTTACATTGAATATAAACCCTGTCGCTGCAAAGTGATGGGGTTTTTTGGCACCTGGCGGCTAGCTACTGGTAACTGGCGGCTGGCAAACTGCACGAAGTTCATACATGAATAGATTTCGATATACTGGCAACTGGCGGCTGGCAACTGGCTACTTGCAGTTCGATTTTAAAACATAACTCCTCTCTATTTCTCCATCTCACACCTTCACTCTCTCCCTTTTCCCTTTTCCGTTCTCCAAATAGCCGCCCCATGCCCAACGCTCCACGCTCCATGCCCCATGCTCCAAGCTCTATGCCTAGTTGATCTCAAAATGCACCGGGTCGTGGTAGGTCTTGTAGGTTCCGCCCCAAAGCAAACGGTGTTTGCTGGCGATCTCAGGAATTTTAGATTTCCGCCACGAACTAAGGGAACTACCTTTCTTTAACCAATCTATACCCAATCCACTACGTTTATAAAGATTAATGTCAATGGCACGGCCCAATACATGACGGCTTTTTTTGAATGATGCATTCCTGGGGTTTTCGCGCTTCAATTGAATTTGTTCATCCTTTGTTCGCAGCCCACTGATTATTAAAACTTTCCATTCTCCACTTTTTTCAATTTCACTAATGAACTGGCCAAACCAGTCCGCATAGATATGATTGATACCTGCAATATCTTTTAATTCTGCCCGATTGATGATCCGTACCCTTAAATCGTATATAATTGTGTATAGGACATATACGACACTTAATGCAATGGTTGCAAGCAGGATATTGATCAAATTCCGGATGATTGGTTTGCGTTTTTTAGAACCCATTATCGTTTATCTATGCTTATACGTTAAATTTGAAAAACTGCGAATGTAATACCAATATTTGATATGGTAAAATTGGATTGGAAATAAAAAACCTTAAATTTGTAACAGTTACGATCAAAATAAAAAACGATCAAACCCGTTAATTATTAGAGAGATGTTACATAATAACTAATTTATTTTTACATGAACAGAAAATTGCGAATGGGAATGGTTGGTGGAGGTAGCGACGCCTTTATTGGCGCAATCCACCGTCTTGCAGCTTTTATGGATAACCAGATCGAGCTGGTTTGTGGTTGCTTTAGTATTAACCCTGAGATTTCTATCTCTTCGGGCAAATCCTATTTTCTGCCCGACGATCGTGTTTACAAAACATACGCTGAGATGTTCGAGCATGAAATGACGCTACCGGAAGGTGACAGGATGGATTTTGTAACAATTGTAACACCTAATTTTGCCCATTTCGGACCGGCCATGATGGCGCTTGAAAATGGGTTCAATGTGGTTGTTGACAAACCGATCACTTTTACATTGGAAGAGGCTAAATTACTGAAAGCTAAAGTGGAAGAGACCGGACTTACCTTGGCTCTTACCCACACTTATTCCGGTTATCCTGCGGTTAAGGAAGCGCGTGAACGTGTCCGGCGTGGTGATTTCGGGAAAATCAGGAAAGTTTTTGTTGAATATCCACAGGGTTGGCTCTCCTCCAAACTGGAAGATGCTGGGAACGCACAGGCATCGTGGCGTACCGATCCAAAGCGTTCGGGTAAAGCCGGTTGCATGGGTGACATTGGAACACATGCCCACCATCTTGCCGAATATGTGACGGGTCTTAAAACCGTTGAGGTTTGTGCAGAACTTAACATATTTGTTCCCGGCCGTTTACTCGACGATGACGGTGCTGCTTTCCTACGTTTCGACAACGGAGCCAAAGGCGTGCTGATGGCAACACAAATCGCTGCTGGCGAAGAAAATGCTGTGAAGATCAGGGTTTATGGCGACAAAGGTGGTTTGGAATGGTTGCAGCACGAGCCCAATACCTTATTGGTCAAATGGAGCGACAGGCCAGTAGAGATTGTCCGCACCGGACAGGGTTATATGAGCGACATCGCAAAACACAACACCCGCACACCGGGAGGACACCCGGAAGGCTATCTCGAGGCTTTTGCCAATATCTACCGCAACTTCTCGTTGACAGTCAGGGCAAAAATGAATGGCGAAACGCCGAAAGCAGAATGGCTTGACTTTCCAACAGTTGAAGACGGAATCCGTGGAATGCAATTTATTGATACCGTTGTTGAAGCAGGTTACAACGACAATGTGAAATGGGTGAAATTTGCCGAATAAAAACAAACATATTAAGATGAAAAGACCAGTTACACTTTTTACCGGCCAATGGGCCGATCTGACCCTGGAGACAGTTGCTCAAAAAGCCAAATCATTTGGTTATGATGGTCTCGAATTGGCCTGCTGGGGCGACCATATCGAAGTTGATAAAGCCGATCAGGCTTATTGTGATGCCAAACTGGCATTGCTGAAAAAATATGACCTTCAATTGTTTTCGATCTCGACACACCTTGTTGGACAGGCTGTTTGCGACAATCCCGATCAGCGCCACAAAGGAATGCTTCCAGGTTATATCTGGGGCGATGGCGATGCAGAAGGAATCCGTCAAAGAGCAGCTGCGGAAATTATTGAGACAGGGCGTGTTGCAAAACGTCTTGGATTGAAGGTTGTCAATGGCTTTACAGGAAGTTCCATCTGGCAATATCTTTATTCGTTCCCGTCTGTTTCTCAGGAGATGATCGATGAAGGTTACCAGGATTTCGCCAAACGTTGGATTCCGATTTTGGATGCTTATCAGGAGATGGGTATGAAATATGCTTTGGAAGTACACCCAACCGAGATAGCGTTCGATATCGAAACAGCTAAAAGGGCATTGAAAGCATTGAACAATCACCCTGCATTCGGGTTCAACTTCGACCCAAGCCATTTTGGTTACCAGGGAGTTGATTATGTGAAGTTTATCTATGAATTCAGCGACAGGATTTTCCATGTCCACATGAAAGATGTGACCTGGAATGAATTCCCTGGAACTGTTGGTGTTTTTGGTGGACACGTTGATTTTGGCGATAACCGCCGTTTCTGGAATTTCAGGAGCGTGGGACGTGGCAGAATTGATTTTGAAAAGATCATCCGCGCATTAAACGACATCCAATACATCGGGCCACTTTCGGTAGAATGGGAAGACAGTGGCATGGATCGCGAGATGGGTGCTGCCGAATCGTGCGAATACGTTAAAAAGAAAGATTTCTCGCCAAGCAATCTGGCTTTTGATGCGGCATTCAGCAAAGAGTAAGGTCGTTCCTGAATATTAAAACTGTACAAGCAATCCAAACAATATGGAATGGTTACCGCAAGGTTCGCAAAGATAAAATCGCAAGGTTCGCAAAAATATAAAATACAATCAATTAACTTTGTGGCCTTTGCGAAATCTTGGCGTACTTTGCGATAAAAGCTAGACAGCCTCTATTTGGATAGCTATAATAAAAACAAGATGCACATCCCAAACAATCAGGATTTTGCATCTTGTTTTTTTTAGTGGGATTTAAGGAAGTGCTATGTAAACCAGATTGGAAACTTAGGTGCAGAGCACCGTTAATATTTGTAGAATTTACAATCGTTCTTTCCCCAGAAGGTACAGCGTACCGCAACATCAGATTCCGGTGCTCTGCACCTCTTCAACAACTAAATTGTCAAATATCTACAAATATTCCGCAGCGCTGCTGCTTTTATTGGCAAAACATTTGTCCCAATACCATTTGATTAATCAATCAACTTATGCTTGTAAACGGTAAAAACCATCACACCATTTGGGTACATCCTGATAATAAGGAGATTATACAGGTCATTGATCAGCGGAAGATTCCCTTTGATTTTGAGGTGGTTGACCTTAAAACTCCGGAAGATACTTTTGAGGCAATCAAAAATATGACCGTCCGTGGTGCGCCCCTGATCGGGATAACGGGTGCTTATGGAATTTACCTGGGTTTGGTCAATGACTCATTTAACAATTGGAAAGCCAAACTTGTCGATACCGCCAATTATTTGAAATCAGCACGGCCCACAGCAGTAAACCTGGCTTTGATCATTGATGAATTAATGGGTATCCTTTCAAATTGTAAAACAAGGGAGGAAGCCTTGGTCCTTGCTTTTGAGACTTCCAACCTGATGAAGCAAAGGGAGATCGATTGGTCGGAAGCAATTGGCAATTTTGGGTGTGAATTGATAGAAGAAATCAGCAAACGAAAGAATGGAGAGCCTGTGAATATATTGACCCATTGCAATGCCGGGTGGCTGGCCTGCATCGACTGGGGAACAGCTACTGCACCGATGTACAAAGCTTTCCATAAAGGGATTCCTATCCATATCTGGGTTGATGAAACCAGGCCCCGCAATCAGGGGGCAAGGCTCACCGCATGGGAATTGGCCCAGGAAGGTGTCCCACATACAGTTATCCCTGACAATGCAGGTGGTCACCTGATGCAACATGGAATGGTCGATCTTTGTATCGTGGGAAGTGACAGGACCACTTTGTCTGGTGATGTGGCCAATAAGATCGGTACTTATCTCAAAGCATTGGCTGCCTTCGACAATAAAATCCCCTTTTATGTAGCCCTACCCTCCTCCTCAATTGATTTTAAAATGAACGATGGAATCATGGAAATACCTATTGAACAGCGGAATAGTGAAGAAGTGAGTTGGATGGAAGGACTTGACGAAAATGGACAATTGTCCAAAATAAAGATAATACCTGATGTTTCTCCCGTAGCAAATTACGGTTTCGATGTCACCCCTGCAAGATATGTCACTGGCTTAATTACCGAAAGGGGGATATGCGGTGCTAATAAGGAAGGAATCCTGAAACTCTTTCCTGTGGTTAAACGATAAGAAAAAGTACAATTACCATTTTTAAAGACTTATTGTCGTTAAAATCTTTTTTCAAATTCTTAATAATTCACCAACAACAACTATCTTTGATCAAACATCAACTTTAGGTATGAAAACCGATCAGCATCAGGATAGCTTTATCAAGTTCAATTGCCATCTTATCAAAGACAAGATTGTTGTTCCCTCCGAAATCTTTACCCCATTGAACTATTGGAGGAATGAACTGTGGTTAAAGACATTAATTGGTGCTTATCACGATGGTATTGGCTATGGAAATATTTCTGCACGTGTTCCCCAAAGAGATCGATTCTACATTTCAGGAACTGCAACGGGGGGGATACCCGAACTGGACCATTTTCACTATCCCCTCGTAGAACGCTGTGATACAGCCTTTAATGCCTTGTGGTGCAGGGGATTGATAAAAGCATCTTCAGAGTCTATGAGCCATGCCGCTATCTATTCGGCCATTCCCGAAGTTGGTGCAGTTGTACATATTCATAGCCGTAAACTCTGGGACAAATATGTGGATGCCCTTCCTACAACTGACAGAAATGTTCAATATGGCACACCAGAAATGGCATCAGAAATTGGTCGCCTCATGACCCATTCGAATACCCTTGAAAAGAAGGTAATTGTAATGGGTGGTCATGACGAAGGGATTATATCGTTTGGAAAAACAGTAGAAGAAGCTGCATTGGCGGTATTAAATTTGGAGTAGGGAAATAATTGAAATAAGGAAATAAATTGAAATAGGGAAATGGTTGATTACATTCAAAAAGAAAGACACTTAATTAAATATTAAAAAATATGGATATCTCAACACTTAATTGGTTTGCAATCATTATTGCAACTTTATCCAACTTTTTGATTGGAGGCCTTTGGTATTCGCCAATATTGTTTGGAAAAGCATGGATGCATGAAAACAATTTCAAAGATGACGACTTGAAAAAGGTAAACATGGTCAAAATCTTTGGACTTACATTACTATTTTCATTTGTAATGGCATTTAATCTGGCAATGTTTTTAAATGACAGCAAAACGACAACTAGTTGGGGTGCAATTGCAGGATTTTTGGCCGGGTTTGGTTGGGTTGCAATGTCACAGTTTGTAATTGGGCAATTTGAAAGAAAGACTACAAGATACCTTCTTATTCATGCTGGCTATGTGACGATTAGTTTTATTGTAATGGGACTGATTCTCGGAGCCTGGAGATAGACAAAAAGACTCATCGCCTAGGAACGCCAAAGTGTTCAAACGTTTATTGCGAGCCGCCAGTCGCCAATTGCCAATTGCCAGTTACCAGTTACCAGTTGCCAGCAGCTAGTTGCCCGTCTCCAGAAGCCAGTTACCAGCAGCTAGTTGCCAGTAGCCAGTTGCCAGCCGCCAGCCGCCAGCCGCCATTGCTCATTAATTTAAAACTCAATAGAATGAAAAAAATTGCAATTATCGGAGGTTCAGGACTCGAGAACCCTGAGATTCTTCAAGGTGCTAAACATCTTGTTCTTGAAACACCCTATGGTGCATCTGAAATTACATTTGGGACAATCAGCGATGTTGAGGTTGTGCTGCTCTCAAGGCATGGGCCAAACCATACAATCCCGCCATCTCAGGTAAACAACAGGGCCAATATATACACAATCAAGAAATTAAAGTGTACCCATATTCTGGCGACTACTGCCTGTGGAAGTCTTCGTGAGCAGATTGGCCGGGGCGACCTTGTCATCCTTGATCAGTTTATCGATTTTACGCGCCATCGAGAGGTGACCTACTTTAAGGAATTTATGCCAGGCGAGATGAAACATACCCCAATGGCCGATCCGTTCAACAACTCCCTCAGGGAAAAACTGATTTCTGCCGGTTTCGAACTTGGGTTAACAGTCCATCCAACCGGTTGTGTTGTGACCATTGAAGGGCCACGCTTCTCAACGCGGGCCGAATCGCACATGTTCCGCAGTTGGGGCGCCGATGTGATCAATATGAGCACTGCGCCAGAATGTATCCTGGCCAATGAGCTTGGTATCCCATATGCCGCCGTTGCAATGGCTACCGATTATGATTGCTGGAAAAAGGATGAGGCACCGGTATCGTGGGAAGAGATCCTGAAGGTTTTCGGTCAGAATGTCCACAATGTGATCGATCTTTTGTTAAAAGTGATCCCGGCGATTTAATTTTAAAAAATACTTGCACAATACAGTTTTGTTTGTTAAAATTGCAAACCGAAATTCAAGATTGGATTTTGAGGGCCCATAGCTCAGTTGGTTAGAGCATCTGACTCATAATCAGGGGGTCGTAGGATCATGCCCTACTGGGCCCACCCACAAAATCAAGCACTTACAAGATCGACTTGTAGGTGTTTTTTGTTTCACGCAAGGTAAACGCCAGGATTTAGTGGAAAATTGAGGTTTTGTGTTGACACAATTAAACAAATAAGTGCGGCTTATTCAGTTGAGTTTGTTAATAATTGTACGGTATGGTACCAGTAATAAAATGATGATTTATCTGGTTGTCTTTTTAAACGATTTAGAAAGTTCCAATCAGGACTTTCGATATTCAATGGTGATATATCTTGGCCTTCAAAGTATTGAATTCGTGACAGATCCTTTTTTAGAATTTTAGCTGCCAGGTAACTTACTTTAGCTGTGGCTACAATTGCCTCATCAATCCGAAAATTGCCTGACATAAGGAATCCAGTCCCAAATGCAATAATTCCCTTTTGTAATTGTGCAAACTTATATTGTTCGATTACATCTCCTTTTCCTTGCTTGGCAAATATGAGACATGTATCAATTGTGTCATACAAAACTTGAACTGGGGTCAAGTTAGGGCTCTCATTTTTACGATATTCAATTTCCTGTTCAGCAAAAATCATAAAACTTCTTGTTACAGTTTCAAAATTCTGAATTTGGTCAAACAGTTTTCCTAAATCAAATAGTTGTTTGCAAATTTCCATGGTAAACGATTGTCCACTTTTTATATATGGTATACCAATCGTATTTGGGGCAAATGCGGTTAATTTGTCCCCGGTAATGGCATCTATTGAAGGTACTGTTACTTTGACCTCAGAATCAGTTTCAATCCACTTGGTTTTAATGGCCTTCTCTATGGTTTCAGGATAGATGGAATCTTCAATAAGAACATCCAGTAAAATTCTACCTGGATAACTTGTTTTTAATGCTGTATCATAAGAAAATATGTAATGAGCTTTAGGTATGCCTGACTTGTAACTTCTGTGCTCGTCCAGTTCGTAGGATTTGAAGTTGGAAGTTTCAATAACATTTGCTAAAACCCTTTCCAGTTCTGATCTCTCAGTCTTACAAATAATATCAATATCAATAGAAAAGCGATTTCCTTCTTCTATCAATAGTAATAAGCTTGTACCACCTTTAAAAGTAAATTCTAAACCGTTTACTTTAAGCTGCTCCAGCATGTGTAGGGCATAAATCATCTTTTCAAGGATTATTTTATCAATTCGCTTGTGGGCTTTTCGATTTCTAAACGAATCGAGCCACTCTTCTTTAAAACATATTTCCTTAATCATTGATTATATCTTTTACAAGGTGTGACATATTATTTATCAAAAAAGTTTTTAAATCCTGCTCTTTATCTCTTCTGCCTGCATAACTGAATAATTTAGTAAAGTTTATAGTGTAAGTATTAATCGCATTTTCAAATATATGGACCAACTCTGACCCTTGAGAAAAATAAAAGAGTTTTTCTTCAGTATAGAGATCCACAAGTATCTTTTCGAGTAAAGGGGTATAAAATGTGACTTTTTTCTCAGCATGTTTCTCAATTGGAGACCTGGTAATAAGCTTTTTAATTATCAGGGGCTGGTTACTTTCTGATATATAAAAATTGATGGTCTTTTCGTCTGGATTTAAAAATACGTCATTTTTGAAGCACTCTTTCAGCTCATAATAAAAAGATTCAATGAACTCTTTTTCTACTTCGACCAACAACACTTTCTTTCTTGCCTGATGTTGAGAAAATTCATTCATCCAATCAATCTCCCATATACAGTACTTTATATCTATAAATTTTTTTCCTATTGCTTTAACGATTTTCAACATCTCCAGGGATATCTTTGGTTTGTATTTAGGCTTATATGATATAGCATAAAGTCCTCTCATTTTGGATTTTAAGATGTTTTTGCTTTTCAAATCATATAATCTCCACCCGAATGTTCCTTCCTTTAAGTCAGGTTCATAAGATCGGAAGAAATCAAAGAGCTCTTCTCTTGAGATGGCCTCTCTATCTTTGAATTCTTCAATTAATCTTTTTTCAATAATCTTTGGCATGCAGATAATTCAAATATTTGCCAAATATACAAATAATAAATCAAAATTTGAAATCAAATAAACGCCAGTAAAACACAATTCTGGCATATATTTGATTATTTATTTTTGTTTATTTAATTACTTTAGTTTTCGATTTTTACAGGTTGCCTTAAATGATCCCTTAAAAATCGTCTTTAAATTTGACATTCATATTAAACACATTAAACAGATTAACGATGATTAAGCCAGACGGGAAAGAAGAACTTACATTGCAGACAGTTCCCAAAGCTGTCAACTATCTTATCAATGAGATTGCTGAAATGCGTGTTTTGCTTGAACACATTGAGTCTCAATTAGGCCTTGGTGTTGATAAGCATAGGCCTATTGGAATCGACGCAGCATGTAAAATTCTGGATCAGACCAAGAATGGTATAAATAAAATGATCCGAAATTGCTCTGTCCCCCACTATTTGAAAGGGAATAAAGTCTATTTTTTTGAAGATAAATTAGTAAAATGGGTGGAAAAAGATCGCATTCAAACTTTTGAGGAAAAATATGCCAATAGAAGATCACGTTAAATTTTTGGAGATGAACATTTCAAGAAAAGAATTATACGACCTAGTCTGGGCTGAACCAATGACAAGTATTTGTACCAGATTTGGGCTTTCAGTTAATGGGCTAAGAAAGCACTGTAAATCAATGAATATTCCAATTCCTACTGTTGGATATTGGTCAAAGTTGGAACATGGGAAAAGTCCTGAGATTATAATTTTACCACCTGAGCATGACGAAGTAAAACAGAGCACAGTCCTCAATGAAGTTGATCAGACCAAAGAAAGTGTAATAAATCTGACTGCCCCAGTAAATAGATTTAAAAATCGTGAATTTGAGATTGGAAGCGGTGACACAGCATCTTTTGTTGTTCCAGAAGTACTTTACGCAAAGGATACAATCATAATTGACACAAAAGAGAAGCATCGTCTGGAATCTGAGAATATTTATCTGAAAAGAAATCCTTATAAAAGCAAAATTGGACCTACTCTTGACCTTTATGTTTCTGACAAATCAATGGATAGAGCTCTATCCATATTTGCAACCGTAATCAACGCTTTAAGATTTAGAGGGCACAATATAAAAGTCACAGATCAAAGTACGTTGGCTGTTATTCAGGGTGAAGAAATAAAAATTAATCTTACTGAAAGGAGAAAGCAAGATAAATCGAGTGAAAATCCTTATTACAGTACTGATTTTTGCGGAGAACTTCAGTTTAATATTTTTTACGGATACAGAGATTGGGATACATGGAAAGAAAAGGATACTATTAAAGATACGCCAAATACAATAATTGAAGACAAAATAGTTTCCATCATTGCAAATCTTGAAGTTAGGGCTGAGAAAAATAAGGAGAAACGTACAGAAGATGAAATCCGCCGTTTAAAGTATGAACAAGAAGAGCTAGAACGTAAGAATTTTGAAGAAAAGAAAAAAAGTGAGCTAAATGAGTTTAAATCCTTATTTAAAATGGCTGAACGCCTTCACAAAACATTGATCTTGCGGCAATACATTGATACCTATGAGCAGTTTATTTCAAAGGATGGAGAGATAAGTGCTGAAATTGCACAAAAGATTCAATGGGCTAGAGAAAAAGCTGATTGGCTTGATCCATTTATTGACAAAAATGATCTTTATATGGATTATTACGATAAGGATGAAGTAATACGACATAAATGTCCTAACGCAAATTCCGGGGACTGTCTAAGTTATTCTGGTTCATCAGGCTATTCCTTTTGATCGAGTCCATTTACAAAATGGCGATAATATAAAAGGGGTACAAAACCCGCCAGGAAATCGACTAGGACTTACTACAACCAGTATCAACCTGTGGAAAATATAAAGTGTAAATGACAACCAGTGCTGACCAGTATCAACCTGTGGAAACGCAAAATGGGTTAGACCTCCAACTCATCATCAGGGGGTTGTAGGATCATGCCCTACTGGGCCCACCCATTGAATCAAACACTTACAGAGATTTTCTGTAAGTGTTTTTTGTTTACATCAGGAAGGTACCGGGATTTTGAGGGAAATCGAATTTTCCGCTGAAAATATTTGCACCGAAAACGAAATGAAGAATTTATCTTGTTTTAAATCCTTAAGGCTGAACTAATTTGGCTTTTATTTCACGAACGCTCATCAGTTTACAGATCAGTTCCGTAGCTCTTTTGTCTTTATCTGAATTGAATTTTAACTTAATATCTATTCCCTGAAATGCAAATTCATTTTCGCTTAAGGCAATTACTGGCCCCCTGTTATTTTTGTCCTGTACATAAAGTTTACCACCTTCGACTGTAATGCTTAGTTTATTGCCCATAATGGCAGTCATTTCGGCAGGCGCATTTTCAAATTCATAAACTCCGGTGAGTAGGTTTAACTTCTCCTCTGAAACCTGAATCCCGGTTCCAGTTTGTACTTCTTTCTGAAGTTCATTTTGCCATAAGAAATCAACAACCAGATTAACCAGGTTGCCTGCCTCTGCCCAGGGAGCGCCAATCTGCATTTTTACATTTTGCAATACAATTACAGACCGCCGATGATCAGGGAAATGAGCAAAATAACAGTTAAATCCTTCAATATCTCCTCCATGGCTAACTTCCCGCCAACCTTTGTAATTTCGGACCATCCAGCCAAATCCATAAGTGCTTTCCTGTCCGTTATTCAATTTATAAGGATTAAAAGCTTTAGTAAGCAGTGACTTATTGATCGTCGAATTCCTGGTTAAAGACTTTTCAAAAAGGATTAAATCATTGGCTGTTGAGTACAATCCACCTGCAGCACCGGGTCCTTCCATATCAACGCACGAAGCTGGAATAACTCCATTCTGTACAAAACGGTAGCCTGAAGCTTTTCGGGGAATAATACTATTTGAATGTTCATAACCTGAATCATTCATTCCCAATGGCTTAAAAATTTGCTCTTTGATAAATTCGTCATAGGAAATACCACTGCATTTCGAAATAATCTGACCCAACAAAATATAGCCAAAATTGCTGTAATTCATCCTTTCTCCGGGCAAAAACTCAAGGTCTTTTTTATTTGACTGAATTCCTGAAGTGTGGCTAAGCAGATGACCAATTGTTACCCGCTCATCAATATCCAGATCTGGTAGCCAGGTTTTTACTTTATCCTGAAGAGTAAGTTTTTTCATTTCTTCCAGTTGCAATACAGCTATCGCAGTGAAAGTTTTTGTAAGCGAACCAATCCGGTATTTAATATCCATTGAATTTGAAATATTCCATTCCAGATTGGCATATCCATATGAGCCAGAGTACAATATATTGTTGTTCTCCGTTACAACAACGACACCTCCTGGCGCGTTTTGCGGAAACCCTTTCAGCAAACCATCCAGCTTTTCTTTTATTACCGATTGTGCCTTTCCATTTTGAGGAGAAAAAGAGCAAATTGTTGCTAAGAGTAAAAGGAATCCCATTGTTGATTTAAACAAACTTGAAATTTTTCTGAAAGTGTTTAGCTGTAATCATTTTTGTGGTTTTTTAAAAGTTGTTTTAATATTCTTTGATTTAGTATCAGCCGTAAACGACTTATAACTTCGACAAAGATTCTCCTTAATTCTGTTAAAGGCGATTGGTAATAGGCAAATGATCTATTTAGGTCGGCAAATCGCGAAGAATTCAGGATAAATAAATTCTGCAGATTAATGAATGGCATTCACCGGTAAATGGCGAAAATTCAGCGTAACATGAACTAAAACCAAAATTGCATGTAAATTGTTAGTAGCCAATCATCCTGATATTCGTTGGGCACACCGGCAAGAATGACCGCCTTCCACCGTTTTTCGAAATCGACCCTTTATTATTTGATTTAGAAACCCGCCAGGAAATCCAACAGGATTTGTAACAACCAGTGTTAATCAGTGGAAACCTGTGGAAACTCAAAATTGGTTAGGCCTTCCACTCATAATCAGTGGGTCGCAGGATCATGCCCTACTGGGCCCACGGTAAACCGAAGAGTTGCAACATTAAAAGTTGTGACTCTTTTTTTTGAAGTTGTGAGTACCTGTCATCCATTTACTTATCTCGCTTTCGCTTTTGCCTATTAATACAGCCAGGTCTTTTTGCTATATTCCTTTAGCAAAAAGGATTTCGTGGATACGGTCCACTATATCAAACGATTGCTTAACAAAAGCATCAATCTCTGTTGATATTTTACTTCTTCTCGCTTCCAGTCTTTTATTTTTCATTTCTTTTTCTCCTGTTGAGGATGTTTTGCAGCTCACTACCTGAATTTGTAAGATCTTTGCTCATTGTATAATAACATTAAAAAAAACCATTGCTGTTGACTTTATTATCGACAATCAAGGTTTCAAGTCCATTTTCTTTGGTGTAGGTTGGCATTGAGTTCTATTTTTAAATCGATTTGAAATGTATTTTAAGGTTCAAAAAAGTAACTAGCAAGTAACTAGCAAATTTTTATATTCAAAAATGTTAAGTTTTATATTTAATTGGTATACAGGTATATATGATCGCAATTGCTCTTATTATGTTTATTATTTTCCTTCAAAAAGTAACTAGCAAGTAACTAGTAAATGGTTTATTCTTCGCTTGGTGCAATAATTTCTCCTCCTGATTTTGACAGAACATATTGTTGGCCTCTAACATCAGATTTCCCGGGTTTCGTAAAGATGATCAATTTAGCATCAATTAAAGGTTGCATATATTTGACGTAGTTTTTAGTCTGGTTGCTTAAGCCCAAAAATGCAAATATCTCTTCACGACTTTTGGCAGTTTTACAAAATTCCAAAGTAGCTGTTTGCCTCTCATTTAGCTTCATTTTTGCCCTTACAGAAATTGGTTCAATAACTTTAAAGGCAGTGATTAAGGTCAAATCAAAAATGGCTTTCCCATTCCCATTCTCTTTCAACTCATTCTGTACTCTGATGATACCTCTGTTATAACGGTTCACATAGCCAAGTATTTTCATTGCTTCCGAAATAATTGGATTTCGATAATCGTTTACATCAGGGAAATTTTCGGGCCTTGCTTTTCCGTATAAACCTCCGGCGTTCTGAATCTCGATGTAACTGTCGAACTCATAAAATCGTGTCGGTGAGTTGGATTCATAATCGCGGTGCATCACTGCGTTCATCAATAACTCGCGGGTGGCAAAGTAAGGATAGCTAATCACCGTTGTTTCACGCAATGCAGAAATGGGTAATGGTTTTTCTTTAGCTATGCTCAATTCAACAAACGCATCCATTTTGCTCAATACCTGAACCAAATTCCCATCAAATTTATGTTCGTTCAGGATTTCCCCTGCACGGGTTTCGCCAGCAAAACGGACATATTGCGTATAGCATCCTGCCAGAAATTTCTCGGGATTGTTCCCAAACAGGATGATGCCCGCATAAGTGGGGCAATCGAACCTCAAATCGTAAAAACCAAGCGATTGCAATTTGAGTCCTATTTCACGTTTATCCTCCAGCAAAATATCTTCGGGGAATGCTTTGGGAAGGTATTCAGTTTTAAAGAGTTTGATATCCAGATCGTCCATGTTTGCACCGATACAGGGCATGGCATCGAAGGTTTTGATGTTCGCTGCCCTTTTCTCATAAAGGAGTTTTTCTTCGGCTTCGTTGGCCACACCCTTACGCGCACCAACGCGTATCCAGATTCTTACTTTGTACCGGACAGGTGGAAAATTTGACGGTTGTACCTCAGCAACCAACAATTCCCCATCGGGAAAAGTGAATTTTTCGATTGCCATAGCGGGTTGTGGTTGGATATTTCCATCCGAACGAATGGCGGCTATGTTCAACTGCAATTCATCGGTTACCTTTAAACCACATCTGGAACCATTGTCGTTTGCACCAATAATCAGATATCCGGCTTGTTGACTGTCGGGTAGATCGTTACAGAACGCACAGATCGCCTCGCCAAACTTTTCCTTGTTCGTGATTGATATGGTGCGTTCCACGCGTGAATTTTCTATATCCAATAATAATTTTTCAATCTCAACCTTTGAAATCATATCGCTCGCTTATTATTCTTCATTGTATTCCTCCACGATCCGGCTTCCCAATTCAGTGTTGTGCTTTATCTTGCTCACATTGTGATTAAATTATTTGTCACTTAAGAGTAAGATAAAAATCTCTACAAGTTACCAAATTTGTAAATGATAACAAAGTTAAACTTTATTGCTTATTTTAATGGCTCATGTTGAAACACCGGAACAATTTTGAACCGTTACCATCCTTTTTATAAATGTCGGCAATAATCTGTCAAGGATTAATATTGCTTTTATAATCAGGGGGTCGTAGGATCAGGCCCTACTTGGCCCACAGAAAAGCCAAAGAGTTACAACACCAAAAGTTGTGACTCTTTATTATTTGCATACAATATGTATTTTGGGGGCCACAAAAAAAACGTCTCAAATTTGAACTATCTCCATGGACTATTACAAAGCAGTATCTGTTGTTGAATAAATCAGGCATGAGAGAACTTTTTTTTCAGTTTTCCAACTGAAAAGAATTTTCCTTTATGAATAAGTTAAGATCATCCAATTTGAGAGTTTTTTTTCGAGTACTTTTTAAAAGTCGGTGTAAAACTCAAATCTCATTCTATTCTTATCGGTCATTCATTGAAGTATTCCAGGATAAACACTCCATCCTGTTATGAAAAAATTGGAGTTTTTGTTACGGATGATCTGGAAATGTTTTATGTTCAATTGTTTGCAATGTTTGGTTTGGAATGATTTTGTAGGTTCTTATTGTCATATTTCAGATTAAGTACCCCTGGTTCTACCATAAAAGTAAAGGAGTAATCTGTTGACTACTCTTTACTATATTATTGATTTAACAATCTACGTATTTTGTCTTTTTTGATGATTAAAAAAAAAATTAAAATTCTGACATTTCCATTTTTAAAGATTATTTATATCCTGACTCTCTTCGATATCGACATTTTAAAATGGTTTCCAAACTCCAATATTATTGTTTATTCTGTCCAGAAGACGAGAAAATAGAAATTCCTGCACCTAAAATTAGTGCGCCTATTCCACCGTATAGGAATCTATTCTTTAAATCCGTATGATCAACTCTATACGGATACTTCTGCCCCAAAGACTCTGTACGTTCTTCCACTGTTACGAAATTAGCTGTTTGAGATATAATTATACTTGCTATTCCTATAATAGCAATGAAAACACCTATTTTTATTCTTTGACTATTCATTTTGATTGTATTTAATTTACCTATTCGTATGGCTTTTCGGTGTCGCCCCGTTTTTAAAGCGGTTTCTGGTCTCCACTTTCCTATTATAATATATTTCTAGTCAGTCATGAACTGTTCATGCAATATAAAGTCAGCTCAAAAGTAATTCGTTCCATAGGTCATATATTTTAAACCTGTTCCTGAAGTAAAATCTCCACTTAGCTAATTGACATAACAAAGCTAATATAATATTTAATCATATTTGCAAATTTTTATTTTATTATTTAACTAATCTTTTCAATTTGTTTTCTCGTATCCAAAAGCAGAAACACCACTAGATCGTTAAACTCTAAGCAACTTTTTAAGAATGACGGCTAATTATTGTCAAGTTTTGGAGTGAAGCGACAACCCGAAGGGCTTGGCCTTTACGATCCTTCTTATTACCGACATTTTTTTTGTGAGTTGTTCCGTGATCTTTTTTCTCAGTATCGCAACGCCGCTGCGAGTTAAGAACCGATGGTAGGACTAAGAGCTGTTGAAGACAAAAAAAGCATTTCTTTGCTCTTTTCAGCCTTTTTTGGATAGGCAGCAGGACTACCTGAGACAACTTTATTTATCAAAATAAAAGACTTGTTGGCGGGTTAGGTTCGACCCGCAGGCGAGCCAAGCAAAAAAGCCCTTAATCAATCCCTGTTTTTAAGTTTTCCTATAAAAGGTTTTTGGGATTGATAGGGTGCGTACGAATGAAGAATGCGTAACAGTTTTTTGTTTGAATGTCTTATGTGAAGATTTCCCACTATTATCAGTCACGTTCTTAGATTGTTTTCCTTTACTGCTATTCAAAGCAGTTCACAGGTCGCAACGATTGTCAGGCAAGAAGAGAAAATAAATTGGATTTTCACTTTTTATGCTCCATTAACGGCAGTAAACCTGGCAAAACAAGACTGGTTTAAGGCCAAAGATAATGAGGTCAAACGTAATGACAGAATATATGATGTTGTTTAACAGCACTTTGATGCTCGAACGATTTATGACCGTTTTTGCTATCAACCCAAACACCACAAAAATCAAAAAATTGTCAAAGAACTACTGGAATATGCCAAAATTGCCTTAAAAATTTACCGAAGTATTGTAATGCCAAACTCTACCCCACCATCGGCCAATCCCTGTATTGACCTTCGGCTTGCTCAAGAACCTCTTTTAATAGGTTATCCAGTTCAGAGAACTCGACCTTGCCCCGAAGCTCTTTTTTAACGGCAACACGGATGGTTGCACGGACATCTCCTTTTGTGGACCAGTCGAGTTGGAGATTTTTCTTTACAGAGGCGACCACCTTGTGCACAAGGTCCTGAATTGGCCCGGCTTCATTCAATAGCTTTTCATTGGCCGATAATAAATCGTAAAATGCCAGTTCATCTTCGGTTAAGCCCAACTGTTTGGTGCGGATATCGTCATTTTTAAATTCATTGGCAATGTCGAGCAGGTGTTTAATCGCTGCAATGGAATCGAGGCTGTTCTTGTGGTACCGGCTTAACACCTTCTCAAGTTCATCTTTGAGGCTGGTCATGCGCCGGATGTTCTTCACCATTCTCACCTTTAGTTCATCGTTGATGATTCGCCGTAGCAATTCAACTTTAATATTTTCGCTTCCCTTCTCTTTTACGATGGCCTGAAAACGGTCGTCTATAATGGAGATATCTATTTTGTCCAAATCGTACATGGTGGCCAGATCAACGATCCCGTGAGACTCGATCGACTTGCTGATCAGATCTTTAATCCTTTCATTCTTTAGGCGTTGCGGACCGGGAGGTGTTTTAATCTTTCGGATCACGTCACGAATCCGTTGAATGATCCCTACTTCTTCCTGTATGACCCAAATTCTCTTATCGGAACTGGTCATAGCCACCAATTCCGTGAGTTTTCGTTCTTCACGCAGAAAGGTATCGGTAACACTGTCGGATTGTAACAGCGTGTTGACCAAACCGTTCGACCATTTCAGCTTATTGATCGCGGTCATTTGATTGATGACTTCCAGATCAAAATTGCCCATCAGCCCTTTTACGGTAATAAATTGCAACAGACACAACTCAACGGCAGCATCCAAATCGATGGTTGGTTTTCCTCCTCCACCGCCACCCGTGTATTTTTTGGTTGCTGCTGCAAGGAAACCGGCAATGCCAATAAAATCGACCACGAGGCCATTGGGTTTGTCATCAAAAACCCTGTTCACACGTGCGATGGCCTGCATCAGGTTGTGTCCCTTCATGATCTTATCGACATACATCGTATGGGCACATGGGGCATCGTAGCCTGTTAGCCACATGTCGCGGACAATCACCATTTTCAACGGGTTGTCGGGCGTACGGAAACGCTTTTTAATGGCATCCATGCTGTCTCTTGTGCGGATATGCGGATTCCAGGCTTCGGGATCCTTCCCAATGTTACTCGTCATGATCACGGCAATCTCAGGACAGCCATCCAAAGTTGAAAGGGCATCGTACATTTTCACACAATTGCGACGACTCATACACACGATGATCGCTTTGCCGTCGAGGGAGGCTGTCCGCGATTTGTAATGTGTCAGTATATCTTTGGATACCAGCTTAATACGATCTTCTGCACCGGCGGCATCCTCTATGGCTGCCCATACCGCATTGGTGCTATCTTCCTCTGCATCTGCAGCTTCATCGAGTTGGGTAAGGTACTTTGCCTTAATGTTTAGCGGAACCATCTTAGGCTCGTAATAGATAGGGACTGTTGCCCCATCTTCGACAGCCTGTTTAATATCGTAGGTATGAATCGTTTTCCCAAACACAAGCTCAGTATCGGCATCTTTGCCATCGACAGGTGTACCTGTAAAGCCGATAAATGAAGCATTGGGAAGTGCCCTGCGGATGTTTTGTGCAAAACCGCCATCGTTAAAACCATATTGCGTGCGGTGAGCCTCATCGGCCATCACAATTAAATTGAAACGCTCTGAAAGGATTGGATGCATGAACTCTTTGCCATCTTCAAACTCTTTCAACCTGAATTTCTCGATGGTTGTAAAGATCACTCCACCGCCATCGGCACTCAGCATTTCGCGTAATTCGTCGGTTGTATCGGCATGTTGTACATCGCCCACAAGGTCCTTGCACAAAACAAAGTTTTCGTAGAGTTGCTGATCGAGATCCGAACGATCGACCTGCATCAGAATGGTCGGATTCTTCATTTCGGGCAACTGACGAAGGATACCTGTTAATATCGCCATCGAAATGCTTTTGCCCGAACCTTGTGTATGCCAGATCACGCCCAGACGTCCATCGCCTTTCGGTTTAATATTTTGGATGGCACTTTGCACCGCTTTCGTGATGCCCCAGTATTGGTGATATTTGGCCCCCTTCTTGATGATCTTTCCGTTGTGATCTTCATGAAAGATAAAGTTTCGGATGTAATTCAGCAGGGTCGCTTTGGGGAACAAGCCATGCAGCAGGGTTTCGAGTTGCAGCTCTTTATCCTGTTCAATGTCGCCACCATCAAGGCTCTTCCATGGGGCAAACCACTCTTGTGAGGCATTGTACATCCCATGTAGGGCTTCCATTCCATCGGAAATCACTGTAATGGCATTGTAGTCAAATAGCTGCGGAATATCGAGCAGATAATGTCTGATTTGGTTATGGGCATTGTCGGCCCCAACTTCGGCATCGAACATGTTTTTGAATTCGAAAACCAAAAGGGGCAAACCGTTGATGTAAACCAGCAGATCGGTCCGGCGCGTATTCTTGCCAATGATGGTCACTTCATCGGCACAAATAAATGTATTTTGATCGGGTTCTGCGTAATTGATCGGGTAAATATGGCGTGCCTGTTCTTTGCCTTGGGGGTCTTTCCAGGTAATTGAAACACCCTGAGTAAGTTTGCGGTGAAAATCGCGGTTCCGATGGTCGAGGTCCATCCCTTCGTGCTGCGTGAACAGGGCCATGGCCTCGTTGATGGCGGTAGCAGGAACGCCAGGATAGTTGCTTTTTAAAAAGGTGTGCAAATCGGCTTCGAGCACCACTTTTTTCAGGTCGCGCTGTAACGAATTTCCCTCTTTGTGGATATATCCGAGTTCCTGAAGGCTTTCGATGGCGGCTTTTTGTACCGTTAGTTCTATCATTTCGGTCATGTCCGTAATTTTTAGGTTAAACTATACGTTCATTCGGTTTTTATAAAGTTTCTTCCAATATTTTTTCAGCCTCTTTTACCCGAACTTCTCCGCTGATTAGTTTTGGTAATAGGGTGTCTCGGAGGGTGGTAAGAGTTTGGTTTTCCATTAAATTAGTTTCTTTCTGCTCGTCATAGTTATTTGCATGGCTGAAAAATTCTTTTAAAAGATTTGTCGGAGGTATTATTAAAAGAAACTCTCCAAGCGTGCTTGCACTTATTCCAGGTTGGGCGGAACCAACTTTTGCTCCATTTATATAATCGGAAAACCGTTTGCTTCTGAATATTTTAGCAACAAAACATGATTTATAAAGAGCGTCAAACTGGAATCGTATTAAGTAGCTTGCAAATACTGCTTCAGGAGCATTAAGCACATAAAGATTCTCTCCTGTACTATTTCCTGTACGAGCTACGAAAAGGTCTCCTTTGATAATTTTATATTTCTTGATATCATTATTATTAGCAATGCAATAGGGAACATTATTCCAATCAACTGCACCACCTTGAATATCTGTAATTCTTAAAAATTTTGGTCCAATACTTTCCAAAGAAGAACTTTGAGTATATCCATACTGCGAATTATCCCAAAACTCTGACAACCTTTTCACTTCCCATCCTTTCGGGATCATCCCCAATTCAGAATCAACAAACTCACCGTCTTTGAATGGACCAAAATCAACAAACCAATGTTTGTAAAGGGTCATGGCCATTTCTTCGAGGGTCTTGTTCATTTGAAGGTTAAGCTCAATTTTGTCGTCGATGGCGGAAAGGATGGAGGCGATGGAGCGTTGTTCTTCTATTCCTGGGATTGAAATCTCAAAATCTTCGATCATCTGTTTTGTCAAGGCATTCCTGGTAGCTCCTGCACTTGCCAAAGTTAATAATGTGTTCTTATTGGCTTTTGTCAATAGTGAATATAAAAGAAATTCCGGGCACAGAAGGTCTTTATTTGCTCTGATAATCGCTACGTGCTGATTCACTCTTGCAGGAAGCCATTTATCAGGAACCTGACAAACTCTTGCAACAGAATCACCTGTAATATTTAATAAAACATCTCTGGATTCAATAGTGACATTATTTAAAGCTTTTGCCTGTGCATCGTCGATAAAGGCAAGTCCATCAACAGAAAAACTAAAATCTAATACGTTTTGGCTTCTAATTAATGAAATACCACTTTCCAGATAGGCTTCTTTCCCACCTCTCGGGGTAGCACCACTGCCTATTTTGGTGGTTAAATCCCCCAGTTTATATGTTTTCCAGTTTTCTGACATTCTGTTTTCGTTGTGGTTGTTGTAATTGTAGAGAAAATTCATGAATTTTCTCTACAATTACAACAACAATAATTACAATTTCGTTATTTATAATCAATTATAACAATATCGGTTGGTTGTGATTGCGTCGGCATACGCGTTAACAACCACGTCCGCGTTAATGGGGACGTTCGATCAACGTTGGCAACAACGTCCGCGTTAATGGGGACGTTCGATCAACGTTGGGATGGTAGAGAAAATTCATGAATTTTCTCTACGACGTCAACAACCGCCACCGTTATTCCCATTATGGTCCATGCGCCAATCACCACCACCGTCGTCATTTCCATTATGGTTCGTTCGCCCATCACCACCACCACCGCCATCATTCCCATAATAGTCCGGGCGCCCATCACCACCGCCACCGTTATTCCCATTATGGTCCGTGCGCCAATCACCACAACCGCCGTCATTTCCATTATGGTTCGTGCGCCCATCACCATAACCGCCGTCGTCATTTCCATTATGGTCCGTTCGCGCATCACCATCACCGTCATTTCCATTTTGGTCCGTTCGCCCATCCCCACAACCACCGCCGTCATTTCCATTATGGTCCGTGTGCCCATCACCATAACCAGCGCCGTTATTTCCATTATGGTCCACGCGCCCATTACCATAACCGCCGCCGTCATTTACATTATGGTCCGTGCGCCCATTACCATAACCACCGCCGTCATTCCCATTATGGTCCGTGCGCCCATCACCACAACCACCGCCATCATTTCCATTATGGTCCGTGGGCCCATCACCACAACCGCCACCGTCATTTCCATTATGATCCGTGCGCCCATCACCGCCGTCATCATTTTCATTATGGTCCACGCGCCCATCACCATAACCGCCGCCATCATTTCCATGATGGTCCGCGCACCCATTACCATAACCACCGCCATCATTTCCATTATGGTCCGTGCACCAATCACCATAAACAATATCGTAATCACCACCACCATCATCATTGCAACGTCCATCATTTTCGTTATTAAATGTATCATCATGCCATTTTGCAGGGTTGTTGATAATGTATTGTTTTATCCGGTGATATTCGCCCTCATCGCGAATAACGTGGTCGTAATAATCTGGTTGCCATGTTTTTCGTCCTTCGGTATTCCGCAAAAGGTTGATCTGTTTTGATGTCAACGTTTTGAATTTGCCCTCCAACAGGGGGATTAACATTTTGCGACGCAAAAGACGATATTGTTTTATTTCATTTTCGGTGGGTGGTGATAATATTGGTGGTGGCGTGCGTAGAGAAAATTCATGTAGAGAAAATTCATGAATTTTCTCTACGTCGTTACCCCAATTTTTCAACGTAATAATACAATGAACGTGGTTGGGCATTATCACCCATGCATCCAAAACGGCCCGTTCGTTATAATTACCCATTTGGATGAATTCATTTTTTACAATTTCACCGTATGCCGATAATTGCATTTTCCCATCTGCGATTTTGCCTAAAATCTCCTCGCGGTTCTCTATGCAAATGGTAATAAAATAACTACCTGGTGCAGAATAATCCCAATTCTGCCAGCGATTGGATTCTATACGGTATTTATTTTGATATTTTTTGGACATTGGTTACAATCGTTCAAAATTATCGATTATTTGTTTTTTCAATATTTCGCCCCGTTCAAATTGTGTCAACAATTGTTCTTTCAATGCGGACATCTTGTCTTCGAAAAGGATTCCATCATCTTCTTCGGCTTCGGTGCCTACATAAATACCGGGCGTCAATTTGTAATCCTGCTTTTGTACTTCGGCGATTGTGGCGGCTTTGCTAAAGCCGTCGATGTCTACAAAAGCCTCCCCCAACCCCTCTGCCACCCCACCCTTCGGGCACCCCTCCAAAGGAGGGGAATTCGGAGGGGAATTCGGGGAGGTGCGCCATTTGTGGTAAGTATCAGCTATTTTGCTGATGTCTTCATCGGTAAGCACGCGCAATTTACGACTCACCATTGTGCCCATTTTGGAGGCGTCGATAAAGAGTATTTCGTTGTTCCGTTCGCGGTGTGTGCCATCGTTGCCATTGCGGTTTTTGCTCAAAATAAACAAGCAGGCAGGTATCCCGGTCGTTAAAAACAACTTATCGGGCAAACGCACAATCGCATCAACCATGCTATTGTCCACCATATGCTGCCGTACGTTTTTCTCCCCTTTGGTGTTCGAGGTCATCGCTCCGTTGGCCATTACGATACCTGCGGTTCCGGTATCGCTCAAATGACTCCAAAAGGTTTGCATCCACATGTAATTGGCGCTGCCATCGGTTGTAAATTCCTCTTTGGGACCGAACAAACGCGGGTCGCCATCGGGTAAATCTTCGGGGTGCCAGTTACTCACATTAAACGGAGGATTGGCAAGCACAAAATCGGCTTTTAATTTGGGGAATTTATCATCGAGCAGGGAGTTCCCCATTTTAATGTCGAAAGATAAATCGCGCAACATCAGGTTCATCAGACACAAGCGAAGTGTCTGAGCCGTCATTTCCTGACCATAAATAGAGATATCGTTCTTGTTTCCACCATGTTCACTGATAAACTTCAGGCTCTGCACAAACATTCCGCCGCTTCCACAGGCAAGATCGAGGATGCGTCCTTTGTAGGGTTCGAGTATTTGTACCAGCAAACGCACAATACTACCCGGTGTAAAGAATTGCCCTGCACCTGAACCTTCGGCCATCGCAAACCGGCCAATGTAGAATTCATAAATGCGGCCCAATATGTCACTCTCAGGATTTTCCTTCTCAGAGAACTTCGGGTGCGAGAGCAGATTGATAATACCGCCGGTTTGTCTTGCAGATAACTCGCTGCGCACAAAAATACGGGGTAGAAGGTTGTTGAGCTGAGGATTGTGTTCGGTGAGTAAATCCTGTATCACATCGAAGGCATCGTCAACCTTCACTTTGATATCGTCCTGCTCGGCATTGTCTTTCAGGTATTGCCACGAAGCTGTTTTGGGAATCACCAAAGTATTGCGCGAACGGTATTCGTCGGGATCGTCCAGGATATATTTTACCTCAGCTTGATTGGTGGTATAATAGTCGGAGCTTTCGTCTTTTACAAGTCCGGTTAGCTCCTCATTTACAATGTCGTAGCGCTCGCTAAGATGTTTTAGGAACACCAACGGTAAGATGTAGTTTTTATAATTGTTCTCAGAAACAGCGCCCCTTAGTTCGTTCGCCGCGTCCCAGAGTTCTTTCTCAAAATCGATATCAGCTTTTGCCATTCAATCAGGTTACTTTAATTTTTCATAAAAATAGTAAACTTCCTTAGAGTTATGGTACATCTACAGGAAAAAGCTGCTTTGCTGTAAAAATTGACTTTGAATTGAAAGGTACGGCTGGATTTGCCGGAGGAAGCAAGACAATACTAAGAAGATGGGTTTAGGTTTTGGAAGATCTTCCTTATGGAATTGTCATTGCGAACGAGCGTATTGATATTCAATTGCTTGCAGTATTAAAATGCGAGTGCGGCAATCCCATGTTTGGAGCACCTTCAAAACATTGTTTTGGGCACTGTGCTTCTTAGGAAGAGATTGCTTTTCCGAAGGATCGGAACACGTGTCTGTGCAGATGATTGGTATTAAAAAGGAATTCAGTGCCGCACTCCGCGCAATGACAGGTCCTGAGGGTGAAAGTGCCGTAATATTGTTTGGTATCTTCATACAACTTTTGGAAGATTGTGGCGCAATCCAACTTTTGGAAGATCTTACTCTATGAATTGTCATTGCGAACGAGCGTATTGATATTTAATGGTTTGCAGTATCGAAATGCGAGTGTGGCAATCCCATGTTTGAAGCACTTTCCAGAACAATGTTTTTGGCACAGTGCTTCTTAGTATGAGATTGCTTTTCCGAAGGATCGGAACACGTGTCCGTGCAGATGATTGGTATTAAGAAGGTATTCAGTGCCGCACTCCGCGCAATGACAGGTCTTTAGGGTGAAGGTGCTGTAATGTTGTTTGTGGTCTACCTCCCGAAGCTGTCATTGCGAACCAAACGTCTGTATATTAAATTGTTAGCAGGTTCAGTTTGTTTGGTGAAGCAATCCCATGTTTGAAGCACTTTCAAAACAATGATTTTGGCACTGTGCTTCTTAGGATGAGATTGCTTTGTCGTGCTGATGATTGCGTTTCAAATTTAGATTGTGCCGCACTCCGCGCAATGACAGGTCTTTAGGGTGAAGGTGCTGTAATGTTGTT
>JBAXWR010000460.1:0-4044 GCA_037128295.1 Mariniphaga sp.
TAGTTCTATATTATTTTTGTATCTTTGATATAATAATCGTAATATTCACCTAAAACTAGAAATATGAAAACTCTATCTTTATTCGCTATATTACTATTATTAGGAATTAGTCTAAATGCTCAGGAAAATACATTTATTGGGAAAATTGGTTTTACTGTAAATTATTTGGAAGTTTCATGTCGATCGCAGTACTGAGTAATTTATATTGGAATATAGGATCGACTAGGTGGGGGGCGAATCAAATGGTTGCCAAGCCGTAAATATTATATGATGATAATTAAAATGCCAGTGGAGCAATGTATTGGTCCAACTAAAGTAAATGTAAAAGGTAAAGAATTGGATATTTTTTTATGTCCAGAGAATGTGACGATAGGAGATGTTGAGGCAAAATATAAAAGAAATGTAAAACTACAACCAGTAGCACAACCAGTGCCAGCATCAACACCAGCATCATCAATAGCCCGGGTATAATCAAGAACTCTGTTCATTGCAAAATTCATTAGCATTTCATAAAATGGATAGTCGAACATGAACATACTATAAAGAGTAGCATGATCTATGAGTAATGACGCGTTATTGAATGGTCCGTGTGGTGACCAACTTCCAACGACACCATCGTCTCCCAAAACGTCTTTTATTCTTTTTACCCTGCCTTTAATCATTAGGGCTTTTTCAGATGTCATTAAAGGGGGTTCATACTTTATCGCTATTTCTAGATCTTTTTGAGTTTTGATTGGGTGTTTAGTACAGCTATACATAAAAGTTGCAGAACGCATTTTATGAATCGAAAATTCCTGAGTAAGCTGACCATCAGGGGTTGTAATGATTGAACGGATTACCTTTGTTGCCCCATTTTCAAATTTCTCTTTCTTTACCTGCCAATTTTCGGTTTGCAGTGAAACATTCAATCCGCCACAATGAACTCCAATTGGATCATTGATTCCAAACAGCATTCTAACAAATACATCAACGCCAAGTTGTTTTTGAATTTCTATCACTTTTATCTGCAACTCCTCATAATGTAGTGGATCAATATCCGGATACATTTGTTCGAGAAAATGACCTTGGTCTACAATAAAAAGTGTAACCGGAACTCTATCTGGCATTTGACCATTGAAAACTTTTAAAAATCTTTCCCGTGATGTCATATAAATTTATTTTTTTAATGTATTAATCAGATGAGTTGACTTATTACTAAAATACCTATTAGGAGAAAGAATAGTCCACTAATCATTATAATCAGTGGTTTTCTGCCTGTACCTTTCCATTCGCCTGTAATAATTCCCATTAAACTTCCACTTACAACAGCCATACTCTGGGCAAGTGGCCAACCTATTGACGCACCAAGTTTGCCCAAATTCATGACTGATGATCCATAAAGAGCAACGCCCCCAAACCACATTAAGCCCATGCCAAATGTTAATATCCAATAACTACCTTTACCATTCAATTTAAAGAGAGAGAAAGTTTTGTTTTTTTTAAGCATTGCGAAGCAGTAAACTGCAGTAACTGCAAAGCCTCCAAGTAAGGATATGCACCAGGAAGGATTAGCAGCGTTAAGTCTCGAAGCACCCATAACCATTGCCACATTTTCCATTGGTTTACCAGCTACAAGTGCAAAATTGAACATTGCACCGAAAATGCCAGCAACAAGACATATAATTAACCCTTTAGTAAATTTATTGATTTTTTTTTCGGCTACCACATTTCTATTTAAAGCCTTTTCTTTTTGAGAGCCGGCAATTGCGCAGATAACTATTCCAATCAACATAATCGACACACCGATCAATATCTTGATACCCGTTGAAGTAAGCAATTCTTCAGGAGTATATATTATGATTGGAAGTATTGCTCCAAGCGCGTTATTAAGTCCCAATACAATAGCTGTTCCAAGTGCAATCCCCAAGGTATTTATACCTATTCCGAAACCGACATTGGCAACACCCCATCCAGCTCCAAAAAGGAATACAATTATAATCGTACTTATTGGAACACTTGAATAGATGCCTAATAGATTAGGTACAGTATAAAAAGCCCAAGCCACTGGTAAAAAGACACATGCCCAAAAAGAAAACACTAGCCATGTATTTTCCCACTGCCATTTTATTATTGTTTTCATGGGAAAGGCAAATATTCCCAAAAAAACACCTGCGACTAAACTTAACGATACGCCAATTGCCAAATTTGTTTCGTCCATTTTTTTTCTTTATATTATTTTATATTATTACCTCTATCTCATATAGTTTACTATCGTATTTCCGTGACATTTTCACTTTAAATCCAATTTATTCCAAAACTATTTTATTGTTAGAGCAGTTGAATATTAATTCTTTAACGTTGTCAGTTTTACCATTCCACAACCTAGTTTAAGCGAAACATTGAGTTCAAGAACACCATCTTTGTATGTACTTACAACAGGTATTTCTAAATCATCCCCAGGATGAATCACAGTTACTTTCATTTTGTCTAAACCTGAAATATTACGAACACGCACAATAGCAGACTCAGCTTTACCACCAAATGTAACGGGTAAAGCATAACCACCAGGGACTTCAAACATATTTACTTTTACGCCTTTTGTAGTAGTTTCAACGCAATTTGGTTCAAGAACCCACTTCTTGCCTCGCATAGCATTAAGCAACAACCCATAATCAAGGTACAGTTTATCTGCCGTTGGTTCAGGATTAATAGAATGATGGTTGTAGGGATATGGAGCAGTTGGGAAAACACCTAAATGGAGATGCCTCTGCATAAAATCGTCAGAGTTGGGTTCATTAATCGTTTCGTTAACTGTCCAACCAACAACAGGTTTCCGTGTGCCAAGCAAGGCAGATGCATTGAGTGCATTGCCATTATTACCAAACTCGGTATAAATACCATCAAGCTCATTTCCAAGCTCTAACCTTAGAGCCATTAGATTGCTAAAGATAACTTTATCTGCGTTATGCATCATAGGGCCAAGTTGTTTCTGCATGATAATCCATGAGCGGAAAAGCGAACGAGCAGGCTTATCGTTAACCCAACTTACACCATCATCGGCTTTTGTATTGAACAGTTTAAGCCAGTCTGCACGGTCAATACAGATTCCATCGGTAGATGGAAGAAGTTTAATATGACGTTCTGCCTGTTCAAGTATAAATTTGAGGTAATCAGGGTCAGCGGGATCAACAATATAAGCATAATAACAAGTTTGAATACCAGGATCAAAAACAGCATTAGGAAGACAGTATTTAAGATAAGCTACAGGGTCTTTCCAAAGCTCAGGATCATTACTATGAAGCACAGCCTTACGATTGTACATATTCTTTCCAAATTCAGTAACATTAAAATAGCTTAGAACAGAAAAGCCGTTCCGTTTCATATATTTTGCATAATCGTTTAATTGGCGGCAAGAGACCAAACTATCCTTATCGGGTGGGGCTTTTTCGTCACAGGAGCGTTTCCATTTCTCATTTCCATTTTTAACAGGCGGTATAAACATACCCATGTATGGGAAGTCATCTGACAATTTCCAGTTGAAACCAAATGACATTTTCTTGAATTTTTCCACATCAATAGGAGCTTCGCTAATCGAATATGCTCCGCAACCTCCAATTTGATGAACGCGCTGATTCGGTGCTTCAAAGCATTGAGGATAGCATTGTGTCATAAACCGCAATCCTCCACGCCAGGATGCTTCATGTAAAACTAAATTCATTGAAAATTTGACCGTTCTATTTTCACCCAAACGATGATTTAAGCGATTAAACTGAATATCACCATTGGGAGTTACAGATAAATCCATGTAAAGCATAACATCATCAGGAGAAAGGACAAGGCTCATACCCGCGTTATGAGTTGGCGCTAGAACTGTAATCATAGGGATAGCAAAATAATCATTAATAACGGGGGCACTCTGTGTTACATTGCCATAATGCCAGTTCCTGTTAAGGAATGCTACGGGCATTAGTGGATCACTCCAATATTTGTTAACAGATGCTTTTGCTTCTTTTAGTATAGCTTGCAGTTCCGGCAGCACCGGAGTGTCGCTAAAATCAGGAGAAC
>JBAXWR010000461.1:0-4031 GCA_037128295.1 Mariniphaga sp.
TCTGCAAAACAGATGTACGGCAGATAAAAAGTATTCAAAAGTTAAAGGCAAAGGTTAGCGCAAAGTCGTGATCGTCGGCAGCTGGCGGCTGGCTTCTGGCGGCTGGCTTGTCTACTGCTAAACAGATATTTGGAAGTCCAAATAATTAATTAGCACGTTCAGCTAAGCCAGAAGCAAGTTGCAAGAAGCCAGTTGCGGATGTTCAGGCTTCGCTCAACGACCTATGATTGTACTAAATTGGAAAACGTATTTGAATGAATTAAAAATCAAATAAAACTGTAACAGCATGAAATCCAATCTTATATTTGTTTTATTAATGATTTCCGGATATACTGCATTTGGTCAGGTGGTACCTATAATTCATAAGGGTAAATATTATAACTGGAAGGAATATCCTGGTCGGGTAGATTTTCATAGTGAGAAATTTGATTCAACAGCAAATTTCAAATATACCCATTTTGATTCAACAGCTGATTTTTTTGGTGCTCAATTTGATTCAATAGCTGATTTTTTTGGTGCTCAATTTAATTCAACAGCTGATTTTTCTGGAGTTCAATTTGATTCATCAGCGTATTTTTTTGGAACTCAATTTGATTCAATTGCTAGTTTCAGAGGTGCTAATATTCAAGAAAGTATCTACTTTGATGATAGCACATTACCCTATTTACTCGATCTTTCAGGAATTAGAATTAAAGAAGGTAATCTTGACCTTACGAATTCAATTGTTAATGAAAAATATGGAAAATGTTTGATTAACCTAGTCAATGTGGATATAGAAAAATTAAAACTAAGGTACTCGATGTTTGAATTGCGTTTTCCATATGATGATGCTTTTAATTCTGACATGAAAACCAATATATATGAGAGGCTCCTTAAAACCCAGAAAGACAATGGTTTTACAAGCAGTTATGAAAAATTGGATAAAGAGTATTCGGAATTCAAATATATAAAGTCTGGCAAGTATAGTTCTATCGGGGGATGGATCTTGAATATGGTGAATAAATACTGGTGGGGTTATGGTTACGACAAGACACTGATCATTGTAAACACCCTTCTTATTTTTGTCCTCTTTTCAATCGTCAATTGTATCTTTTTCCCCTGGATATTAAATATTTATGAGGTTCCCAACATAAAAAACCTTGCTGTTGCGGTCACGGCAAAAAACGTTATCTTCCATAGAATTAAAATCTTACCAATTGCCTTTTTCTATACCGGGCTAATATTCTTTGGTTTAAAATTTACAACCGAAAATTTAAAATACAAAGAAAACCTGATTGGGTGGCGGTTCTTTAACCTGGTCTATTTCTTTGTCATCTATATTAGCGGGCTTGTTTGCCTTGGTTATCTGGCCAATTTCATTTTAAGCACATAATCATTTCCCAACGATCGGGTCGAACGATTTCCAATCGTTTTACAACAATCTGTTAATCTAACAATTAGGTTTATATTTGAAAATATTTATTGGGGAGAATCAACAAAAAATGGCATGGAGTCTTTATATTTGCAAACAATAACAATTTAATATAGTCGATCATGGCAAGGCCGATACAGGAAACCCCAATTTTGAGGGGAAAAGATGCTGAACGGTTTATGGCAAATTTCAACGATCCCAAAAAAAAGGAGACGATTACAGACGAAGAGCGCATAAGAATGCGCGAAAACCTTGAGAAAATTAACGCCATAGTTGTTAAACAATAATGCTTAACAGCTTTAAAATGATTCGTTTAAATTGAAAAACAAAAATAAGGTTTTTCCGAAACGAATTCAAATCCCATTTTTCCCGTTAAGCTAAAAAGCAATAAATTCGGTTGGTAAGCGATTTCAAACCTTATTTTTCCATTTTCTTGACCTTAGTAGCTTCCGACAATCCTCCCTACTACGCGGCGCAATCAGATATTTTGTCAAAGCTCAAACCTTGTCTGCGCCGCAAAGCCACAATCAAATGGGGTGAGAATATGGTGATCATCATAATGATATTCAAGATGTTGAATTGGAGGCTAAAAATTTTAGGGAAATCTGGAAAGGCATGTGTTTTATCATCTCAATGGGTTAATACCGTAAAAACCTCTTTAAATTTTGTTTAATGCAAGTCCTTGTAAAAGAAATGAATTTGAAAAAAGATTTGAGTGATCAATTCAATGAAAAATAATTATCGGCTTTTTTTCATAAAACAATAAACCTTTCCATAACTCTCACCTTCAAGAGAGTATGGTGTGCCATGAACAATGTCATTTCCACGGCCAAGTTTACTCATCCAGGTTCCATTTATTTTCTGTCTGGCAGCATGTGTGCAATTGTCAGTACCATCTTCGATGTACAATGCAATTTTTACATAACCCTTTTCAAGTTCGCAATTGGCACATAATTCAAAATTATCTGTTTTGAAGGCGTCAATATATGCTTTAATGCTTTGACTTACAATCACCCCAGGCGGCCACCAATACCAAACTCCATCGAACCTGGGATGGGTATCGAATTGCATCCATCGATCATTGAACATCTTGAAGGCCCATGCAATACAGTTGTAATGAATATCTTCCTTGCTTGTGATCTGAAAGGCTGTATCGGTTAAAAGGCCTGGAAAGGCATCCAAAAGATCCTTAATCAACTCAGCTCTTTCAACCATAACTTACAAGCCTGTTCAATTGTGGTAAGCGGATTATTGGAAATCGTTTTATTATAAATAATATTCAAAGACCAAACTAAAGGTGAAGGTTCTTTTTCAATCTCTTCCAAAATAAGTGGAACGACTTCTTCTCCCATATTAGTGATATATCGAAAGTTGCTATCATTAACAATCTGATCAGCAAATGACATAAACCTGGTCTTTTTCTTCCATGCCAACAATCTTTTTTCAAATTGAGATTTCATCGACAATTTAGAATAGTAATAACTATTACCCTCCTGAATTAATCCCTCTATTGATGAAAAATAAACAGGATCACTGGAAATATTGCTCCCAATTGAACTATATGAAAAGACAAATGATGAAGCCATCACCCCACAAGTTAACGTTAATGGGAAAAGTCTTCGTTTATTAATATTATTTAATTGCATAGGTCGAGTGTTTTTTGTTTTACAGTGTCAAAGAAAATTTTATTCTTGACTATTCTTATTTGTTCTATTTTCTCATCAATATGGGACATGTCAAATATCGTATTACTGTCATTTAAGACATCGATATCTAAATAATAGTCATACGTACTTTCATTGTTGCATTCTAAAGAATGATTAATTATTGCTCTTGTATCGGTATCAGGAACAGAAATATTTAATTTAAAAGAATACTTTGTTAAGGTATAGAATGATTCTGTCTCTGTCGAAATCATCTTAGTAAAATATTCAAGGGGATCACCAAAAGTTTCAAGCATGAATTTATTAATAAATCTTATAGAAATTCTATTCATTGAAAATCCATTCAATTGTTCAGAGATTAAATTTAGACAATCAGCAACATTTTGTTTAAAAGATCTCCATCCCAGATAGGGACATTCATTGATTACTACCACGCTATCCTTTTCAATTTGAAATTTCCTAAGTTTATCATTTGTAAAATACGTATATGAATTAATCTTTGTTTCAGCTTTCCCCTTAAAATTTGAAATTCCAGGAACGGGTGTACCATGAACGTTTAAGCTAGAATGGTAATTATCCTGTCTATTTGGAAAAATCGTTTTAATAATTTTGTCATTAACGATCAATTTGCTCAATGCTTCCCCTTCAGGTTGAGTAAATTTCAATTGAAAAACTGCCATTATCACAGGTGGCGATTTTAGTAGTGGCCAATCTGAATTCATAATAATTTCAATTTTAAATTGATAATAGACTAGTTTAATACAAATACATTGCAAAAATAAACATACGGGTTTAAAATACAACTATAAGCAACAAATAACCAGCAACTAAGGAACAAATTTACTTGATTAAATTCACTAAAAATCCGATAGCTCTGATTATCAGTACTATCGGATTTAATTTTGAGGTCGATGGCGGATTCGAACCGCCGTACGCGGTTTTGCAGACCGCTGCCT
>JBAXWR010000462.1:0-4026 GCA_037128295.1 Mariniphaga sp.
AGATTTCCCTGGCAGTTTTGGGGCTTAGCTCTTTCGTGATCCCAAAAGGTTTGCGCAATTCCAGATGGGTCCAATGATAGAGCGGATTCCTGACTGTATAGGGCGCAGTTTCGGCCCATTTTTCAAATTTTTCCCAATCCGACGCATTACCTGTGCAGTAGTGCTCGTCAACACCGTTGGCACGCATGGCCCTCCATTTATAGTGGTCCCCATGAAGCCAGATTTCTGCCATGTTATTGAATCTTCTGTCTTTGGCTATTTCCTGTGGTGAGATGTGGCAATGGTAATCAAAAATTGGCATTGCAGCCGCATATTCATGATACAACCGTTTGGCAGTTTCGGTTTGCAACAGGAAATCAGCATCCATGAATGGTTTCATATCAAATATTAATTATAAATTAAAAAGTCTTTTAAGGTGCCTGTCGAACAGGTTTTCTTCAACACAATTACCAATCAGTTCGCTATGCTTTTCGAGCAGTCCGATGTATTTTTCACCCGCTTCGGCAGCAATTTTGTAACCAACATGGATCAATTGCCTGAAATTCGGGTTATAATCGGGATGACCCGGGATATGCCTTAAAGTATTTGCATATTTCTCGCCTGACCATAAGTCAACTTCTTCACTTGAAGGTAATTTATCTTGCTTAATATCAATTACATCGGCATATGGGGCACATAACTCTTCCTGGCGTTCCAACGCATTTTTGTAGATCTGTTTAGCTAGTTCCAGTGCTTCCCCACCTGCTAATGCCAATCCAATAACTTCTTCTAACCATGTGGTTCCTGCGGTCTTTACATGGATTCCTTTATTGTATTTTTTAATGACCCTCGCAATTTCAGGATAAATCGAGAATTTATCGGAGCCAGAATGGACACTTAGTTTTAAGTTTTCCGGTAGGCCAAATTCTTTAACTGCATAATCTATTACGAGTACATCTTCCTCAAATTCAAGAGCAAATTGTTTAACATCTCCCACATAATCAACCCCTTTGTTGAAACGTCCTGTAAATTTTGGTGCAATAGTCTGTACAGGAATCCCTTGTTCAGCAATCATTTTCAAAATAAAGAACATTTCGACAGGAGTCTGTGGTGTCTCCACTTCGTCCATCGAAACTTCGGTAACAAAGTCATCATTGCCTTTTTGTTCCTTAATAAAATTATAGATTTTGCCTGCTTCGGCAATTGCTGCGAGAAATTTATTTGCAATGGTCACAATTTGTTGTTCGGAAACCACAAATGGTTCTTCAATACCTGGGATATTTAAAGTCCCAGAATAGCTTTTGCTTGAAGCCACGAATGTTTCAATCTGCTCTGGTGTTGAAGCTGTCCCGATCTTGTTTGCAACATCGAGAGTGAAAAAATTGGATGCATTGATAAAACCCTGAACATTTCCAAGGTTGATATGGTCTGCATCAACATAGTATTCTCCTGTATAACCCAAGCTTTTGACAGCGGCATCGGCCTCGGTCCTTGTATCGTTTGGTTTTGAATGGATATAAGTGTGTTCCCTGTTCGATTTATTCCACACAGGACAAACTTCAATGCCAGCATCAGCGGCTTTGATAAGAGCCCTTAATTGCGCTTCTCCCTGATGTCCGAACCTGTCTCCCGTCCCAAAACTGTATTTGCCAATTTTCATTGTTTGATTATTTAAAGTTTGTTTTTATTAATATATTGAATTACAGTATTTTAATTTACAATAGAAATGTTCCGTGTTCGTTCACGAAGATAATTTCTTTTTAAAGGTATGGCAATATCATAGACGATAAAATGACCAGATATGTTTTAAAACATTTTTTACCGTGTTCGCACACGATATTGAAAAAAACCTATTAGTTTTGCCCGCTAACATAACCAATTCAAGTGACATTGGAATGAAAAAGAACATCAGGATACTCGACATTGCCAAAAAAGCAGGTGTTTCTATAGGAACAGTTGACCGTGTGCTCCATGAACGTGGTGAAGTGTCGAAAGAAACAAGGGATAAAATTCTCGGGATTATTAAGGATTACGATTATCGCCCAAATATATTGGCCAGTTCCCTGGCTTCAAAAAAATTGATCACATTTGCCTCCTTAACTCCGTTGGCTCCTGACAAGGAGGCTTTCTGGGCTAAGCCAATGGAGGGGATCGGGAAGGCGATCAACCAGTTCCGACAATATGGCATAGTCCTTAAACAATTCCATTTTAAGATGGAAGAACCCGAAACCTTCAACGCCGAGGCCGCAAAGATCCTTGATTTGGCACCAGATGGCATTTTACTTGCACCATGGACAAAAAAAGAATCATTAAAGTTTACTCAGGAATTGGACAATCGTTCAATTCCTTATGTGTTTATTGATTCAAATTTGAAAGAAGCGAATCCGATCAGTTTTATTGTTCAGGACTCGGTTCAAAGCGGATTTCTTGCGGCAAAATTGATCGATTATGGGATAGCGGAAGGTGGGAATGTTTTGGTCATTCATATCACCAAAAATCTGCAGAATGCGAACCATTTGTTACAGAGGGAGAAAGGTTTTTATGATTATTTTGAAAAATGCAATTGTGAAAAACCACATCTGATAAAAATTGAAGTCTCTCCAGACGAAATTGAAACGAATCTTAATACTTGTCTGTCAGAGGTTAAAAGTATTCAGGGTGTATTTGTTACAAATTCAAAAGTACATTTAGTTGCCGGATTCTTTAATTCGTTGGAAAAGCGTCCCAAAATTATTGGATACGACCTGATTCCCAGGAATGTTGATTTGCTGATAAATGGGAAAATCGACTTTCTTCTTAATCAAAAACCTGAAGCTCAGGGTTATATGGCTGCCAACCTTCTGTTCGATCAGATCGTCAGAAAGGAAAAGGTGAAAAGTTCAAACTACACATCGATAGATATTATTACCCGAGAGAACATCGAATATTATTCTTCAATCTGAAAATTAAAAATAAATCACTAATTTCAATAATTATTTAATAGTCTTTAAAATGAAAAAAATATCTTTTGACGATCTCAATGGAAAAGTCTGTGTTATCACAGGAGGCGCTGGAGTGATTGGGATCTCCATTGTGAAGGCATTGGCCTCTGTTGGGGTTAAAATTGCCATTGTTGACATCAACGAGTCTCTTGCGATTGAGGTTGCAGGTGATCTTTCTAAGGATTTTGATACCATGATTATTGGTGTGAAGGCCAATGTTTTGGACAAAGAATCACTTGAAGCGGCCAAAGCTGTGATCAATGAAAAATTGGGACCCATTGATTTGCTGATTAATGGTGCTGGTGGAAACTCGCCAATGGCTACCACTCAATCTGAACAACTTTTAGAATCTGACCTCGACAATCTTGAAAAAACTTTTTATGGTCTTCAAATGGAAGGTTTTGACAAGGTATTTGCACTTAATTTTAAAGGGACTGTCTTGCCAAGTATGGTATTTACAAAAGACATGCTTGCCAAAAGGGCCGGAGTCGTTTTGAACATTTCTTCGATGAACTCATATCACCCATTGACGAAAATTCCTGCCTATTCTGCTGCCAAAGCATCTGTTAATAATTTTACTGAATGGTTGGCTGTTCACCTTGCAAAAGTTGGAATCCGGGTGAATGCAGTTGCACCAGGATTCTTTATCACCAATCAGAACCGTTTCCTTGTTCTTGATGAGAAGACTGGGGATTATTCGGCCCGTGGCAACAAAATTGTGACCAATACCCCAATGGGGAAATTTGGCGATCCCGATGACCTTCAAGGTGCAGTATTGTACCTGTTGTCCGATCTGTCATCGTTTGTAACTGGTATCGTTATCCCTGTTGATGGTGGTTTCAATGCCTACAGCGGAGTGTAATCGCAATTAATTATTTCTACTTATTTCTATTATTTCCAATTCCAATTTTCAATTTTCCAAATTACTGTAAATTAAATATATACATATATGAGCCTCGAATTAAAAAAAGATTTTATGTGGTCATTGGTTGTCCCAACAAGTATGGGTGTGAGGATTACACCGGCGAACGGCCAACCGGTACATAGCAGTGACCTTTATCAGATG
>JBAXWR010000463.1:0-3991 GCA_037128295.1 Mariniphaga sp.
AGTTGCACTCAGCGATGAACATGGACTTAAAGGTGCATTTAGTGTTGCTCAGATCAGAAAGATCGCAACTCAGATGGATAAAACTACCGACAAGGAGAAAGTTATAGACTTTATTAACAATGAGTTATTAATGGTGGCGGAAACGGTGGATAAATGGTTGCTCTTAAAGGACCATCAAACCTGGGGAATTCCGCGCGTACTTAAGACAAGTATTGCAATATATTCGCCCGATGTTTATTGTTTGTTACTCTATTTGGCATGGTTGCACCCTAATTTGACTGTAGAAACGTACAAAAGAATTACTGGTATTGCACTTTTTATACATTGGTTTATAGACAACAAAGGCAAAGCAGTATCTTCAATATATAAAAAGGTTTATAAATCTACAGATCAGAATATTCTGACTGATTTGCAAGAGTCTTTGAAGAGCGATCGCGATATCAATGAATTTTTAAAAAGGATACAAAAACCGGAATTCATTAAACAAATTATTGATTTTTCCGAAGAAAATTTGAGTAATTGGGAATGGAACTTTTGCAAAAAGACTTTTCTTGAATTAGTGAAAGAGGAAAATACAACAGAAATAGAAAAAAATAGAATCAGTCTGGATTACGAAAAATATATAGCACCTCTATTGAAAAGTCTAAAAGAAAATCGTGAATTATTACTTTACGCACAGCGCGATTATTTGAGCAAGCGATTTCCTGATTATGACCCGGCACGAAAGGATTTATGGAAAGATATTAATCGGCCCTGGGATTTTGACCATATTTTACCGGCAGTATATGTTTATAACAAGAAGGGAAGTTATTCACATATAAACGTTTGCAAACAGTTTTATAGTACAATTGGAAATATGAGAGCCTGGCCATTTGAAGATAATCGTTCTGATCAGGCAACCAAAACCTCAGAAAAAATGATTAAGTCGAGTTATTGGACCGACAGTTTTATTGATGATACTGAAAGAGATGGTTACAGTGATCCATCCGTAATTGAAGATGCGACGAAAGCATTAAGATTTGCAAATTCCTGTAAATCAAGAATTATCAGAATTTATAAGGAGTGGTTTTATAATTTCAATATCAATGAATTGCTCACATAAACAAAATAGTAACCCGACTTTCGTAAAGAACAATGAATGAATAAAAAGCATGTTTATTTAACTTCCACATAAAAATCACATTATGAAAACGAACAAGTCCATGAATATCAAAAGTATTGCACTTACCGCCTTTATAGGGAGAACCTGTTTCCGTTGTGACAGAAGTACAACATTCCGCTCAATCACCATGAAGCATTGAGCGATGCAAGGGCGTGTGCAAAACTTTTTTTACTTAATTTATTAAAATGAAAAATAATTTGAAAAACAAGCGGTCGTTTCAAAAACAATCTTTACTTTTGGTGGAGTTCAAATCCTATTTACAAACTTAAATCCGGCCATTATGACAATTGAAGAACTCCATCAAATCATCGAAAAATACCATCGTCTGTCCGACAAGTTTTATCCGGAGCAGGAAGAAAAATCCGTTGCTAACAACCGATTTGCCGATTTCCTGACTGGTTATCCCAGGCACACCGGCCTCACCGACTCCGACACCGAAGAAGACCTTTGGGAACACTTTAAGGAGGTGGAAGAGGAGGTTGGGAATTAATATTAGAATTGATGAATGAATGGATTTTTAAGAAAATGATTTTGATTTGGAAATAATATTAGGATATACGATGTTTGAGTGGAAATTTTAATAGTGCTGATAAATAACTAAATATGAATACGAACATAATAACAATTAGTGAATATTTTAGTAAAGGAACATTTGTTATCCCAAATTATCAAAGAGGATATAAGTGGGGAGTTCCAAGTGAAAAAGTTGAGAATAATATAAAAAGCAAAGATCTTGTTGGAGGATTGATGGAAAGTCTTTTTGATGCTTTTCGAAAAGACAAGTACGAATATTTCCTCCAAGGCATCACTGTTATGGTGAATGATAAGGTGAATGATAAAATGATTTTTCTAATTGATGGCCAACAGCGAACTACTACCCTTTTTATTTTACTGGTCTATTTAAATAGCCAGATCGGGGGACTTTCAGAATATATCAAAAGAGCAGAAGATATTGTATTACGTTATGATATTCGTAAAGATTCACATAATTATCTTAAAGAGTTATCTTCACCGGAATACATTATCTGTGCGCCAAACCCCAAATTGGACATTCAGGATATTTTTTATTTCAAGAAGGCCATCAATACTATTAAAACTTCATGTGACAACTTTGTTCAATCAGTTCAAAAAGATCTTTCGGAATTAAAGAGTAAGGAAAATAATTTATATTCAAAATTTAGTAAGGCAATATCTGGAATTTCAAGTTTCCCTAAAGATAATGAAATTTTGCTTTCTGCTTTTACTGAATATTTACTTAATAATGTAAGACTTCTTTACATCCCAATTGAGAATAGTGAAAGCGGAGAAAATAAGACAACGATTAAAGCTACAAAGATTTTTAAAATGATGAATGGGCACCAGGCTCAAATGAAGGTTGAAGAATTAATCAAATCTGCAATCCTAAGCCAATCATCAAGAAATATAAAACCAATTGAGGTAAACGGTAAAGACATTAATTCTTTACTTCAAGCCGTAAAGGAAAAAGTTGGCGAAGAATGGGTAATTAATTCATTACGAAGCAAATATGCACGTGAATGGGATAAATGGTTGTATTGGTGGAATCAGAAAATTGTGGTTGAATATTTTGGGACTGAAGATGAACCTATGGGCTTGCTTATTGAATATTTTTATTATTGGAAAACAGGTCAAGATAACTACTCTAAAAACAATAGAAGTGTTGGTGAAACGTTTGATGCCTTTAAAAATGCTTTCTTAACTTCTCCGAAGCACTCAAAAAATAATTTCCTTGAGATACGAAAACTACAAAAAACCTTTGAAGATTGGTATGAAAAACCTCAAACATATAATAGACTAGGTTTAATACTAAAGTGCGCCGGAGACAACAAAAAGGAGGCATTAAAATATTTTATAACAATGTCAATGAATAGCGGCTTGGACCAATCAAAATTGCTTCGATATGCCAATTATTTGATCGTTGGTGCCACTCATAAAGAAATAATTGAAGATTCAGGAAATTTATATATTAGATCTATGGAGGTACAATCTATTTTAAGCCAAGCTGATGTATATAATAATCAAAATGAAGATGGGAAGAAAGATAATCGTAAAGAGTTGGCCTTTAGACAACTACTTCGTATGAATATGGAAATGGATTCGGAATTAAACAGAAAGTTTGATTTTAGCATCTGGAAAATAAGATCTTTAGAACATATTCATCCCAAGTCTAAAGTATATAAAGAAGTAGATGGTAAACGTTTACGCTGTATTGACAATAGTGAATGTAAACCTGACGAAGAAAATTTATTAGATAGAGCTCAGTTTCCGGAAAATTGTTCAGAACATTGCATTGGTAATCTTTTTCTGCTAGCAGGAGATACTAATTCCGAGTTTGGGAAAAAAGATTTCCAAATAAAAAAAACGCTCCTATTTTCAGTAATTATTTCAGAAGAAAACAAAAAAATTAGGGATAGCTTAAAATTACTCCACACAGCTTCTGCTTTTGCAGAAAAAGATTGGACTGTAGAAACAATTTTGAAGAAGAAAGATGAATTTATTAAAGCTTATTCTAAAACCTACCCATTAAACTCAAATTTATAATATGTCAAAATTTAAAAGCGGGAAAGAATGCACACTGCATGAGTTATTTTCTGGAGATTGTAAAATAATTATACCGGATTTGCAGAGAGATTATTGTTGGGGGGATGAAAAGCATGGATACGAGATACCAAAAATTGAATTGGTTTCTGGCTTTGTAACTACCTTGTTGAATGAATTTAAAGAAAATAGTCAAGAACGATTAATGCTCGGTTTATTGTAATCATGCGGCTATGCACGGATAGATTACAAAATAAAAACCCCGGAGCAATT
>JBAXWR010000464.1:0-3981 GCA_037128295.1 Mariniphaga sp.
CAAGGAAGAACCAGGTAAATGTCCGATCTGTGGTATGAATTTAATCCCACTCGGTCAAAGTGGGGCAGCGAACATCGATCCCGATGCAATTCAATTTACGCCCGAAGCAGCGCAATTGGCCAATGTATTGACAACCGTTGTTACCCGTGACAAACCGGTCAAGGAAGTCCGGCTCTATGGAAAAGTGCAGGCTGATGAACGGTTGTTGCAAAATCAGGTGGCCTATTTCCCTGGACGTGTCGAGAAACTGATGGTTAATTTTACTGGTGAAGTAGTCCGAAAAGGGCAGGTACTTGCTTCGATCTATTCGCCAGAACTTATCACTGCACAGCAAGAATTGCTGGAAGCTACAAAATCAAAACAGGCACAACCCGAAATTTATCAGGCAGCCAAAGAGAAATTGCGTCAATGGAAATTGACCGTACCACAAATATCAGCTATTGAAAACTCTGGCAATGTGCAATCCAATCTGGAAGTTGTTTCGACAGTCAACGGCATCGTTACCGCCAGGAAAATTAACAATGGCGACTATGTAAGTCAGGGTATGGTTCTGTACGAAGTTGCCGACCTTTCGAGGGTATGGGTTTTGTTCGATGCCTATGAATCAGATCTGCAATTTATTGACAAAGGCAATCAACTTGAATTCACGATCCAAGCCTTACCCGGCACCTCCTTTTCGGGAACAATTATATTTATCGATCCGGTGATCGATCCTGTGAACCGTGTCGCCAAAGTTCGGGTTGAGGTAAACAATACAGGAGGAAAATTGAAACCGGAGATGTTTGCCAATGGGATTGTAAAAGCCAACCTTGATGCCTGGCGCGATCAACTTGTAATTCCCCGTTCTGCAGTTCTGTGGACAGGCAAACGATCCGTTGTATATGTGAAACAGACTGGCAATGAGGCTGTTTTTAAGATCAGGGAAATAGGATTGGGGCCAGTTCTGGGGAATAGTTATGTAGTTACGGATGGTTTGAACGAAGGTGAAGAGATTGTAATCCAGGGGACTTTTAGTGTCGATGCAGCGGCCCAGCTCGAAGGGAAACCGAGTATGATGAATAGGGAATCGAAGGGAAATATGGATATAAAGGGAAATGGGGAAATAGATAGAAATAGGGAAATAAATGGAAATAGGGAGATAGATGGAAATAAGGAAATAGCTGGAAATATTGGTGTTGCAGCAAATGTCAAAAATAGTGATTCAAAAAATGTTAGGACTGAACATGCGAAATTCAAAGTTTCGGGAAATTGTGAGATGTGCCAGGAGCGGATTGAGACCACTGCCAAAGCAGTTATCGGGGTCGTCTCAGCAGTTTGGGATATCCCATCGAATCAATTGACCGTTCAGTTTGATCCGAACAAAACAAGTACCGATGCTATACAGAAAGCGATAGCCAAGGTAGGCCATGATACCGAAAAGTATAAAGCCAGCGACGAAGTTTATAACAAATTGCCTGAATGTTGTTTGTATAGGAAGAAAAAGTAGAAGTATAGCCCAATATTATTAGAATCGTTTTCTATTTTGAAATTGTCATTGGTAGTGAGCGTTCGGAATTATAATCCTTTAATGTTAATCATTTGCGAGTGCGGCAATATCAATATAGGATGCAGTGTCCAAGAACTTAAAGCATCTTAATACTAAAAATATGCTTAAAAACATCCCATTCTACTTGCTAAGCCATTTTGCTTTTTCATAGAGGAAAAGGGACCGCGCAACCCAGGGTAAGAAGACAATCATTTTTCATTCCCCCACCTCCATCTTTGCCCATAAATTACTTGCCGAAAGTTCAACCGACTTTTTCAGGTTTTCGGATGAGCCGGTTGTATCGCCAAGACCTTTCTTGCCAAGACCGATCAACAAATAAGCATTGGATAACTGAACATTGGCGGTCTCCTTCTCCCCAAACTTGGCAAAGAAATCGACATCCTGCCCTTGTTTGAGCCGCTTTTCGCCGTCGCCGATCAATCCATTAAAACAGCTTTCGGCTTTGGGCTTGTTTTTCAGCTTCAAAAAGCTTAACCCTTGATAATATGACATAGAATTGGCATCCCTGATAGTTTGGGTCGTTGAAAGCGTAAAGTATGAATTCGCTTTCACCTTGTTCCCCAAAGCTTCATAAGCCAAACCAATAAAATAATTGATCTGCGGACTTCTTGCATCCCCACTCTTACGACCTGGACCTGCATTCTCGGCTGTTTCAACGGTTGCAAGGAACTGTTCCAACGCCTCCTTGTACTTTTTCTCTGCGAGGTACTTCTTGCCCAATAAAAGATGTGCATCGACAGTAATATCGCGTACCCTTGAACTTCCTTCCCTGAAATGAAAGTTGCTGTTGGTGAGGTACTCCACCGACTTTTCCGATTCTCCTGCCAGGTTAAGTACCATGATCTCGCGCACAAAAGAGTCGTCGCGCTTTTTGACCACTTCATTTGCCGAATCGAAAAGTTTTGACCTGGTTTCGATGGGAGTATTGTTGAGCTCATAAAGGGGATCGAGTTCAGCATAGTAAACCGGCTCGTCTTTCTTTACAGAAAATGCCTTTTCGTATGCACCGATCGCTTTTGTTAAGTCCTTGTTAACCTGATAATAACCCCAACCCAAATTTCGCCAGGCGGTTGCAAGGGTCGGATCCAAACCGGCTGCCTTTTCCCAATAGGAAATCGCCTTCTCTGGTTGCTTGTCGAACAAAAGGTTGCCAAGGTAATAATAAGGTTTCGCATCGGTAGGGTAATATTTTGTGGCGCACTCCAAAACTTTGACCGTTTCGAGCCTGAACGGAAATCCGTAATCGACCGACAGTTCCGATGCTGATTTGAACAACCTTTCAGCTTCTGCTTTCTTTCCCTTTAGATCCTGAAAATATCCAAGGTAATATCCGATCTCCTGATTTTTTCCTTTGAAACGGAGCAGCACCTCTTCTGCGTCAGCATTTAACCCATCGTTCAGATAACCAACAGCGAGGTAAAGATAGTTCTGGTCAAAATCCCTCATTTTTTTCGTTAGTGAAGTTAGTAATTCGCTGCTTGTGCGGGTAACGCCAAATGCCTTTTCAATCAGGTAAAGTTCATTGGCTGCCCTGAAATCGAGCGGGTCATTTGCAACGATCGCGCTTAAAGTTGCCCTTGCACCGTCAAAATCCTTTAACTTTCGTTGGACCGCCGCCTTAAGGTCAATGGCACTGTTGTTGGTTGCATTAGTGCTCAACGACTGGTTGACCTGGTACAATGCTTTTTTGTAATCGCCTTTGATACAGGATATTCTGGCCAATTCGAGATAGGCCGCCGAATGCCAGGCATAATCCCAGGTTGCACGGTAAAGGGTGTCGATGGCTTCGTCATACAGCTCAAGCCCTTTTAGTGCAAGACCCTGGAGGTAAAGCGCCTCACAGTTGGATGGCCGCGTGTAATCCTTTGTCAATCTTTTAATTGCTGTACTGAAATAACCTCGTGCTAATGAATATTCCCCATTTTTGAGGTGGATATTTCCTACGGCCACGTTGGTGCGGATATCTGAAGGATCGCGTTTTAAGGCTTCGTTAAAATAGTCCATCGCCACAAGGGTCGGATTATAGAACTGAAGGATCCGGCTTCCCGTAAGGTATAGCTCCTCGACAGTCTGTATATCCTTTGGCATTGCAGGTCTTTTAACCTCCTCCGGAAGTTTGTCCCCCTCCATTTTCTTCACAGGTTGATATGAAACCAAAACCTCATTGTTATCCAAATTGACCATTTCCGTGTAAAGGTCTGTTAGTTCAAATGTTCCGTCAATTTTAACCGACCCTGTAAATGCCGTTTCTGGCGAGATTTCCATGATCTTTTCAAAAATCACGGCCTCCTTCCTTTTCAGGACGATCTTTGCCTTGTTTATTTTTTGTGTGGAGTAATACCCAAGAAAGACCTGATTATCTGGCCGTTTTTCGAGATTGACCGCTCCGTTGAGGTTTGCATTTTTAAATACCTGGATAGATTTTACAGGATACC
>JBAXWR010000465.1:0-3954 GCA_037128295.1 Mariniphaga sp.
ATTGAACAGCCGTTGCGATTTATCGTAAGGCGATTTGTTGAACCCAAACCAACTATGGATATATTTCAACTTTCCAAGTTCTCCCGAATTAATGATTTGTTTTGCCTTCCGGTAAGAAGGTTGGTGAGGGGTAAAAAAGGCTTCCATCAGAAAAACATTGTTCTCTTTTGCACAATCCACCATTTTTTCAACTTCTGAAAGGTTCAACGCAAAAGCTTTCTCACAAAGGACATGCTTTTTGTTTCTCATGCAAAGAAGCGCATGTTCGGCATGATGGGAATGTGGCGATGCAATATAGATGATATCCACATTAGGATCGGAAACCAATTCTTTATAACTACCATAAAAATGTTTGGCCCCAAAATCATCAGCAAAAGCTTTTGCCCGTGACAAATCGCTTGAACCCACAGCATAAATACATGCATTATCTAGTTGTTGCAGTTCACCTGCAAATCTTCGCGCAATCCGCCCTGGGGCCAGAATCCCCCAATTATACACCTTGCTTTTCATAAAATGGCTTACAAAAATTAAAATTCAACGTTTAACACCTCAAATCTAAAAATTATTCCCATTTTTACAATCACAAACTAAAAATACCATGGAAAGAATCCCATCAAGAACTGAGGCTTTTGCCACATTATGCGAATATAACAAACAAGACAGCCTCGTGCGTCATGGTTTGGCTGTTGAGGCTGTGATGCGCCATTTCGCCACCAAAGCTGGTGAAGATGTTGAAAAATGGGGAGTTATTGGCCTTTGCCATGACCTTGATTATGAACAATTCCCTGAGCAACATTGTACCATGACACGAACAATCCTGGAAGGGCGGGGCTGGCCTGAATCTTATATCAGGGCAATTGTAAGTCATGGCTGGGGTATCTGCTCTGAAACGGAACCCATTCATTATATGGAAAAGATCCTGTTTGCTACAGATGAACTTACAGGCTTGATCACCGCCAGTGTCTATGTAAGACCGTCTAAAAGTATCCTTGACCTCACTACAAAGTCGGTCATGAAGAAATGGAACACCCGTGCTTTTGCTGCCGGTGCCAATCGCGATGTAATTGCCAAAGGTGCCGCAATGTTAGGAATAACAGTGGAAGAATTGGTTGACGAAACCATTCTTGGTATGCAAGCATTTGCCGAACAGATTGGTCTTAAAGGAAATATTTAGAAATCGATTATAATATAATATCTCATGAATCAAAATGCAAATTCCGCAACATCGGCAAGGTCCCCATTCAATCAAACCCATTCGCTAGCATTACGGATTTGGCACTGGGTTACCTTCCTGACGATTACCTTTATCATTCTTACTGTCCTATTTGCATCGACTTTGTTAAACCCAAGGGCAAATAGTGTTGAAGTTCAGAAAATCCTGAAAGAGAAGAGTATAGAAATCAACGAACAACAAGCTTTTGGGGTTGCCCATTTTTTTGATGATCAGATGTGGAACCTGCATAAATTATTGGGTTATGGATTGGCATTTTTGGTCCTGTGCAGAATTGTTATAGAATTCTCCCAGTCGCCGGAGGAAAAAGTAAAGACAAGGATGAAAAATGCCCTATCCTTTTTCAAACAGAACGGCGCGGATAAAAAAGAGTACAAACACTATTTGATCGTAAAGTGGAGCTATTCACTATTCTATTTGATCATTTTGTACATGGCAATCTCAGGTTTATGCATGGCCTTTGGCCGTGAATTAGGGATTCCGCGTGACTTGAACCATACCATTAAGGAAGTCCACGGTTTTTGCCAGTACCTGATCTATGCGTTTATCCTCTTCCACCTGATTGGAGTTATTTATGCGGATCTTGGTAAAACCATAGGAATCGTTTCAGGAATGATCAATGGTGGTCAGAAATAAGCAAAACGCAATATATATCTATTTGATATATAGATGCTTATAAACTTCATAGCCTACAAATTAATAAAATTCAAAATCCCACCAAAGAAGCTAATTTGAATAGAGCATTATTGTAGGATTGGGCAACTTTGTGTTCAGGTGGCAATTTTCTGAGTTCGTCAACCATTCGCTAATATATATTGGTAAAACCTATAAAATAAACTCGCAAACACCTAAATTTCAACTTATTTCAAACTATTTCCCTATTTCAATCTATTTCCTTATTTTTGCGTTTCTATCTCGCTTAGTTCCAACCAACGCAACTCTTTATCATCCAACAAGTTCCTGATTTCACCATGGCGTTGAGCTATAATCACCAGTTGATCAGATGAACAATCACCGGAATTCATGTCGGTTTCAATACTGGCTTTTTCACTCTCAAGTGATGAAATATCTTTCTCCAACTGTTCTAATTCCCTTTTCTCGTTGAAGGTCAATTTTCTCACAATCTCCTTTTCCTGTTTGGGTTTTAGCACTTTGTCGCGCTTCTCCGGAATACGTTGCTCCTTTTCCTTTTCTTCTACCCAATCCCGATAATCGGAATAATTTCCCGGAAAATCTTTTACCTGGCCGTCGCCATCAAAAACAAATAAATGGTCAACAATCTTATCCATAAAAAACCGGTCGTGCGACACAACAATAGCACAACCCTGAAAATTACGAAGATAGTCCTCAAGAACGTTTAAGGTAATAATATCCAAGTCGTTGGTTGGTTCGTCTAGGATCAGGAAATTCGGATTCCGCATTAAAACAGTACAAAGGTACAGCCGCCTTTTCTCGCCTCCGCTCAGTTTCTCCACCATGTTGTATTGTGTGTCTGGCGGGAATAGAAAATAATTTAAAAATTGGGAAGCAGTCATCCGGTTGCCATTACCCAAATCTATGACTTCAGCAATTTCTTTGATGATGTCGATTACCCTGTCGCCCGGATTAAATGATATCCCGTCCTGACGATAATACCCAAAACTGATTGTTTCCCCAACATCAATAGTACCACTGTCAGGTTGTAAGGCACCTGTCAACATATTCAGGACGGTCGATTTGCCGCTTCCATTTTTACCGATAATCCCGATCTTTTCGAGACGTGAAAATTTATAACTGAATTTATCCAGGATGACAATTTCACCGAACGACTTAGATAGATTATGAATATTGAGTATTTTACTTCCAAGACGTTTTCCCTGCACCGTCAATTCGACCTCTTCCTCAACCCTTCGTTGCGATGCTTTCTCCTGAAGTTTATATGCATTTTCGGTACGGTATTTCGATTTATGGCTACGAGCCTGGGGCATCCGTCGCAACCAATCCAACTCGGTGCGAAACAGATTTTTTGCCCTGTCAATTTCTGCATTCATTGCTTGAATGCGTTCATCCCTTTTCTCTAGGAAATAAGAGTAGTTGCCTTTGTATTTATAGATGGTGTTATCTTCCAGTTCTAGGATCTCATTGCAAACACGGTCGAGAAAATACCTGTCGTGGGTCACCATGAAAAGGGTACATTTCGCTTTTTCGAGGTATTTTTCGAGCCATTCGATCATTTCGAGATCGAGGTGGTTGGTAGGTTCGTCGAGGATTAAAAAATCGGGTTCGTCAATCAGGATATGGGCCAATGCAACGCGCTTCTTTTGTCCACCTGAAAGAAACTTAATCTGCTGATTGACATCGGTAATTTTCAACTGAGTTAAAATCTGTTTGATCCGCAGCTCAAAATCCCAGGCATTCAGCACATTCATCCTCTCAATAGCAGCACCTAAAATAATAGGGTCATGATTTTCAAGAGCTCTCTCGTAATTTTTAACCGTCTGGATCAGTTCCCCAGTTGAATTAAATGCGGCTTCCAAAACAGTATCTTCGGGGTTAAGGTCGGGGTTTTGCCGCAGGTAGCCGATCGAAACATGGCTCGACAAAGTTGTCTTACCTGAATCGGGTGTTTCAAGCCCGGCGATAATATCCATTAAAGTTGATTTGCCGGCACCATTTTTGGCGATCATGGCAACTTTTTGTCCTTCCGAAACTGAAAAGCTAATCCCATCAAAAAGAGCGAGTTC
>JBAXWR010000466.1:0-3938 GCA_037128295.1 Mariniphaga sp.
AAAATCTTCATCGCTTCAGTCTGACAGTTTAAAGCCTTCACAAAATCGGGTTTGTAGTAGAGGTACAATTCCACCATTCCCATGTAATTGTATAGTTTCGTTTCTGAAAAGTCCAATGAATCACAGAGATCGTTGATCCTGAAACCCAATTGCTCAGCCGAATCGGGATTGGAGACAATGATTTTCCACATTTTGGATGACATATCCTCAATGAATTGTGGTGTTTTTTTCTCAATGTTGCTGGTTGTACAGGATACAGTAAGAATAGGGGAAGCGAAAAGGAGGATCAGAGCACAACCTGTCAGGAGCCAAACATTGATGATAGGGTTTCTGGCAGTGCAAATAATTCTTGGACCACTTTTCAAGTCAAAGGAAGGATTTTTGCACAATAATTTCTTCAGTGTAATTGATTTTTAAAATGAATTCAAAACTAATCAATCACGGATAAAAAATATCTTAATTTCATAAAAATCTATCATAAACTTAGAAAACAGTCAATTCAGCTTAGTTATTCAGGTTTTATTTCGCTGCTCAGGACAAATGTCTTCGTAAGTAGTTGCCCCCAACAAGATCCCTGTTCAATTCTTCTTGCCTCATGCCCTAAGCCCCATGCTCTGGGCGGCTTCAAAAAAAGCACCGTGATTTTGAGGTCACGGTGCTTGGGATCACGGAATCAAGAACCTGCCAAACTTAAGTCCGTTTTGTCCATGTGCCACCGCTGGGCTCGGAGACGGGTGCTGCCGGGGCTGATGCGTGTGCCGACTTGGGATAACTGAGCAACATCATTGTCGTGGCTGCCGATATGGCCATAAACCCTGCCTTTCCGATCGCCTCTTTGCGAGTCATCTTTTTATCGCCAGTGCCACCTTTGCCTAAATTTTGTTCTTTGTTCGTTTCCATAAATTATACAATTTGTTTTTAAAATTATTTTTGGATTATACAATTGACTTTTTTCCTTTCGCAAACACCGTCGGGACTTACGGTCACCGACGGGTTTGATCTCACAACAACAACTACTACGACTACTAAAACTGCTAAGACTACTACTAAACTATTACTATACTGTTACTGGTTCTTTCGTTTGTAACGATTTTTCCGGTAAATGGCGAATCCATAAGTTGAAGGACGGCCACAAGGGCACACCTCTACCATTTTCAAATTTTCAAATCATCTCATTTTCAAATTCTCCCTTTCTCCTTTTCTCCTTTTCTCGCCCTCTCCCCATCATTTCCTCACCATCACCTTAATAGTCTGTGATGCACCCTTATCATTGATATTCAGCATATAAAGGCCACTTGTAAGGTTCGGGAGGCCGATGATGTTCAAGCTTCCGGCACCCAATTTCTTTGTAAGCACCACCTGACCCAAACCATTGACCAACGTAGCAACCGCACCATCGCCAACTTCGCCAAGTACCCTTATTTCTTTATTTCCTTTCGCATAAGCAGTTAACTTGTCTGGCAGCACCGGATCTTCCAAACCGCTGATGATATCGGAAGTGTGTAGGTAGAACCTGTCGGCACCCTTTGTATCTGCCAAAACCGCAGCTTTGTAACTTTCTTTGGAAAGGTCTGTGAATGTGTTGGTTAGCTTGTCTTCCAAAATTACAATGCAGGTGGGGTCTAATTGGACTGTTTCGACAGTGAAGACAATTTCGCCGGCGGCTTTTGAGTCGATACCAATTGGGATAATCAGCTTATCGTACTGGTTGGTTGGAAGGCACTGCAATTGGAACTCGGCATCGAAAGGCTCTACCAATTTGGTATAGAGCGCAAACGATGGGTCAGCTTTCAAGATACCAGCATCGTAACCCTTGTCTAAACCCTTAGTGGCATCATCAATAAAAAGGATATTGGTCGATGCTGAGGCAACACCGTTCGTCACTTTCAGTTTGATGGACGGTGCTTGTTTCGCAGCGGCTTTAAAAGGAGCAACACCTTCACTGATATGGAACTGCATTGCAGGAGTAAATGCAATTGTTAAGCCATCTGTTTTTGCTTTTACAAAGAACCCCTGTCCCAACGATGCATAAGTGTCAACTCCAAGATAAGGTGCCGCATAATTGATGACTTCATAACCATTGGCAGAGCCCGTTCCGGTATATACGTATGCCCCAAAGCTTATATTATCCATTTTAGTGCTGTTGACATCCAGAAAGTTGTTCAATCCGGTTGCGTCAACTGTGCCATCGCTTAACTTTATCGCAGATGTATATGGATTTCCGATGCAGTTCCATCCGTTCGTACCCGACAATGAAACTGTGACATTTTTTGTCCCCACGTTCAAAGTCCCATTAAAATTCAGGATTGTAGCTTCGGCAGCCACGACTGCGGTGCGGACCAGGTATCCTTTGCCGGTAACCATGCTCCCCGACGTGGCGGTTGTAAAAGGGACGTTCCAAATGTTACTGTTCGTATTGTAATCCTTCATTCCCAGGATGGTTGCATCCGAACTTAAATAGGGGATCGCTTTGTTCCTGGTCAGGAAATCGCCCAGGTCTTCGATGGCGGGTGCAGATACAATATGCCATTTGGTCGGTTCCATGATCCGTTCCACTGTCGCTGATGCCGAAGTTGTTCCCACGATCTTCAACGAACCGGTACCTGTGCCGTCCGATTTGATGATCAAACCAGTTATACCAGCCGTATTTGTCAATGTGCTGTTAACAGTCAAGGCTTTACCGGCAGAAATGGTAAGTACCGCACCGCTTTCGATGGTAAGGTTGTTGCAAGCTTCCGCAGAAACAGAGGCAGCACCAATGATTGGGTCGTTGGGAACATTGGGGATAATCACATCGTCGGCAGAAGATGGGACTATAAAGCTGTCCCAATTACCGTTTGTATTCCATGCGGAACTTGTTGCACCGGTCCAGGTGTGAATAAATGTAAATGGATCTGCCGAATTAACTGTACCGCCAGGCGTGGTTACCGAAATGGTGCCGGTAGTTCCACTTGCCACAACTACAGTGATACTTGTGGCACTCACAATAGTAAAAGATGATGCCGCAGTACCACCGAAGCTTACCGCCGAAGCCCCTGTAAAGTTGGTTCCCGTAATGGTTACGGTCGTTCCTGTTCCCGCCGTTGTGGGGGTAAAAGAGGTGATGGTTGGGGGTTCAGCTGCGGTTTTGCCGATGGCCAAGAAATAACTGGCACTAGTGGTTAGGCTGTTTGCGGTCTCCAAACCGACGAAGGTGAATCCGCCGGTTTCCGAAGCCGTATAGATTGGTGCCTGGTAGGTAGAAGAATAAGCCAAGGTGGCAACCGCGGAACTTGCGCCCCAGACGGTCATCGCGTATTTGGTGCCGGCAACGAGGTTGAGTTGGGAAATATTGACAAGGGAAGTTGGCCCAAAAGTATATTCTTTAGAGGCAGCAAAATTACTCCCTGACGGGGAGGTGAACGTCACGATGTCGGTCGCCAGCGCACCGGTCATAGCGTATGGGGTGGTTTGGTTCACACTGGCGATGGTCAGTTTTAAGGTGGATGATACATTGAAGGGCGAAACGCCAATGAGCCTTATGCCGATGGCATCGATGACCTTTCCGCTTTCGCCGGCAGTGAAGATAAGTCCTTTCGACGGAGCACCATTGTAGGATGTACCAGAGATTCCTACGCCTGAATTGGCACCACCGGTCGAACTCAACCCCGACACCCGCCATGTGGTTGCCGCGAAGCTAAGTGTTGCTGCCTGCAAGAAAAAGGCAACTAAAAATGCAAATGCCCAAAAACCGGAAGTAGGTTTTCGGAGTTTTGATGTAACTAAAGATTCTTTTTTCATACTCCATTTAATGATTTAACTGTTTTGTGGTATTGTAAATATAATTTACGTTGTAAATCTTTTAAGTGTCAAATAATCATCGGCTAAAATAGTGCTGCAAGTGGTATTGCACAAAAAAAAGTAGTCCCAAAAACGGAAATTCCGTTTTTGGGACTACT
>JBAXWR010000467.1:0-3888 GCA_037128295.1 Mariniphaga sp.
GCTTGCGCTGCGCTTAAAAGATGAGAATCCAGGTACCACCGTTACAGTTTTAACCATGGGTCCAGGCCGTGCCGCTGAAATTATCAGGGAAGGTCTGTATCGTGGGGCTGATGGTGGCGTATTGTTGACAGACCGTGCTTTTGCCGGTTCTGATACATTGGCAACTTCGTATGCCTTGTCACAGGCCATCAGGGAGATGGGTGAATTTGACCTTATCATCGCAGGTCGTCAGGCGATCGATGGGGATACAGCCCAGGTAGGCCCACAGGTTGCCGAAAAAATGGGTTTACCACAGGTAACTTATGTTGAAGCCGTTCTCAAAGTTGAGAAAACGAAAATGACTGTTCGCAGGCGCCTCGACAATGGTGTTGAAACCGTTAAAGCGCCGTTACCATTGGTATTGACAGTGAACAGTTCGGCACCTGATTGCCGTTCGCGTAATGCCAAGCTGTTGATGAAGTACAAGCATGCCCGCACTGTGACTGAACGTCAGGAGGCTACAGAAGACTACCTTTTTCTCTATGATTCACGTCCCTTCCTTAACATTCAGGAAATGACTGTCAATGAGATTAAATCAACACCCGATCAGCTTGGGCTTGCCGGTTCTCCGACAAAAGTTAAACGGATTGAAAATGTTGTATTACAGGCTAAGGACGCTAAAAGATTGACTGCTGCCGATGAAGGCATCAATGACTTGATGAAGGAATTAATTGACAGTCACGTTATTGGATAACAGTTAGTTTTAAAAAGTAAAAAAAATCGAATAATGAATAATATATTTGTTTATTGTGAAGTTGAAGATGGAGTTGTGGCTGATGTCAGCCTCGAACTTCTCACAAAAGGGCGCAGTTTGTCCAATGAATTAAAGTGTCAACTCGAAGCCGTAGTAGTTGGTGGCGGACTGAAAGATGTTGAGAGTCAAATCATTCCTTTTGGCGTTGACGTTTTGCACATTGTCGAAGATCCGCGTTTATCTCCCTATACAACAGCTCCCCATGCTGCTGTATTGATCAAACTTTTTGACGAAGAGAAACCTCAGATTGCTTTGATGGGTGCAACCCCGATTGGTAGAGATTTGGGACCAAGGGTTTCTTCTGCGCTGCACAGTGGCCTCACAGCCGACTGTACAAGTCTTGAAATTGGCGATCACGAAGATAAAAAAGCCGGAAAGATTTATAAAGATCTGTTGTATCAAATCCGTCCTGCCTTTGGTGGAAACATCATTGCCTGGATTATCAATCCCGATTGTCGTCCTCAAATGGCAACTGTTCGTGAAGGCGTTATGAAAAAGGAAATTCTGAATGCCAAATATCCAGGGAAGGTCGTCCGTCTTGAAGTGGCGAAATATGTATCTGATGTTGACTTTGCAGTTCAGGTCATCGAACGACACATGGAGAAGCGCAAATTAAACATCAAAGGTGCTTCGATTATCGTTTCAGGTGGATACGGTGTTGGGTCAAAAGAGAACTTCAAACTTCTGTACGACCTTGCTGCTGTTTTGGGTGCCGAAGTGGGTGCCTCACGTGCTGCTGTTGATGCAGGTTTTGCTGAACACGAAAGGCAGATTGGCCAGACAGGTACAACCGTCCGCCCAAAATTGTACATTGCCTGTGGAATTTCAGGTCAGGTCCAGCACAGGGCCGGAATGGAAGAATCGGCACAGATTATTGCAATCAATACCGATCCGGATGCTCCGATCAACTCATTGGCCGATTATGTAATAACCGGTGATCTGTCAGAAATCATTCCTAAGATGATTAAGTATTATAAACTCAATACGAAGTAAATCGCTGTTAACCGGTTTAGATCATTAAAAACATTAGAAATGGCAAATTTTTATAACGATAATAAAGACTTAAAATTCCATCTCTCGCATCCCATGATGCAAAAGCTGGTGATGTTAAAGGAACGCAATTTCTCCGATAAGTCCAACTTTGATTATGCTCCCCTTGACTTTGAGGACGCAATGGACAGTTATGAGCGTGTTCTTGAGGTGGTTGGTGAAATCAGTGGTGATATTATTGCTCCGAACGCTGAATCAATTGATGCCGAAGGGCCAAAGGTTGTTGATGGGCATGTTATTTATGCCAGGGGAACCCAGGAAAATCTTGACGCATTGGTGAAGGCTGGTTTACTTGGAATTACCTTACCAAGAAGGTTTGGTGGTTTGAATTTCCCGATTGTTCCATACATTATGGCAGCGGATATCGTTTCACGTGCGGACGCTGGTTTTGTAAACATCTGGGGACTTCAGGATTGTGCCGAGACTTTGAATGAATTTGCTTCTGAAGAGCAAAAAGAGAGATGGCTCACACGGGTGGTGCATGGTGAAACAATGGCCATGGACCTCACCGAACCTGATGCAGGATCGGATCTTCAGGCGGTTCAGCTAAAAGCAACCTGGTCGGAGAAAAAAGGGACTTTTTTACTTAACGGGGTAAAACGGTTTATTACCAATGGTGATGGTGACATTGCCCTTGTCTTGGCCCGTTCCGAAGAAGGTACCCGCGATGGCCGTGGATTGTCGATGTTTGTTTATGATAAAAGATTAGGTGGCGTTACTGTAAGGCGTATTGAGCACAAAATGGGAATCATTGGTTCTCCTACTTGTGAACTTGTTTTTAAAGATGCCCCGGGCGAGTTGATCGGCAATCGCAAGATGGGTTTGATCAAATATGTGATGGCCCTGATGAACGGAGCTCGATTGGGTATTGCAGCTCAAGCTGTAGGTATCTGCGAAGCTGCTTATCGTGAAGCATTACAATATGCAAAGGAACGAGCACAATTCGGGAAAACCATTATTCAGTTCCCTGCAGTTTATGAAATGCTTTCTGTAATGAAAGCAAAGCTTGACGCTTCCAGAACATTGCTTTATGAAACTTCAAGGTTTGTCGATTTATATAAGACTTATCAGCATATTTCAGAAGAGCGTAAATTGAACAATGTAGAGCGTGATGAAATGAAAGAGTTTCAACGTTTGGCCGATCTGTTTACACCAATGGTTAAAGGGATCTCTTCAGAGTTTTGCAATCAGAATGCTTATGATGCGATTCAGATCCATGGTGGTTCAGGTTTTATGAAAGACTATGCTGTTGAACGTATCTATCGCGATGCAAGGATTACTTCGATCTATGAAGGAACGACACAGTTACAGGTGGTTGCTGCGATTCGTGGTGTAACTACGGGTGGATACCTGAAACAGATCCGCGCCTACGAAAAGATCGAACTTCGGCCTGAACTTGAAAAGTTCCGCCGTATATTGATCTCTTTGACTGCTGATTATGAAGAAGCTGTTGAAAAGGTAATTGCAGTAGGTGACAATGAATTCATTGATTTCCACTCCCGTCGTATGGTTGAGATGGCAACTTATATTATTATGAGTTATTTGCTCGTACTCGATTCAAATCGCGATATGGATTATTTACGTTCTACCCAGGTTTTTAATAAAATGGCCAAAGGGGAAGTAAAAGCACGCGCCGAGTTCATTCGGGCCTCTTCACTCGAAGATATAGGGCACTACAAATACTAAAGAAAAGCCGGATTTATTCCGGTTTTTTTTTGCCTATACAATTTGCAAGAATATTTTTTGAAGCCACTTCAAAGGATCAAAAAGAACTTTTTGCAATGTTTAGTGTGTTTTATCTGATTTTTTTGATGTTTTACAGTACCGCTTTCCCCTTTTGGAATGATGAAACTGATTCAATTTATCGGTCTTTTTAGTAAAATTACGCGGCCATAAAGTGCAAGATCCGACAGGTTAGTTCAATAATCTTCAAGATATGCATGAAGATATGGATGTAATATACACTAATTCAAATGTATAGAACATTATAATTTTTTTTCATATTTTTTTTAGGAATGTGTATGAAAAGCGGGAAATCGTTCTAC
>JBAXWR010000468.1:0-3825 GCA_037128295.1 Mariniphaga sp.
ATTAACAGCGGAATATAATACTCTGATTTTAATTCCATTCCATGTTCCTGGAGAAACTCCTTGAATCCTTCATTCAAGTACTTAAATACGTTGGGTTTGAGCCCCCAAAAATTCATTGAGACAGGAGTATGTTCATCGAGTGGAAACCGGTCATCACCTTCATAAAAGAAAATCCCATCCTCGTCACGTTTAATCTTTGTCCGTTCTACAACGGTGGTCAGGTTGCCGTCCCTATCAGTATTGCAGACGCCACGTGAAACAGTTCCAAATTCCGACAATGTATTGGCCACATTGTATCCGACCATGGAATATTCGTTCTCATCTGTTGAGGAATTAAGGAAATCAGCCATCACCTGATAAGCGATGCTGCCATAAAAATCATCGGCATTGATCACTGCCATCGGCTCGTTCACGACTGTTTCTGCCATCATAGTAGCATGGCTGGTTCCCCAAGGTTTCTCCCTTTCAGGATGGATGACTGATCCTTCCGGAATTTTGTCCAATGATTGATAAACATATTCTGTTGCGATACGACCCTTTAATTTGGGCTCGAACTTTGCTTTAAATTCAGCGGCAAAATCTTTCCGGATCACAAAAACTACTTTGCCGAAACCTGCCCTGATGGCATCGTAAAGTGAATAATCAATAATTGCTTCTCCATTGGGGCCAACTTCATCAAGTTGCTTAAGGCCACCATAACGACTTCCCATTCCAGCCGCAAGAATTACTAAGGTTGGTTGCATAAAATTATTTCTTGTTTTAATTATTGTGTTTCTATCGAAAATTTGATGGGTGGCAAAATTATCTAAAATATACTTTCAATCCTAAAAAATTACTCCGCTTCCTGATACCACCCTGCGTATTTGTGATAATTATTGGCAATCCTGTTGATTTCACCTTCCAACAGCTCAGGACTCATGTCTTTAATTTTCTTTGCTGGCGAGCCTGCATAAACTGCTCCAGACTCAATTACCGTCCCTTTTGTGACGACTGCCCCTGCTGCCACAATCGAATTGCTATGGATGACAGAGTCGTCAAGTACCACTGCGTTCATACCAATCAGAACATTATCATGGATCGTACAGCCATGAACGATGGCTCCATGTGCAATAGAAACATTGTTTCCGATATTTGTCGGGGATTTTTCAAAAGTCCCATGTATAACGGCATTATCCTGAATATTAACATTATCGCCAATTTTAATATAGTTTACGTCCCCACGCACCACAACTCCGTACCAGATACTGCAATGATCGCCCATGGTTATATCACCTATGATTACAGCATTCTCTGCCAGAAAACAATTGCTCCCTAAAACAGGGGTTTTACCCCGGAGGGTTTTTATTATTGCCATTTGATGATTTTATTTAAATTTGTTCCCAAAATTAGTAATATGCAGCGAAATTCACAGGAATAAAACAGGTTTAAAAATGAACCATTTTCTGTGTTGAATCGTTAATTTTTAGGACTGAAACTATTTTGGGGACTATATTCTTATTGAACTATCTATTTGTTTATATATTTGTAAATTAATTGCGAATATTAATTTTTTATTAATTATGATTGAAACAAAGGTCATTGAACTGGAAGAGGTTGCGATCCGGTTCTCGGGCGACTCAGGAGATGGGATGCAATTGACAGGTGCACTATTTTCGGATACCTCGGCATTATTTGGAAATGACATTTCCACTTTTCCTGATTACCCTTCAGAAATCAGGGCTCCACAAGGAACTGTAGCTGGAATATCTGGTTTTCAGGTTCAGTTTGGAGCAGGTAAAATTACCACACCCGGCGACTTTGCCCACGTATTGGTGGCAATGAATCCGGCTGCGATAAAGGCCAATGCAAGTTTTATGCGTCCTGGTGGGACTATTTTCTATGATAGCGACAGTTTTACGCAAAAGAATTTCGAAAAAGCCAAGCTGAAAACAAATGATCCTTTTATGGAGTGTAACCTTCAGGACTACATACAAGTTGCAGTCCCGATTACCACCATGACCAAAGAAGCTTTAAAAGACCTTGATGTAGATAACAAGAGTATTCTCCGGAGCAAGAACATGTTTGCCCTTGGCCTGATCTGTTGGGTTTTCAGTAAACCGCTCGATTACATTGAAGGTTTCATCAAAAAGAAATTCGCTAAAAGTTCCATTGTAGTCGAAACCAACATGAGGGTCTTACGTGCTGGTTGGAATTATGGTTTTACACTTGAACATGTTACACCGCGATATGTTGTCCACCCTGCAGAAATCGAAAAAGGGACTTACAGAAATATCAACGGCAACCTTGCAACTGCCTGGGGTTTACTGGCTGCTTCGCAAAAGGCTGGTCTTGACCTCTTTATTGGCTCTTATCCGATAACTCCTGCAACGGAAATCCTGCAAGCTCTGGCTGACCGGAAAGACCTTGGCGTGAAGAGTTTTCAGGCTGAAGATGAAATTGCGGGCATTTGTACAGCAATAGGTGCTGCTTTTGCTGGAAAAATGGCAGTTACTACTACCTCAGGTCCGGGATTGGCTTTAAAATCAGAAGCCATAGGTTTGGCCGTCATTTCAGAGTTGCCTCTAGTTGTGGTTAATGTTCAGCGTGGCGGCCCATCTACCGGATTGCCGACTAAAACAGAACAATCAGATTTGCTGCAGGCTTTGTATGGACGAAACGGTGAAAGCCCGGCTGTTGTGATCGCTGCCTCTACCCCTTCCGATTGTTTCCATTACGCTTTTATGGCTGCGAAAATCGCACTTGAACGGATGGTTCCTGTTATATTGTTGACAGATGGTTTTCTTGGAAATGGCTCAGAGCCATGGAAAATCCCGAAATTCAGTGAGTTGCCAACGATTACTCCAAGGTTTGCCAAAGATTCGGCAACCTACAAACCATATGCCCGCGACGAAGAAACCTTTGCCCGAGAATGGGCTTATCCCGGAATGGCCGGTTTCCAGCATATCATCGGGGGATTGGAGAAGGATGTGAAAGGCAATGTGAGCCACGATCCATTGAATCATCAGAAGATGACCAATATCCGCGACACGAAAGTAAAACGTGTTGTTGAAATGGTGCCAGATCTGGAAGTTTATGGTGACCAGCAAGGCGATTTGTTGGTTATAGGATGGGGCGGAACTTTTGGATATATGGAAAGTGCTGTCCGCGAAATGAGGTTAAGGGACATTAAAATAGGACTTGCTCATTTCAATTATATCAATCCGCTTCCTGCAAACAGCGCTAGTATCTTTGCCAATTTTAAAAAGATTGTGGTTTGCGAACTTAATCTGGGCCAGTTTGCCAGTTATCTGCGTGATAAGGTTCCAGGGTTTACATACCACCAATACAATAAGGTGCAGGGTTTGCCATTTACTATTAAGGATTTAGTTGAAAATTTTGATAAGCTTTTGGAGGAATAATGATGAGCGAAATATTAGAATATACAATCAAAGATTTTAAAAGCGAGAACGAGGTACGCTGGTGTCCTGGTTGCGGGGACCATGCCGTATTGAATTCAATCCAGAAGGCCATGACAACCTTAGGGATCAAACACGAGGATTATGTCGTTGTTTCCGGTATTGGCTGTTCCTCACGGTTCCCGTATTACATGAGTACTTTTGGTTTTCATACCATACATGGTAGGGCTGCTGCAGTGGCTTCTGGGGTAAAATGTGCAAATCCGAAACTTTGCGTTTGGGAGATCACCGGGGATGGCGATGCTTTGGCGATCGGAGGAAATCACTTTATCCATGTTGTCCGCAGGAACATTGATCTCAACCTTATCTTATTCAACAACAAGATTTACGGATTAACAAAAGGGCAGTATTCACCGACTGCCGACCGTGG
>JBAXWR010000469.1:0-3810 GCA_037128295.1 Mariniphaga sp.
GATAAAACTTTATCCGATTCACCAAGGATTGGTTTGACAGTTGTGATGTAATAATGGTCTCCATGTGGACTGGGAACCCGAACCTGGATTTCTTTGGTTTTGCCATTCTCGAATACCCATTTAACTGCAGCAAATCGTTTTTCAGCTTCGTCATGTGGAAATACATCCCATATTTTTTTCCCTATAATATCTTCCTGTTGCTTCCCAACTCCGTTTGCAAAGGCTTTATTCACATAAATATATTGACCATCAGGATAAAAGGTAAAAATCGGATCACTCGACTCATCCAGGAGTATCCGGTATTTTTCTTCAGTGACACGCAAAGCAACCTCTGCTTTCCTTCTTTCAGTAATGTCAACAGCACTTAAAAGACATTTTAGCGGATCGTCTGATACGATACCCTCAAGATGAAGAAATGTTTGATTATTACCGGGAAAAACCATTTCGACTTCACAGACCTGCTTTGTTTTCGTTTCAAATGCTTCTAATAAGAAATCGTTGAAAACCGGTTGCGAATCAGGGGCAATAAAGTAGTTAAAATTTCTTTTGAACAATAATAATCGCTCCTGACCAAGCAATTTGGCACCGCTTAGGTTCAATTCCCAAATGATCCCATAAATATCGACAGTAAAATAGCCAGAAGGGGCAAAATCGTAAAGGTTGATGAATTTCTCATTGGCAAAGTCTATTTTCTCCCTTGCAGATCGCAACTCTGAGTTCTGCATTTCCAGCTCGAGTTGATAATTTTCCAAATCTTTGATGAGTTTCAGAGAGTCCAAATCCCTCATAAAATAATCATTGCCTTGTTCAGGTTCAGTTTGCGAAGATTTGATAATTATCTTTTTCATAGAATGATTTTGAAAAGAACAAATAAAATAAAAACAGGTTCAATTGTAATCCTAATCTTCTATTCCCCAATTGGTGTTGGGTTTGCTGCCCATTTCCAACTCCAATGAACCTCCTGATGCAATTTGCTGATGGGTAAGCCAGCAATTATTCCATGTCTTGCCGTTCAACTTAGCGGATTGGATATAACAATTTTGCGGTGAATTGTTCCGAGCGATAATCGTAAATGCTTTACCATTGGCAAATTTGGGATCCAGCCTGAATTCGACCTTGTCAAAGACAGGACTTGTTATCTCGTATCGGGTATCACCTGGGCAAACCGGATGGATACCGCTTGCAGCCAAAACATACCAGGCCGACATTTGTCCAACATCTTCATTCCCAACTAATCCCTCAACTTTATTGTGATATGCTCGGCGGCAAATCTCCCTTGTCCAGTATTGTGTCTGCCAGGGTGCACCCAACCTGTTAAATAAAAATGGGACGTGATGTACCGGTTCATTGGCATGATTGTAATAATCGTTCCAGAACATATCTTCAGGCATCAATGTGAAAAATTGGTTGAGGTCTGCAAGTTCTTTCTCCTTGCCACCAAGCAAATCTGTCAAACCTGAAACATCATGCGGGACAAACCACCCTTGTTGATAAGGGTTGCTTTCAACACAACCATAACCCTGTTTCAGGCGGCCATCTTTTGGCCAATCAGCCCATGTCCCATCCTTCTTGCGAGGGCGAAACCATTGAACGGAAGGGTCGAAGATATTTTTGTAACTCTTTGAACGATAGATGTATATGGCTGCATCCTCCTTTTTCCCCAAACTATCGGCAAAAACAGAGAGGCACCATTCAAAATAGGCGTGTTCCAATGTTGACGAAATGGAATAGGAATGTCCCAGGTCGCCATTGCCAAACCGTTCGCAACTGTTTTTCGATAACAAAAATCCCTTGTTGAAATCAAAGTTTCGGATCCCCTTGTTATAGGCATCCACCATCACAGAGACAGCGGGATTGCCGATCATGCAACCGCTGTAGGAATTCAGGAATTCCCAACGTTCGAGATAATCGTTTCCGGTTTCGTCTGCCAATGTGATCAAGGAATTGACCATATCATTCACCACAGCCGGATTGATGATCGTTTGCAATGGAAACTGGCTCCTGAAAACATCCCACCCGCTAAAAATCGTCCGTTTTACGAACTGACTGGTTTGATGTATTTTACCATCACCACCAGGGTAATTTCCGTCGATATCTGAGAAGCACCTTGGATCGATCATCGTATGATACAACGCGGTATAAAATACTGTTTTCTCCTCCTCACTCCCACCTTGAACAGATATTTTTCGCAAAGCCTCGTCCCAAAGTTTATAAGCGTTTGCTTTGACCCGGTTAAAGTCGAAGTCCTTGATTTCGGACAGCAGGTTGTTTTTGGCACCTTCCATACTCACAAAGGAGATCCCTACTTTATGCATCACCCTTTCATCCTTGCTTGTATTGAATTCGGTGAAAAACCCAAGGTGTTTTCCTTGTTTTTCGCGGCACAACCTTTCAATCAGCGACTTTGAAATGAACTGCTGATACTTTTCGCTTGCCACATCTTTGTTTTTCCGCGACCAGTCGGCCGGAATTTCGGCACTCCAGACGCCAAAGTTTTCGATAGGCTTGCTGAACTGGGCATAAAAATAGACTGTATAGTTTGGCTTTCCGCCACCATCACCCCAGCCACCGCCTGCGGCAGTGCATTTCATCCAACCTTGAATTGTTTGATTATCAACAACCTTTATATATTGCTCTACAGAGGTTCCCCCTACCCTTCTAGCGAGGTCAATTTGTATCCTTGATTGTTCGTTTTTAGGAAACGTAAAAGACAAAATACCGCTATGCGGGGCTGCTGTTGCCTCCGCCCTGATCTGATAATCGGTCAATGTGGCCGCATAATAACCAGCAGTTGCGACTTCATCAGCTTTAGAATATTGCGAGCGATAACCTTCTCCCGGATGGTCCCTTCGTCCGGCAAAGGTTTTTAATTCACCGGTAGTTGGCATGACCAGAAAATTCCCAAGGTCGCCATACCAGCCAATACCGCTCATCTGTGTAAAGGCAAAACCTTCAATAGAAGTATGTTCATAGCTGTAACCGGGACCATTGTCGCCACCCGTTATTGTATTCGGACTTACCTGCACCAAACCGAATGGTGTGGCAGCACCCGGAAATGTCTTTCCCAAACCATGTGTTGCACCTGCTTTTTCAACATTGGTGCTTGCCCCAATAAATGGATTCACATATTGAGCCGGCGATTTCTGAGCAAAAACGAATCCATTTAAAATGAGTAGAAAGAATACCAGAACACATTTTAACTTCATATTTCTATTATTTGGCTAATTGTCTATTTTTCAATATTTTGATAAAATATCCACCTACTACCGAGCGCGCCTGGAACCCTACCATTTTCGCATTTGTCGTTTCGTACCAATCGCTGTTCGGAACACGGCTGGGTGTTTCAATCACATATTTGTGGACAGGGTCAATCAGTTTCTGGAAAGATGCAGTATCTTCAGCTAATGTAGCCGTCCAAACTATCCAGTCCGATTTGGTGTAAGTTTTACGGTTATCCAAAGGCAACCCATACGTGTTTTGTTTGGTTAGATAATAAGCAACCTCCGTTTGCGCTACCTCCTTTGGAAAGATATCCAACTTCAACAATTTGTCCCATACGAGGTTATATTTCTGGCTCCATGTCCCAGCCTGGTCGAATGTCAATTTATAATGATCGCCATCGATTGCCATCTCGATCCATTTCTGACTCATTTGTTTTGCACTTTCTGTGTATTTTAGGGCGATATCTTTTTTGCCTAACATTTCAGCCATACGGCCATATCCTGCAATACCCAGGATCGCTTTGATCGTAAGGTTCGCATTGTGCGCAAAGTGGCCGGCAAAATCGTCGGTACAAAGCTGATTTTCAGG
>JBAXWR010000047.1:0-35350 GCA_037128295.1 Mariniphaga sp.
ATAACGGAAGATGTTGTAGGTGAGGTTGATCAACCCAATGATGCCAGTCGCCCGTGCCATTCCGATTGACCAGATATATAACCCCCTCATGCTTTGTTCCATAAATCCAAAAACATGTTCGACCCGTACCCTTGTTTTTGATTTTGTCCTGTTACTGGCATGCTGTTCTGCTGTTAATGGCTGGTTCTTTTTACCTTTTTCGCATACCTGGTTGGTCATATTACAATCTGATATTGACTGCTCATTATTTGGGCCGGTGTAAGCGCTATCGGCATAAAGTGGTTGATTTTCATCGCTCTCAGTAATAAGAAGGTCAAGAACCTTTGAATCGTGGACAGATGCGTCCGAAACCATGTACGTGTCGATCAACTTGCTTTTGTCATCGATCTTCACATGGTTCTTATATCCATAAAAAGTTTCGTCATTTTTCTTCGCCCACATGGCATCAATATCTTTATGGCACTTCTTGTGGGGATTGTCATTCCAAAGATCATCCCCGTTGCCTTCCTTGATCTGTTTGTTTTCTTCCCTGGTGTTGCGTTGGCGCGGTACTTCTGTAAAACTGGCATCAACAATTTTTCCTTCGTTGAATATTAAACCTTTATCGTTCAGATAAACCTTGAACTTGTCGAAGAGGTCTTCTACAACGGCCATCTGGGTAAGTTTCTCGCGGAACAACCAGATAGTCTTTTCATCTGGTACCTTATCACCGGTCTCAAGTCCCAAAAAATTCTTAAAGCTATTCCGGTCAACAATTTGGTATTCAACTTGATGATCCCCAAGGTTGTAATAGCGTTGGAGCAACATGATCTTGAACATGACTACAACATCGAAAGGTTTAGCACCTGCATTGTTCTTCTTGTTGGTGTTAAGCATCTTAGATTCCAGCAAAGGCCTAAAATACTCAAAATCAACCACTTTGCTAATGGCTTCCAATGGGTTTCCCATTTCCGCCAATTGCTTGGTCGCAAATTCCTTATCAAATAGTCCTATTTTCCCTTGCGTTTTATATCTTCTACTCATCTCCCAATAATTTAGCTATCTTTATTGGCAAAGATAATAAAATATATTTGATCTACAAAATCTTATCGACTGATTTACTGATATTTAAATATTAGAACCTCCCTAAAGATAGGATATTGAACGAACAAAATGCGATTAAAAAAAGATTTTGACCTTTAATAGGAAAGATAAAATCAAAGCCTCAAATAATTTTCCGACATTTGCACCCGAAATTTCAAAATAGTAGGAAACAAAGCAATGATCATTAAAAGAGAAAGAGGACAGGAGCGCACAACATCGCGTACCGTCGGGAAACGTGAGCCAGGAACCAGGCCAAGGGTAAGTAAACGGGATTCAACCCCAACAGATCAGGGCAGGCGGCCCTATTCGCCCCGGCCCGAAAGAGGGGAACCGGTATCCGGGAAAAGGATCGGTAAAACAAAAGTGATTAAAACTAGTTCTGGATCAAGGCCTGCATCTGCGTCAACTGCAGGAAGGAGCGGATTTAAAGAGCGCACTTCTGATGTTTTCAGAAGGGACGTTATTCAAAAACGGGCACCTAAAATTATCGAACGGGCTGAATCGGACCAGTTTCTCAACAAAGAAGGGAAAGTCTTACGTGGGAAATTCGGCAAACAAAATCTTCACAATGAGGTGACTTCGACGCCACGTGCACCAAAATCAAAGACAAACAAAGAGCCAGGCTCAATGCGACTTAACCGCTACATTGCCAACGCGGGTTTATGTTCCCGCCGTGAGGCAGATACTTTCATTGCGACGGGATGCGTTACGGTAAATGGTAAGATTGTTTCAGAAATGGGACATCAGGTTTTACAGGGCGATTCGGTCAGTTTTAACGGAAAGGTCATCTCGTCAGAGAAAAAGGTATATGTCTTGTTAAACAAGCCCAAAGGCTACGTCACAACTCTCGAAGATCCACATGCTGATAAAACTGTGATGGAACTCATTGCAAATGCTTGTCCTGAAAGGATCTATCCGGTTGGCAGGCTCGACAAAAACACTACAGGTTTATTGCTCTTTACCAACGATGGCGACCTTACCAAACGGTTGACTCATCCAAAGTATAATCGCAAAAAAATCTACCATGTATTTACTGATCAGAATGTTACAAAAAATCACCTTCAGGAGATCGTAGATGGGATTACCCTTGAGGATGGCTTTGTTGCTGCCGACTCGGTTAGTTATGTATCGGACGACGACAAAAAGCAAGTCGGCATAGAGATCCACTCCGGGAAAAACAAGATTGTTCGCAGGATTTTCGAACACCTTGGTTATAAGGTAATTAAACTTGATAGGGTTTACTTCTGCGGATTGACGAAAAAAGACCTTCCACGTGGAAGGTGGCGTATGCTTACCCCGGAAGAAGTAAACCTTTTAAAAATGAGTTCAAACTAATTTTTCATTTTCACCCAAGTGTTGTAATTATTCCGAAATAACCCTTACTAAGAAAGAAGCGTGAAAGAGGAATTTCTTCAAAATATCACTTCCAATCAGGCTATCATCCACAAAGTCACAAGAATATATTGTGACAATGTGGATGACAGGAAGGATCTTTTTCAGGAGATTTTAATTCAACTTTGGAAATCTTACGGTTCTTTCAAGGAACAATCAAAATTTTCGACATGGATGTACCGCGTTGCCATTAACACTGCGATTACAGCTTTTAAACGTGGGGCAAAGAAGAACATTAAAGCACAGTTTGTCAGGGATTTGCCTCCAGTTGTCGATGATGAATATGATACTGATCTTGAAGAAAATCTGAATATGTTGCACACTGCCATTGGTCAGCTAACAGGAATAGAAAAATCAATCATTTTGCTCTATCTTGAAGACAAATCGTATGAAGAAATCGCCGAGATCACAGGGATCACGCAGAATTATGTAAGGGTTAAAATGAACAGGATCAAGAAAAAATTGGAATCCATAATGAAAGGTATTGCATAAATGGAACTGAACGAACTAAAGAAAGCATGGGGAAAAGTTTCTGAGGCGAAGGATCAGTCCCATTTGGTAAATCGCGAAGATATCGTGCAAATGTTGCGGCGAAAAAGCACTGGTATTTTAGCGAAATTGGAGCGCAATGTGAAAATAGGATTCTGGTTTCTTGGAATATTTATTCTGTTAACAATTGCGGATCAATATTTCCCATCATACATTGATGAAAAGATGAAACCACCATTGGCAATTAGCATCATCGGAATCGTTGTAAATTGCCTTCTGATGTTCACTTTTATCCTTTTCGTTTACAGGTTTCATAAACTAAGCATTAAAAGCCTAACATCCAATAATATAAAAATTGCGTTGAGAAAGGTGGTCCAACTACTTGACACTTTTAAAAAAGAGTTTTACCTTGCTTTGATCATCTTATTGATGGCACAGGGAGCTGGCTTCTTTCTTGGATTCTGGGAAGGGATCAGTTATAATTCGGAACCCGGAAATTTGAATTTGAAAACAATTATTCTTGGCGGATTGATTATTCTAATTGTAATGTCAACCCTTATTGCATCTATTTTTTACCTGTTTCACAAAGGTTTCGACTCCTTATATGGGAAATACCGTCAACAACTTATCGCGACTCTCAATGAACTGGAGGAGACTACGGAGTAACAGTCTTGCCGTTGTCATTTTGTTATTAGGATGCACTCAGTATTCTACTGCCAGTCAAACGAGAACCTTAGATTCATTGATTGTCAGGTTAATCAAACATCTTCCAGAACATTCCCCCAACTTTTATGACAGTTACAGTGGTATCTCCTTTCAGAAAATCAGGTTCAGTTCCAGCGCGAAACCTGAAACAATCGTGACTCTTAAAAATGAAAATACTGAATATCAAGATATTAACAATTTACTATTTTCAATTGAGACACTAACCCAAATAAAGATACTCAAACCCGTTTACAATCAATCTGAAATCCTATCCATAAAGACCGAAGGAAAAGAGAATAGCCTGTTTAAGAATATTTGCAAGCATTTAAGTGCTGTTTCAATGACAGATACGGTCATTAACTTATTTAATAAGAGATACTTAACACCATTTTCAAAATCGGCAGCAGAAAAATATAACTATAATATATCCGATTCTATAACTCCAACAGGCGATACACTTTTCTGGATTGGTTTTGATCCAAAGCCGGGGAAAAAATTTGATGGTCTCAGCGGTAAAGCACAAGTGAACCATTCAAAATTCACTTTTATGAAAATAGTTGCCCAATCTGTGCAAAACAAAGAAAACAAACCAAACCTTATAATCGAGCAGAGTTTCGAACAAGTCAATGGTGTTGTATTGCCTGCTGAAATAAAAATAAGTGCATTTTTCAGAAAGGAAGCCATTGAAGATCAAAAGATTAAAAATAAAGACACTCCTGATGACTTTTACGTTGAATCAGTCGTTAATATTTACCAGCAGGAGATTAACCCACTTTTGAAACCAGAGGATTTTAAAACCTCGCTCCAATCCAATGACAGTGCCGTCATCGCTTTTATTAGGAAAAAACAGATCAAAATGATACGGTTTCTGGCAGAAGGAAAGATTCCATTGGGGAAATTTGACTTGAATTATGACCGCTTTTTCGGATACAATCTTTATGAAGGGATAAAACTGGGATTGGAGATGGAATCAAACCGGACACTATCCAATTACTTAACAGTTGGAGGGTATTTCAGTTATGGACTTAAAGATAAGTCAATAAGGCACGGTGAATGGGTAAATATCTATCCGTCAGGAAGTTTAAAATTCAGGATTCACCTGGGATACAAAGACAGAAGCGTAGAATATGGTGAACCTGAGTTTCTTGAAAACCTGTCGTTGCTCAATCCTGAAAACTTCCGCAACCTTCTTGTCAGTAATATGTATTCTACCAAACGGTTCACCACAGGCATTGAATACCACGCAACGAATGAACTAAATTTCTTCCTATTTTCCGATCAATCCGAAAACCGCGCATCCAGTGGTTCCCCATTTCTTCTGGCACATCCGTTCGTCCCGATTAGCCTGACACGTACAGGATTACAGATCAACTATTCAGTTGGTAGTAAATTTCGAATGGATGATGATGAGCCAAAAGAAACCGCTTCACCAACTCCAGATTTTTATCTAACAATGATTCAGGGACTTGCAACCTTAAACAGTCAGTACCAATATACAAAGATCGAATTCAAAGGGAAATTCGATCTTCCGTTTTCGAAGTTGGGAACAACAACGATCCTATTACGCGGTGGCCTGATGACCAATGACGCACCTGTAATAGAGTATTTTAACGGTTACGGAAGTTTCGCGGGTAATTTTTCGCTGGCAGCACCCTGGTCGTTCGCGACAATGCAACTCAACGAATTTGCATCCACACGTTTCGCGGCAGTTCATTTTCGTCAAGATTTTAGCACATGGATGTTTCCTGAAAACTACAAAACAAAACCCGCTGTGATTTTTGCACAGAATATAGGGTTTGGCCGTTTGGACGACAAATATAAGAACCAATTTCACTTCAAGGATTATAGCAAAGGTTTCTATGAGACTGGTATTGAATTAAATAACCTTTTAAGGGTAGGTTATATTTCGTGGGGAGCCGGAATTTATTATCGTTACGGACCATATAGACTAAATTCAATACATGAAAACTTTGCCTATAAGTTTGGGTTTTTGATAAAGTTGTAGGATAAATCGTAATACTATCGAAGTTTAATTTGTCATTCTGATCAATCACCTATAATTCAATGTATTACAACGATATTTCAGGTACAAGTTCCAACCCTAATTTTCGAAAATATCCATTTTAAATTGCTCTTGGTATGTTTTTGAAAGGAATTGATCAATCCAGCCGTAAAATGATTGTATGTCAACTTCCGTTCTTTTCCCTTTTTCAATATCAGCAATCAAAACATTTGTCTTATCGAAAATCTCTTTTTCAATTGGTTGAAACAATTGTAGATAGCCATTCTTCTGTTGATTGGCCACAACTGAAAAGTTAATATAATTCGTACCCTTGTCGTAAATTATTGGGAAGCACTCCGACTTAAATTTTAAGGATGCCGCACAAATGGGTGATTTTAAATTCTGATCCATCGTAACCGCTTTCGGCATTTGCTCACCTGCCGATATCCACGTGGGTATTGCTACTGAAGTGAGTGGAAATCCCAGGACAGTCCACATCATTGCCTCTTTGACATGCATTTGATCTTTTGCACCAACGATCATAATAGCGGAAGCCGTCAATACGCGTGGAATGTAATCGATAAAGAATTTAAATTCAGGAACATTGCGCTTTTTTGGCAAATCCGATGCCAAATCAGTTTTGGTCAAGGTGTGGTACAAGTTTCTGGATAGCAGATTGAACAGATTCTGTGGAATTAGTTTTTTATCCGCGTAAGCTTTATTCAGTGTATTCAAGGCTGTATTGTACCTGTTAAAACCGAAACCTTTTGTAAGATCCATGCTTAGGGAATGATTCGTCCGAACAAGGATCCCATTTTTTGTAATGGTTGTATCGTTGGCATCATATTTCGTAAAACGGAAATTCCCTGTTTCGTAATAAGCAGCGCCACCCAAAGCATCGATAACGCCATAATTGGCATCGACTCCAAGTGGTTTATGCATGGATTTGAGAAGGTTTTCAAAATCCTGAATCGAGGCACATGTTTGCAAGGCGAGTTTCATAACTACACCTTCCTGATCCTTCAGATTGGTTGTGTCGCCAATGTTGTTGTTATAGGCTGCTGTATTGATAATTGCAAAACCAGCCTCATTGTAACCTCCCCAAACTTCCTTGCTCCAGGAAGCAGTTCCATTCACCAACCCAATATATTTGTATTTGCCATCATTGAAAAAAGCCAGCGAATTTTGCATTTCGTCGGTATCCCTGTTTTTGTAGAGAATTGGTTTACCATCGACGGTATATTTACCGGATATCAGAAAAGTGGTACAGGCAAGGACTTGATTGTTCAATACGAAAAGAAGGCTAAAAAGACTTATAAAGGTAAATTTCATTTGAATTTGTTTTTTTTAAATAAAAATTGACCGGCGTCGATTTGATCAACCTTTCATTTTGTAGGGATCTTGTCTTGAATCAAAAATATCGGTCACATAAACATAATTATCAATAACTCTATCGATTATTTTGTAATGGCCTTCAACTAAACGACGATGCCCTAAGCCTAAATGCTCTAAAAATGGTTCTTTTTGACCTTGAAAAGGTTGAAGTGCCAAAGTTTCTGCTTTATCTAGAATCTTACCTCTAATTTCCAACAATTTTTCATTAGAGACTTTATTGATGATAAAATCCAGGGCTTCCTCAAGGCTTTCAATTGCTTGCTCTGTATAAACAAGCTTCATCACTTGTTTTGTTGATTCAATCGTTGTTCTAATTCTGCTCTTGAATATAACCTTCCGGCTTGAATATCGCCTTCGGACTTTTCAGCCCGACTTATTAACTTCGTTTTTAAAGTTTCTTCATCACAAAGGGCATCATAAAACTGATTAATCATACTTTCTTCGATTTGATCTAAATGACTGTGTATAAAATCCCTTTTCTCTGCAACATTCATAATTCACTTTTTAATTTCCAATTTCCAATTTCCAATTTCCATTTTCTATTTTCAATTTTCCAATCCTCCCATTACTCATACCTCAGCGCCTCTATTGGATCCAATTTCGAGGCTTTAATAGCAGGAAGCACACCTGAAGCGAGGCTTACGATCAGGCACAAAACAACGCCACCAAACATCCATTCCCATGGAACAATAAACGAACTCCCGATTAAGGCCGACACGCCGTTTCCAGCCATGATACCCAAAATTATCCCAAGAAACCCGCCCAACTGACCGATGATAATCGATTCGATCAGGAATTGCTGCTTAATGGAACGTGAATTGGCCCCTAAAGCTTTATGGATCCCGATTTCCCTGGTACGCTCCACAACAGTCACCAACAAAATATTCATCAAACCGATCGCTGCGCCCATCAGGGTAATAAAACCAATGATTGTAGCCGCAAGGGTCACATATTTGATATTGTCGAGTAGAACTTTGACAAGGTTATCGCTCTTTTCGACAACAAAATCGGAGTCGTCGATAATGTTCAAGCCTCTGATATTCCGGAAAACTGCCTCAGCCTGACCGATTGCCGCATCCAGCAATTGTGGGGTATCGGGCATCACGCTGATTCTGAAATTCATTTGGGGACGTGGGAAGTATTGCCTAACATTTGTAAATGGGATCAATACAATCTGATCACTTGAAGACCCAAAGCCGCTTCCCTTGTCTTTTAACACTCCAACTACCTGATATTTACCACTTCCAACAGAGATTGATTTACCTTGTGGATCGACATCATTCGGAAAGAGTTTCTTAACCAAAGCAGCACCTATCAGTGCAACATTATTCCCATTAAATGACTCCTGAAACGTCAGGTTACGGCCTAATTCTACTTCATAACCAGCAGTCTTGAGAAAATTCTCATCAATTCCCCTGACTGTAATGTTTGGATTGGTTTTTTTTGACTCGAATTTTATTGTGGCAGTTTGCGTGGCAAATACCGAAATAGAGACAGATGCCGGAAAAACATACCTTTCACGAAAGTCGCGTGCCTGAAAAAAGCTGATATAACTGTAATTACGTGTCCTTGACCGTTGGTTACCGATCTGAATGCGCATACTACGACTCTGGATACTAAAGGTATTGGCCCCCAATCGGGTAAATTCTGTAGTAATCGAAGATTTAATAGAATCGATGGCCGTTAAAATTCCGACCAATGCCGAAATCCCAACCGCAATAATCAAAATAGTAAGAATCGAACGCACCAGGTTTCCGCGAATGGACTGGAACGCGATCTTTAAATTTTCCAAAACCAAAGGCTTAATCCACATCATGATATTTTGGGTCTGAATGAGCTATAATAATTTTGCTAATTTAAAACTAACTTTCAATTAATGTGTTAATAAAAACAGGAATTTTTGAACCCAAATTCTCATCTTAATTAATTAACATTGCAGTCAAAATAAAATTTTAAAACAATTCAATATGGCATACGACATTGAGATGATTCGTAAGGTGTATTCACAAATGCCTGAACGAGTTAACAAATTGCGCAAACTGCTTGGCAGACCAGTTACCCTAACGGAGAAAATTCTTTATTCACACCTTTCGGGAGATTTTCCGACACTGCCGTTTGAAAAAGGGGTTTCGTATGTGAATTTTGATCCCGATCGCGTTGCAATGCAGGACGCCACTGCCCAGATGGCTTTGCTACAATTTATGCAGGCCGGGAAGAATGTGGTATCTGTCCCCTCGACCGTCCATTGCGACCACCTTATTCTGGCACGTACCGGTGCAACCGAAGACCTGAAAGAAGCAGAAGAGGTGAACAAAGAGGTTTATAATTTTCTGGCTTCGGTTTCAAAGAAATACGGTATAGGTTTCTGGAAACCAGGTGCTGGGATCATCCACCAGGTAGTCCTTGAAAATTACGCCTTTCCAGGTGGTATGATGATCGGAACCGATTCCCATACGGTTAACGCAGGTGGCCTCGGCATGATCGCCATTGGTGTTGGCGGTGCCGATGCTGTTGATGTGATGACCGGTATTCCATGGGAATTGAAATTTCCAAAACTGATCGGAGTTAACCTGACCGGGAAATTAAGCGGCTGGACTTCACCCAAGGACATTATCCTAAAAGTTGCCGGTATCCTTACTGTTAAAGGGGGAACAGGGTGCATCATCGAATATTTTGGACCGGGAGCTTCGAGTATTTCATGTACCGGTAAAGGTACAATATGCAATATGGGCGCAGAAGTTGGTGCCACAACCTCCACTTTTGCCTTCGACGAAAGTATGAGCGATTATCTCAAAGCAACAGGACGCACCGATGTAGCCGAAATGGCTCAGTCGGTTGCTACATGCCTTCAAGCCGACGAAGATGTTTACCTTCATCCCGAAAACTATTTCGACCAGGTGATCGAAATCAACCTTTCGGAACTGGAGCCACAAATCAATGGCCCATTTACTCCCGATCTTGCAACGTCACTTTCACAATTCAAAACCGTAGCCAAAGAGAAAGGGTGGCCAATGGAGATGAAAGTGGGTTTGATCGGATCGTGTACAAATTCATCTTATGAAGATATTGGAAGGGCTGCATCTGTTGCACGTCAGGCCAAACAAAAGAACCTCAAAGTTAAGGCAGAATATACAGTTACGCCAGGCTCAGAATTGGTCCGTTATACGGTTGCCCGCGATGGGTTTCTCGAAGCTTTTGAGGAAATGGGAGGCGTAGTTTTGGCAAATGCCTGTGGACCATGTATCGGACAGTGGGCTCGTCATAATGCTGCTAACCTTCCGGAAAATTCAATCATGACCTCTTTTAACCGGAATTTTGCCAAAAGGACTGACGGCAACCCAAAAACACATGGTTTCGTGGCATCGCCTGAGATCGTTACGGCTTTCGCGATAGCGGGAACTTTGGATTTCAATCCTGAAACCGATTTTTTGACCAATGAAAACGGGGAGCTTGTAAAATTGGATCCACCTACAGGAGATAATCTTCCTGTGAATGGATTTGCTTGTGAAGATCAGGGACTAATCCCACCATCAACTGAATTTCAGGATATCGAAGTTGTTGTCAATCCGGAATCAGACCGGTTGCAGTTGCTCGAACCTTTCACTCCATGGGATGGGAAAGACCTGATAAACCTGAAATTGTTGATTAAAGCACGTGGGAAGTGTACCACCGACCATATTTCGATGGCAGGACCTTGGCTCACATATCGTGGTCATTTGGACAATATCTCTAATAACCTGTTGATTGGTGCCATCAATGATTTTAATGGGAAAACCAATTCGGTGAAAAATCAGTTGACCGGCGATTACGACACAGTTCCCAATACAGCAAGGGCTTATAAAAAAGATGGCCTTGGTTCGGTTGTTATCGGTGACGAAAACTATGGCGAAGGTTCATCGCGTGAACATGCGGCCATGGAACCACGTCATTTAGGGGCAAGGGTTGTATTGACACGGTCGTTTGCACGTATCCATGAAACAAATCTTAAAAAGCAGGGTATGCTAGCGCTTACTTTTGCTAATCCTGAAGATTATACGTTAATCCGTGAGGATGATTCTATTGATGTGATTGGTCTGGAGTCTTTTGCTCCTGGCCAGCTTCTACAATTGAATCTGCACCATTCGGATGGATCAACTAATCAGATTTTCACAAAACATACTTACAATGAAGCTCAGATCGACTGGTTCAAAGCCGGCTCGTGCCTGAATTTCATTAAGGACAATCAATAGGGGCAAAAGCGGCTGGCGATTGGCTTCTGGCAACTAGCCGTAAGTGATTTAAAGCTGTTCCGGTTTCCAAAACGGAATTTCTTATCGCAGATATTGATCCATAAAGTTTACATAGCGAGGCCGGCATTCATCCGGCCTCCTTTTTTATAATATTCGAACAAAACAGCCTGTAATTCAGAAATTTAAATGATTCAGAAATCATTTACGAAATTCGTTTTATTAAGTTTTAAGAACTGAATTTATGGCAGAACAGGATTTGAAAGGTTAAAATAATATAATTTTTTTGAAATTCATTTTCCCGACTTAGAAAAAATAGATTATGCTAATATATTTATCACACTAAATATCAATCAATTATCTTTTTAAAATTTCGTTGAGTAAATTCAGGTAAAAAAAACTTGCACTCTTACAACAGGCTATATTTCAATTATTTATGCGCCAATATTCGTTAGTTAACATTTTTTAATACTTTTTTAATTCTATTGCCTATCTTGTAGAACTACCTTTAGGATCAAATTTTACGGGTTAATCCCCTTCTGATGCAAAAATTATGGTATTCAAATTTAGGATTATATCGGACAAGATTGAAAATTTTGTGTTGCATATAGATGCAGATGCAAAAAACACTTTTTTTGAGCTTCATGAAGCAATTCAGGATGAATGTAAATATGACCCTTCCCAGCTTGCGACTTTCTATCTTGCAGATGAGGAATGGGACAAAGGTTTTGAAATCGCAATGTTCGAAAGTTACTCTTCAAAAAAACAAAACTCACTTTCAATGAAGAAAAGTGTCATTGGTGATTATCTGAAAGAGAAAGAGGATAAACTGATCTACATTTTTGATGTTCTCAATCAGAAATCTTTGTATATAGAATTAAGTGAGATTGTTATGGAAAAGAAATTGAATACGCCAGTAGTAACCCTAAACAGGGGGATGGTTCCGGTCCAAAGTTCTACCAATCGCTATGATACTGATCTATTGGTTAATGAAGATTCGGAACTTCAGAACGTTTTTACTGACTTTGGCGAGCTTGAAGACCTGAACATGATCTATGGTGAAATCGGGGAAGTTATTTAGTAGAAGAAATAGTGTTGAAAAACAATTGAAATAAGGGAAATAATGAGTTTGAGAGAATGTGTTAGATTTGTGCTGTATTAAAAAATCGAAAAGAATGTCCAAATCGCTGATCATTCTCCTTGGACCCACTGGGGTAGGCAAAACTGATTTAAGTGAAGAAATCGCCAAATATTACCATACTGAGATTATCTCATGCGATTCAAGGCAAATCTATAAAGAGATGAAAATTGGTACTGCTGTACCTGATCATGAGGTACTTGCAACTATTCCGCACCATTTTATACAATCACATTCAATTCATGATTATTACAATGCCAGCAAGTTTGAACAGGAAGTCCTGCAGAAGCTTGACCAGTTGTATAGTAAATATGATGTGATCCTGATGACAGGTGGATCAATGCTTTACATTGACGCACTTTGCAAAGGAATAGATGATTTACCCAATGTGGATACCAACATCCGGAATTCATTGGTCAAACGTTTTGAAAATGAAGGAATAGAACCATTGAAAGAGTTGTTAAGCCAACTCGATCCAGTTTATTTTCAAGATGTTGATTTGAAAAATCACAAAAGGATTCTACATGCCCTCGAAATCTGCCTGATGACTAGCCAGCCCTATTCATCCTTCAGGACAAATCCATCAAAAGTTCGCAACTTCAACATAATCAAAATCGGAATAAACTGTGAACGGGAATTATTATATGACCGAATCAATCGGCGGGTTGATTTGATGTTTGCCGAAGGGCTTGAGAAAGAGGCACTTGGATTATTCCCTTTCAAGAAGCTTAATGCCTTAAATACAGTAGGTTATCGGGAATTGTTTGACTATTTTGAGAACAGAATAACTTTGACAGAGGCCAAAGAGAAGATTAAGTCCAATTCGAGAAAATATGCCCGTAAGCAATTAACTTGGTTCAGGCACGACCCCGACATCACATGGTTCAAACCCGGAATGAAAGAGGAAATCATCTTTTATATCGGTCAGGAATTACAAAAGTAATAATGGAAATAAATAGAAATAAAATAGAAATATAGAAGTATAGAAACAAAAAAGTCGGGGAAGAAATAAATATCTTCTCCGACTTTTTTATATGATAAACTAAACTACTGCAGACTAAATATCGTCGTCATCGTCATCTTCCGGTACGTCGTCGGGAATATCGTCAACATCATCGACATCATCATGCCCCTCGAACTCCTGTAAGGCAAAATCATCACGAAGAATGCCGTCATCCCCAAAATCGTCATCGTTTTCAACAATGTTATTGGCCTCTTCCAACGTCATTCGGACCAGATAATAACGATCGTCGGTTTCATACGGTAAAGCCGATACAACTTTCCCCTTAGCATCAATATAAGTGATCAGATTTCCAGAAAATCCAGCCGGGTATGCAATTTTAATTTGCCCCTGAACATCGAGCGGAAGCTTGTCGTAATCTTTTACTATTCGCGGTTTATTGCTTGTTGCCATATTGTATTTAGATTGAGATAGTGCCTAATTCTTTGTAAATTAATTAATTAACATTTTATATATCTCCGAAACAATCGTTTGTTTCAGTAGTGCAAAATAATAATTCGACAATTCAAAAAAATAGTTTTCACAAAATTGTCGAAAAAAATATCAATTTATTATTTTGATTTTTTTTCAAAACAACGTATGATATTGATTTTGTGATAATTAACAAATATAATCAATACTTATAAGTTTTCATATTTTGGCATTGGCCCTAAATTACCTACCTTTGCCACAAATCATTATCAAGCACAAATATAAAATGAATATTTCATACAACTGGCTCAAAGATTATATAAATCTCGATCTTTCACCTGCTAAAGTCGCTGCCACACTCACACAACTCGGTCTCGAGACTGGAAGTGTCGAAGAAGTCGAACAGATCAAAGGTGGTTTAAGAGGAATCATTATTGGGGAAGTAATTACTTGCCACAAACACCCCAATTCAGACCATTTAAGTGTAACTACTGTTAATATTGGCAATAGTGACAATCTTCCAATTGTTTGCGGAGCACCAAATGTTGCTGCCGGGCAAAAGGTTGTTGTAGCCACTGTAGGTACTGTCCTTTACAAAGGTGAAGAACAGTTCACGATCCAGAAATCAAAAATCAGGGGTGAAGTGTCGATGGGGATGATCTGTGCCGAAGATGAAATCGGACTTGGCAACGATCACAGTGGCATTATGGTTTTAAACGCCGATGCGATACCTGGAACTCCAGCCAGCACCTATTTTAAAATTCAAAGCGATTACGTTCTCGAAGTTGATCTGACCCCGAACAGGATCGACAGTGCTTCACATATCGGTGTTGCACGCGATCTTGCCGCAACTTTAAGTCAAAACTCATCTGTAAAATATTGCAGACCAAATATTGATCATTTTAGTACAGACAATCAAAACCTTTCAATTCCTGTTACGATTGAGGACAGTCAGGCATGTTCGAGATATTGCGGGGTTACTATTTCTGATGTAACCGTCAAGGAATCACCTGAATGGTTAAAAAACAGGTTGAAGGCGATCGGACTGAACCCGATCAACAACATTGTTGACGTAACCAATTATGTTCTTTATGAAACCGGCCAACCGTTACATGCGTTCGATGCTTCTGTAATTACAGGTGGTAAGGTCATTGTGAGAACGCTGGAGGCTGGAACAAAATTTGTGACGCTTGATGGGGTTGAACGGGAACTGTCGGATAAGGACCTGATGATCTGCAATTCAGAAGAACCCATGTGCATTGGTGGAGTATTCGGTGGTTTACATTCGGGAGTAAAAGAAAGCACAACCCATGTTTTCCTGGAAAGTGCCTATTTTAACCCGGTTTATATCCGCAAAACTGCCCGTCGTCATGGATTGAATACCGATGCTTCATTCCGTTTCGAGCGTGGTGTAGATCCAAATGGGACAATGTACACCTTAAAACGTGCAGCCCTGCTCATTAAGGAGGTCGCAGGTGGAACAATATCTTCCGACGTGGTGGATGTGGTTGCTGACCCATCCATTCTGGCATCTTTCCCGGTAACGGTTACCTATTCTAACATTAACCGATTGATTGGCAAAGAGATTCCAAAAGAAACCCTTAAAAACATTCTTCTTTCACTTGAAATTGAAATCAAATCGGAAACATCAGATGGTCTAGAACTTGCTGTTCCACCATATCGTGTCGATGTAAAGCGTGAAGCTGATATTATAGAAGAAATCCTTCGTATTTATGGCTACAACAATGTTGAACCGAATAAGTCGATCAAATCGGCCATTCAACATGCTCCCCGTCCCGATAAGATGAAGTTGCAGAACCTGATTTCCGAAATGTTCACCGCAAGGGGCTTTAACGAAATCATGTCGAATTCGTTAACTAAGATCTCCTATTACGACCAACTGGAAACTTTCAAACCTGAAAATACCGTACGGCTTTTTAATCCGCTCAGTTCCGACCTTAACGGGATGCGCCAGACTTTGCTATTTTGCGGACTTGAAGCGATTAACCGTAATACAAATTTCCGCAATGCAGACCTGAAGTTGTATGAGTTTGGTAATGTTTACCATTTCGATGGAAGCAAGACCTTCGACAACCCGGTTAAGAATTATAGCGAGGAAGAGCATATCTCGATTTGGATCACCGGCAAAAAGGAAGCCGGAAACTGGGCCATTAAGGAAGAACCAACATCGTTTTTCACTTTAAAAGCCAATGTTGAGAATATACTGACAAGGATTGGCGTAGCAGTCGAAAACTGTGCTATTGAATCGATATCGAATGATATTTATTCCGAAGGCCTCGAATACCGATATAACAACGTATCGATCTGTCAGATCGGTTATGTCGGCAAGAAAATCCTTAAAAAAATGGATGTCAGCTCCGATGTATTTTATGGCAACCTTCGATGGACGGTTATCCTCAAAGCGATTAAAAATCACAAAGCAGCTTATGCTCCACTCAAAAAATATCCCGAAGTAAGGCGTGACCTTGCTCTGCTGATCGACAAAAATGTGCAGTTTAGCACTATCAAAGCATTGGCATTCAAGGCAGAACGACAAATCCTTAAAAGTGTGAATATTTTTGACGTTTATCAAGGGGCAAACCTTCCGGATGGGAAAAAATCGTATGCTGTGAGCTTTATCCTTCAGGATGATGAAAAAACGTTGAATGACAAGCAAATCGAAAAAACAGTGAACCGGTTGATCAGTGTTTACGAAAGGGAGGTTGGGGCGCAAATAAGATAGTTAAGTGCAATTTATTAAATTCCACCATCTTAAATATTTAAGTGACTTTTTGAAAAACAAAATCTTATGCAAAAAATATATATAAAGAATTTTGGTGCCATTAAAGAAGCTGAAATCGAAATTAAAAGTCTGCTTGTTTTAATTGGTGAACAAGCGAGTGGAAAAAGTACGATTGCCAAACTGATCTATTTCTTCAAATCACTAAACGATGATTTTTTTAATCAGTTTTATAAGTCAGACAAAGACTATCTAGATATTACATCAGATTTAATTATTCCGATTAGGGAAAAATATTATGATTTTTTTGGTTCAACTTTTTATTTACCGGAATTTGAGATAAAATATTGCTATAGCGAAGTAAAATGGTTGAGATTATCATTGTATCCAAGAACAAAAAAACTAAGAACAGAATTTAGTAGAGGTTTTCTTAGTGAATCACTCAAAAGTGATTTACGTAACATTAAGACCTCAATTAACAAAGTTGAATTAAAAATTCATGTAGCAAAAAGTTCACATGAGCAATTAGCTCTTGAACAGGAGAAAATAAAATATATTCAACAACTATCTAATTTAATTAATACATCCTTTGAAAATAATCATGATGATGCATTATTTATGATAGCTGGAAGAAATGCAACTGTTGGCTATTCAGATTTATTTGAAAAATATCTTTTTACAAGGATTCAAATTCGATTGGATGATAACCGAAAACAAGGATCTTTCAAAAAGAAAGAGCAGACAATTGATGAAACGCTGATGCTAAAATTCATGGAGCGTGTTATTAAAATCAAGGCTCTGTTTGAAAAATATGGGAATGTTGAAGGCTTGATAAGCAGTCTTCCTGACAATGCGAGAAATAGAGAATCGTTACTTTTAGCCAAGATGAAAATTGATGAAATCCTAAAAGGAAATTATTTAATTGACCGTTGGGGAGAAAAAATATTGCATGACAATGACCACTATGTTTTTTTGCACAATGCGTCCTCCGGTCAACAGGAAGTTATCAGAATCCTTCAGGATATTTTTGTTGTGATTTTTGAACAACAAAAATCATTAAGGTGGATTGAAGAACCTGAAGCTCACCTATTCCCAGTGGCCCAAAAACTTGTAATTGAGTTATTTGCTTTAATGATAAACCAAAACTCCAGTAATCAGCTTATTATTACAACTCATAGCCCATATGTGCTAACCGTGATCAATAATTTGTTGTTCGCGAAAAGAGTTATTGATAAAAACATAAGTAAAAAAGAGGATGTATTTAAGATAATCCCAGAACCATTTCTTTTAGAGCCAGAGAATTTTAATGCCTACTCCTTGGGCAATTCAGAGGTATATTGCGAAAGCGTTTTCAATGAAAAGACAGGCTTAATAAAACAAAGCTATTTGGATACTGTCTCTGAAATGTTAAGCAGCGACTTCAATAATTTATATTCGATTCATGCTCAAACATTTGCCCGAAAATGACGCAAGATGAAATTATAAACCAATTAGATGATGCTTTTAGGAACAGGGCGACAAAACCATCAGAGTGTATCAGTTTTAGGAATGAAGAAGTTTTTTTTTATTGACGATAATGAACAAATTGGTCATTGTGTAACAGTTACAGGAAATGATAATATTATCGACATTACCCGATTGTTCAAAGTTGTTAATCCTCAAAATGAAAATATAGCAATATGGGCTGTTGATGGTTGTTTTTTCCTGAAAGGAAGAGCTCCAGAACATTGCGATTGCATTTTTTTTAACAACAAAGATTTTTGTTTTGCTGAGTTTAAATTTAATTCGACAACCACAAATCTTCAAACTATAAATGATAACAGGAAAAAAGCAATTAATCAGCTTCGATCAATGATTATAATGATTGACGAAAGGTTTGGTAAATTCAACTATAATTACTTGGGATATAATGTTGAAGCTTATTTATGTACGCCTGAAACATATCCAAGTAAAAATAATGCAATATCTGATTTTGCCGTTGAGTTTATAGAAACTTATGGAGTTCGTTTATATGAAGAAAATATTAAAATCCTCTCTTAATATTTATTTAAACATAAGATTATTAGATAATTAATCATAAATGGCAAGAATAGAAATCATAAAAGGTGATATTACACGCCTGAACGTCGATGCGATTGTAAATGCTGCCAACCGTTCCCTTTTGGGTGGTGGAGGCGTTGATGGTGCCATCCACCGCGCTGCAGGGCGGGAACTTTTAAAGGTGTGCCAACTACTCGGTGGATGCAATACAGGTGATGCGAAAATTACACCTGGATTCAAGCTTCCTGCAAAGTTTGTAATCCATACGGTTGGCCCTGTCTGGCAAGGAGGGAATTATCGCGAAAAGGGATCACTGACCTCATGTTACAAACAAAGCCTACGCCTCGCTACAGAAAACGGGATCAAAACCATCGCTTTCCCCAATATCAGCACCGGTGTTTATGGTTTCCCTAAGCGGGAAGCAGCCTCGATCGCATTTGAATCCGTTCAATCTTATCTGAAATCCCATAATGAAATTGATAAGGTAATATTCTGTTGCTTCGATGACGAGAATTTTGAATTATATAACAACTTAAATTACAATACAATAGCAATAGACAGGGTGCAAACGGAAAATCAGGTTCAACTTGTCGCCGATCTTGCCTATACAATCTGGAACGAACACTATGTCCCGATAATTGGACAGGATCAGGTCAACTATATGGTGACCAATTTTCAGTCGTCTGAAGCAATGACAAAACAAATACAAGCCGAAGGTTTTGAGTATTATATCATCAGGCACTTGTCGGAACCATCCGGATACATTTCAATAAAACTGACTGGCAATGAATTGTTCCTAAGCAAGTTCTATATCATTAAAGAAAAGCGTGGAACAGGCTTAGGCAAAGTAGGTCTGAAATTTATTGCTGATCGTGCAAAAACTTTAGGTGCAAATTCAATCAAACTCACAGTTAATAAATACAATACAAATAGCATAAAAGCTTATGAAAAGATGGGATTTGTCAATATAGGCTCAGTAGTAGCTGATATCGGCGAAGGTTTTGTAATGGACGATTATGTGATGCGATTAGACCTTTGATGCGAATTTATAGTCGTGTATGTTCATTAAAAACACAATCTACCTCGTACAATAATCAGTATTAGAATCACTTGCAGCCACTAGTTGCCTGCCGCCAGTTGCCAGTTGCCAGTTGCCAGTTTCCAGTAGCTAGCCGCTAGTTGCCAGCCGCCAGCCGCTAATCAAACAACTCAGCAAGGCTCCCGATATAATCTTCTTCCCAACCATCCACCATGTTATCATATGCATCGTCCGGGATATTGGTCTGATGGATCTCCACATTGGTTCCCTTCTTATCTGGATGTAACTTGATCGTTACAATAGAGTCTCCTTCCTCACCAAAATACCAATGCTGAACAATCTTAAAATTCTCGACAAATTCGATATTACGACCAGTAATCTCACCGTCCCATAAAGAAAATTCGCTTCCAGGTTCGGTGTTCATCACACATGGGTCCCCGGTCCAGATTTCAATCATCACAGGATTGGTAAGGGCATTGTATAGGTCAGCAGGTGAAGCGTCGAGTTTAAAGTATTTCTTGTATTCCTTCATTTTGTTCAATCTTACATTTTGTTCAAAAATAGTATTTTTATGAATCCATCGTTAAAATGATTGAAAAAACAACCGATATTTCTATTTTCGCCGATCAATTCAAAAACACAATGAAGAACAAATTCGTCGATTATACCCGCCTTGTAAAATTTGAACACACCATTTTCGCATTACCTTTTGCAATGATTGGTTTCTTTCTCGCCATAAAGCAGGGTTCTGGCGAAATTTCATGGGGGTTGCTTCTGAAAGTAATTGGATGTATGGTATTTGCACGAAACTCGGCCATGGGGTTTAACCGCTACCTAGACCGGACCTTTGATGCTGCCAATCCCCGCACTGCAAAACGTGAAATCCCCGCAGGTGTTATTACAGCTAGAAAGGCACTTGTGTTTGTAATTGCCAATTCAATGTTATTTGTGGCGACAACCTGGTTGATCAACGACCTTTGCTTCTATCTCTCACCAGTAGCGCTATTTGTGATACTGGGTTATAGTTACACAAAAAGGATCACACCGCTTTGTCATTTTGTGCTGAGTGCAGGACTCGGATTGGCTCCCATCGGTGCATATCTCGCAGTAACAGGACAATTTGCAGTTGCCCCGCTCCTATTTTCGATGGTTGTCTTTTTCTGGGCAAGTGGATTTGATATTATTTACGCTTGTCAGGATGTCGATTTCGACAGGTCGTACAAACTGAACAGCATCCCTGCCATGACAGGTATAAAAAAAGCTTTACAACTATCTGTATTTGTGCATATTATAGCCGCCTCTTTTGTTATTGCAGCATATATTGTTCTAAATGGCGGGTGGCTTTTCAGAATGGGTGCAACCCTGTTTATCGGACTTCTGACCTATCAGCATTTAATTATCAAGCCCAATGACCTTAGCCGCGTCAACCTTGCCTTTGGAACGACCAATGGGATTGCAAGTCTTTTGTTCGCAATTTTTGTGATTGCCTCATTTTATTTGACAATTTGAAAATTTGGAAATTTCAAATTGCCAGCAGCCAGATACGGGTAGCAAGTCACCAGCCGCAAGTTGCAAGTTGCAAGATTCTAAAATTTATACGTCAACCCAATTGTAAACAACTCTTTAAACTGAAGTTTTGGTTTACGCCCAATCTCTTTACCTAATACATCAAGGACCGGGAATTTGGTGTTGTAATCATAAACCATCTGTGTCATTACCCGTGCATTGATTAACCTGCTGACCCGCATAATGACAACTTGCTCCCACTCAAAAGCGAATTTCTGAAAAGTATATCTGTAATTGTTGAAAAACTCACCCTTTGTATCGTAAGTAATATTTTCGGTTATTGCCCTATGCCAGTTGGCTTTAACAATAATACCCGGTTCCCACAATTGTTTTTTGCCTGGTTCAAGTCCAAACTTTGATGGAGCAATCATCACTGTATCCCTTACAAAAGTTGTCTTTGACGTAAATGGTGCAAGGAATAACGAAAAGTCCTTGTTTGGTTTATAATCCATACCGATTGACATTGTCAGATAACCTGGAGCCATAAATGCCGAAATTGGGTGATCCTTATCTGGAAATGTATAACCCGGGGCAAGCTGTGTGCGGAAGTTTGCCTCGCCCGAATAAAACCATTTTTTAAATGCTGAATACCCTAATCGGGATTGTAACTCAAATTTATCATCATTCTTTTCGAGACCCCTCGTTTTGGTCTGGCTTATCCCATAACGGAATTCTGCACTGTTTTCCCATTTGACCTTATCTTTCGAGTAATTTGCGTTGTACTTGCTCATCAACAAAAGAGCCAACGAACTTTCACCCCCTTTTGCCCAGTTTGACAAGGATGTTTGCGTAAACCCTATAGACCCATTGCCAAAAAGCGACCATGCAGGATAAACAATTTTCTTTAATTCGACTTTCTTCAACTTCTTATCAGGAGCCTTTTGCTCAAACAAGATCGACCTGTTCTGGCTTTCGGTAAATCGGGTAAGTTTAACACCATCGTCAATCACCAATTTCAACTCACCTTTACCGTTATTGATAAGGATCACACTTAACGAATCTTTTTGGGCATTTTTAAGAAACATCCTGATTGGCTTAATATCACGGTTTGCTGTCCAGTAAGATGTTTTCTCATCGGCAATGTTTACAAGCTTTATCAACGAGGAATCTGCTTCAGCATGAAGGACCAAATATTTCAGGGCGATTTTCAATGAATCATTGACTGTACTGACCAATTTATCGTTATAGGTTGTTAATGTTAACCGATTTTGGTCTTGAATGGATTTTTTAAAATTATTTATTTTAATATCCGTTTGGTCTGCAATAAATTGAGTGCGATAAACGAAGGTAATCCTTTCGCGCCAATTAGTCAAAACTGAATCGTTGTAGGCTGATCGGTACCTTATGAAAATCTGCTGACGGGCTGAATCCAATGCAGCACCTGTCCAATTGGGAGGAATCTGCAATGCAGCTAATTTTAAGTCGAGATTTGTCACAAATTCTAACGGGAGATCTTTCTTTTTCCTACCAAGATATTGATTCGGATTTACATCCGGAACTACTGGTGCTTTCGAAAGTTCCGACTCCATGATCATTGTCGGCACAGTTATTCTGCTAATATTCAAACTATCAAGCACTTTTCTTTTGATCATTTCCACACCTTTACTTTCCTCTTGCTCCGAAACGTAACCAGGCACACCTGAAGGGTTGCGAATATCCTGTGGACGCCGATCCATAATAGAAATCACATTGCGATCGTTCAACAATTGGTTGACACGAATGACCACAGTATCCAATGGATCATTTTCGGCATAATTCAAAACACCCTGAATCTGTTTTTTATACAAATTATCGGTAACGTACCACTCTCCATGTGAAAAAAGGAGCTTGTTGATATAATCCACACTCCATTTGAGCGAATCTGCAACCTGTTTCCGGGGCTTCTGTGCTTCAGAAGGATTCTGAAAATTTCTGGTTTCAGCCACCAGATCCGTTGAAACAAGCCAAAATACAACACAAAAAAAAGAGATTAAAGTATTTCTGATCATCATTAAATTCTTTAATATTTATAAAAGCAAATATAGGCAAAAGAGGTTTATCTTTGTGGCCTTCTTTAAAAGTTAAAAAATTTTAATGAGGTTATGCCGATTCTGAAAACGATAAAAGCTAAATGGTACTCTTTGATATTCACCTTGTGTCTGCTAAATCCATCGGACAGTCATGCACAGAACCAAAATTACTTTTTTGATGTTACGGGCGGTGTCGGAAGACTAATCTCACATCATCCGCTTTTAGATCCATTGGAAGGTCCCGTTTCATTTTTCAATGCCAGATGGGGGATCAAAACAACAGGAAAAAAAGATTGGCAACGCACATTCAATTACCCAACGATTGGGTTAGGTGTGTTTCACAATCAATTAACACAGTCATATTTAGGCAATCCAACTGCAGCATATACTTTCATGTACCTTCCTTTCTTCGAGGTCGCAAAAATTAAGTTCAACCTTGGAATCCATTTAGGATTGGCCTGGGGAATCCATCCTTACAGTGTACAAAATCCCCTAAATGTTGCCCTCGGGTCTATGTGCGCTGCATATGCTTCATTAAATCTTAATACGACTTTTACATTGACTTCCAATATTGACCTGTATCTCTGTGCCGGCGGATATCATTATTCAAATGGGAATACCACAAAACCAAATAAAGGTCTGAACCAATTGGGAACAGAAGGGGGATTACGCTATCGGTTGACCTCATCAAACATTCAATTCAATAAAAACCCTGTTAAACCAGTTGAGAGAAAAGGTTCTGTGATGATTTTCGGAGCGTATGGCTGGAAAAAAGAGGTTACAGATGGTTCATTTTATAATACCGGAAGTTTAAGTACCGGGTACTATCTTACGATCAACAATAAAAGCAGGTTGAGTACCGGAGGTGATCTATTTTATGATGAAGGGGTACTTTATTTTTCGCAAAAGGAGAATAAACTTAAAAATGTAATTGCTTCCGGTCTTTTCGCAGGCCATGAACTAACGCTTAGTCAGTTCTCAATCGTCACACAAATAGGCATTTACCTGAATAACCCCCACCCGGCCGATCCATTTTATTATGAACGATTGGGGATGAGATACATTATTTCCAATCGGGTTATACCTTCACTGACACTAAAAGCCCATGAGTTCAAAATAGATTTCATCGAATGGGGAATTGGTATCGTTCTTTGGAAGACAAAGTGAAGTAGAACGAACACAAAAGAAAGGAAATCGGAAATAGGAGAAAGGAGAATGGAAACCGAAGAATGGAGGACGGAAATGTCTCCCTAAATCCCATTAAAGCCAAATAATTTATCTAATTGATAATCAGTATTCAATAAAACGGCTATTTTCATCCGGCAAGATGTGTGTAAAAGTTGAGAAATAATGATGACCTAACTTATTAGCCTGAAATTACTATCTTTGCAAAAATATTAGGAATAATTACAGGCACAATGGCACACAAATCAGGATTTGTCAACATTATTGGAAATCCAAACGTAGGAAAATCGACCTTAATGAACGCAATGGTCGGCGAAAAACTCTCCATCATCACATCAAAAATGCAAACCACCAGGCACCGGATTAAAGGGATTGTAAATGGTGAAGATTTTCAAGTGGTTTACTCCGACACCCCGGGGATACTAAAACCGGTATATAAACTTCAGGAATCGATGCTCGGTTTTGTAAATACAGCCCTTGTGGATGCAGACATCCTTCTGTATGTGACCGATGTTGTGGAAGATTTTTCAAAGAATGCAGACTATCTTGAAAAAATAAAATCAGCAGAAGTGCCTGTCTTAGTGTTAATTAATAAAATAGACCTTACAGATCAGACAAAACTTATTGCACTTGTCGAAAAATGGCGGGAACTGATCCCTAAAGCAGAAGTGATGCCCATCTCTGCAAAAGAGAAGTTTAACCTCGATTATGTTTTCAAACGAATTTTGGCCAACCTTCCCGAAGGTTCACCATTCTTTCCAAAGGACGAACTAACCGACAGGAACGAAAGGTTCTTTTCTCAAGAGATCATCCGTGAAAAAATTCTATTGTTCTACGACAAGGAAATTCCCTACTCTGTTGAAATTGAGGTAGAATCATTCAAGGATGAACCAACTTTACTTAGTATCATGGCCGTGATTTATGTTGCCCGCGATACCCAGAAAGGGATTATTATCGGACATCAGGGAAAAGCGCTAAAAAAAGTTGGCACCGAAGCCCGTTTGGATATGGAAGAGTTTTTCGGGAAGAAAGTGTTTCTTCAACTCTTCGTTAAAGTAGCAAAAGACTGGCGCGACAAAGAGAGCCAGCTCCGTAATTTCGGTTACGAATTTCAATAAATCAATAATCAGATAATGAGCAATATAGTAGCAATCGTTGGTAGGCCAAACGTCGGCAAATCGACATTTTTTAACCGTTTGACCGAATCGCGTGCCGCCATTGTGGACGATACCCCTGGTGTAACCCGTGACCGGAATTATGGAAAATGCCTTTGGAATGGGGTCGAATTTTCCGTCATCGACACAGGTGGTTATGTTTCAGGTTCGGACGATGTATTCGAGGAGGAGATCCGTCGACAGGCAAAGCTGGCTATCCAGGAATCAGATGTGATCGTGTTTCTTGTTGACGTAGAAAGTGGCCTCACGGAACTCGACGAAAACGTTTTTGATTTTTTACGCAGGAACGACAAACCGGTGGTCACTGTTGTCAACAAAGTCGATACCCACCAGCGGAGCCTCGATGCCAATGAATTTTATTCTTTGGGAGTTGAAAAAATCTTCTGTGTTTCATCGATCAATGGCTTGGGATCAGGTGACCTGCTTGACGAAATTGTAAGTTTACTGCCACCCAAAGTTGAAGAGGTTGTTGACGAAAAGATTCCCAGGATTGCCATCGTTGGACGGCCAAATGTTGGTAAATCATCGATTATCAATACATTGGTTGGCGAAGAACGCCATATCGTTACAGATGTTGCCGGGACAACCCGCGACTCAGTAGCCCAGAATTACAATAAGTTCGGTCATAATTTTATCCTTGTCGATACGGCTGGTTTGCGCAAGAAGACCAAAGTTGCCGAGGATGTTGAGTTTTATTCGGTGATGCGTTCCATCCGCACAATCGAGGATTCGGATGTTTGCGTTCTTGTACTCGATGCAACACGTGGCGTGGAAGGTCAGGACGTCTCGATTTTCCACCTGATCCACAGGAACAAAAAAGGGATTGTTGTCGTTGTCAACAAATGGGATTTGGTCGAGAAAGACAACCATACAATGAAAAAATTTGAAGAGGATATCCTTGAGAAATTTGCCCCCATTGTTGATGTGCCGATTGTATTTACTTCAGCATTGACGAAACAGCGTATCCTCAAAATCCTCGAATCGGCTATGATGGTTTTCGAGAACCGGAATCGTCACATCCCAACTTCAAAACTTAACGAATTATTGCTGGGAGCTATTGAAGCCTATCCACCGCCAGCCCATAAGGGTAAATATGTCAAGATAAAGTATATCACACAGTTGCCTACCAAGATCCCAAGTTTCGCTTTCTTTTGCAACCTTCCGCAATACGTGAAGGATCCTTATAAAAGATACCTCGAAAACAAGATCCGGGCAAACTTCAACTTTACAGGAATTCCAATTCAGCTTTATTTCAGGCTGAAATAAAAAAGCAAGAATATTCCGTAACTTTGGAGTAAAATATAGCTGGCAAAATGAGAACGTTTAATACATCAGGACCAAATATTGCGGAAGAACATTACACCATTGAACGTACTAGCCTGATTAACAAAGGCATATATTTAGTGGAAAACAAAAGGTATTTTACCATCTGGGCACCACGCCAGACAGGTAAAAGCACCTATTTCAGGCAATTGGCAGAAAAATTAAACGAAAATGGATATAGCCCGGTCTATTTTTCAGTGGAAGGGTTCAACGATTTTTCTATTGCCGATACCTTTGACACCTTTTGCAGGGAACTAAGAAGACAACAAAAGATCAATTGGAATATTGAAACTTTGAAGGATTTCGAAAAAGCGGTTTCGGATTGCAACGATATGAAGCTTGTCATCATTATCGATGAAATAGAAAGCCTGAACCCTGGTATATTTGGACAATTATTGCATACCATCCGTAATCTATACCATACCCGGCAACACCATTGTTTAAAGAGCGTAATTTTTGTTGGGGTATCAAATATCGTTGGGGTCGTAAGCGACAATGCGAGCCCGTTTAATATTTCGGACAATTTGAATGTCCCTTATTTTACCGATGAAGAGGTATATGATCTTTTAGGGCAACATGAAACGGAAACTGGTCAGCTTTTTGAGGAAAAGATAAAACAACAGATTTGTCACATAACGGCCAATCAACCAGGTTTGGTGAACGGTTTTGCACAAAAATTGGTTAGCGATTTTCCTGATCATAAATTGTTGACATACAACGATTACCTGAAAATAGAACATTGGTATCTTAATATCGCCATTGATAAGAATTTCGCAAACATCTTAAACAAAGCAAAAGAGGAGCGTAACTTTGTGGAACGCTTATTGTTCACAGAGAATAAAATCCCATTTGAAATAGATCGAAAAAGCATTAAACTATTACATACCAATGGGTTAATAAAAGAAGATGAAGATGGCTTTGTAACTTTCTGGGTTCCTATTTATAAAATACGTTTGTACAAAGCTTTTTATCCCTATACCAACGGAGAACAAAGCCAAATCAGCAGAAACATCTATGCACCAGAATATTTCAATGAAAAGGGGGAATTGCGACTCGAAAGATTAATTGAATCATATAAAGTCTATGTGAAAAGAAGAGGATTCAATGTTTTCAGGGAAAAAGACGTACAGGGAAATTTCCTGTCAATTAAAGAGGCAGCATTGATCTATAGTTTTGAAACATATATTCATGCATTTATAAACCAGACAGATGGCAAGATTTATCGTGAAGCCAACACAGGTTTAGGAAAAAGCGATATGATCATTAATATCAATAATTTAGAGTATTTGATCGAAACCAAAATTTACTATGCGTTCAAACAATTTACCGATGGGAAAAGCCAGTTGGCTTATTATTGCAAAAGTTTAGGTCTCGACATAGGCGTTTACCTCGTCTTCTGTCCGAACGACATAAAATATCAGGATTCAGTCAAAGAACAAACGGAAATTTTTGATAATGTTTATATTACAACCTATTTGATTTCGTACAATGAATCGAAATGGTAAATTTCGGAACCATAATAAAATTTTTTAAATAACCCACAAAAATCCATAAATATTGCGTATCTTGCGCCACTTTTCCAGAGAACTGGAAATTTGATTTCTTGATAATAATTCGACGGGTAATTGGCTCATTAGATTAGCTATACGCCCGGCACAAAAAACAGATGATGCAATTTAATGAAATGGGACTCGACCCCAGAATCCTAAAGGGGATTCAGGAAATGGGCTTCGAACAACCTTCGCCAATCCAGGAACAGTTTATCCCCTTATTCCTGAAAAAACCCACCGACATTGTAGGACTTGCGCAGACCGGAACGGGAAAAACCGCAGCTTTTGGTCTTCCAATGCTCCAAAAAATCGATCCAAAAATTAAAGTTCCTCAGGCACTGATACTTAGCCCGACGCGTGAACTTTGTGTGCAAATCGCAAGGGAAATTACCGAATATGCAAAGTTCCTGCCCGAAATCATTATCACACCAATTTATGGTGGTGCCGATATCGGAGCTCAGATCACCGCATTGCGTAAAGGGGTCCATATCGTTGTCGGAACCCCGGGACGTATGCACGACATGATCCGGAAAAACAAGATCGATTTGACACAAGTGTCAATCTTGGTTCTTGACGAAGCCGATGAAATGCTGAATATGGGTTTCCAGGAAGATGTAGATGCGATTTTGGAACAAACCCCAAAAACAAAAAACACTTTGCTCTTCTCTGCAACAATGCCCGCCGAGGTAGCAGCAATTGCAAAGAACTACATGACCAACCCAGTCGAAATTGCAGTTGGCAAAAAAGGATCGGGTGCCGATAACGTGGAACATATCTACCACATGGTTCATGCCAAAGACCGCTACTCTGCGTTAAAACGTGTAATGGACTTTGTTCCTGAAGTTTACGGGATCGTTTTTTGCCGTACAAGGATCGAAACAAACGAGGTTGCTTCCCAGCTTATCCAGGATGGATATAGCGCAGAGGCACTTCATGGTGACCTTAGCCAGGCACAACGTGACTATGTTATGGAGAAATTCCGTACAAAGGGAGTCCAGATGTTAATTGCCACCGATGTTGCGGCACGTGGTATCGACGTAAACGACCTGACCCATATCATCAACTACAACCTGCCCGACGATATTGAGAATTACACCCACCGAAGTGGCCGTACCGGCCGTGCTGGAAAATCGGGTATCTCAATCTCCATCATCCACATGAAAGAGCAGGGGCGTATCAGGATGATTGAACGAGGGATTGGAAAGAAATTTATCCGCATGCCTGTTCCAACCGGTAAGATCATTTGCGAAAAGCAGTTTATGTACCTGATCGACAGGCTACAGTCGGTCACAATTAATGAGGATCATATCCAACCATTCTTGCCCGCTGTTCATGAAAAACTGGAATCCCTTTCAAAAGAGGACCTGATCAAACATGTTGTATCATTGGAGTTTAACCGCTTCCTTGATTATTATGGCAATACCGAAGATTTGAACGCCCCCGATGTCCACGAAAGTGGCAGGAGAGAAGGGCGCAAGGCTTCATCGGAAGGGCTGACCCAATATCGTTTAAATGTTGGTTTATCTAATGGACTGATACCTAAAGATATCATCACTTTTGTTATCGATGCTACAGGCCGCCGCAATGTTGAAATCGGGAAGATCGACTTGTATAAAAGCTATGCTTTGGTTGAAATAGAAACATCGGCAGGTCCCAATCTGTTAAAAAATAGCAGGGGGATGTCCTTCAGGGGAACCTTCTTCGATGTTGAACAATACAACCCCGGCCGTGATGCAAGTTCAAGAGGTGGACGTGGGGACCGAATGGAGCGTGGTGACAGGGGTGACCGTGGCGAAAGTCGCTTTAGCCGTGGTGGTTTCCAGAAACCTGAGGGCAGGGACGAATTTAAACGTCGCGACAGAAAAAAAAGGTTCTAAAACTTTTAACTGATACAGATGAAGCCGGGAAGTAATATGCTTTCCGGCTTCTTACTTAAAGCTTTACAGGATTCCAATACCGTTGAAAAGTATGTCGATAATCAATCAATCGGGTCACGCCAAAGCTATTAATCAACCAAATAAAAAAAGGATCAGGATAGCCGTTGCTCTCACCTATTTTAGTATGGGACTATGTTTTGCCTCTTGGGCAAGCCGGATACCCGACATTAAAACAACCTTGCAACTTGGTGATGCAGCATTTGGAAGTATCCTTTTTGCGTTGCCTGTAGGCCAGTTCATGATGATGCCTTTTTCGGGAAAGCTAGTCACCCGTTTCGGTAGCCGGAAAGTAATCCTGTTTGCTATACCTGCTTATACTTTGTGCTTAACCAACCTGGGACTTGCAACTCAAGGTTGGCAACTTGCAGTTGGCTTGTTCCTTTTCGGGATTTTCGGGAATATGTGCAACATCTCGATTAATACACAAGGAGTTGCGGCCGAAAAGTTATATGAACGTCCGATTATGTCAGCCTTTCACGGAGGTTGGAGCATTGCCGGGTTTACAGGTGCGTTGATTGGTTTATTGATGATCAATCTAAAGGTCAACCCTTATCTCCACTTCTGGATCATTATTGGAGTAGTAGCGCTAATTCTTAGCCAAAATTACAAATGGCTGATCCCTGCAAAATCGGGCCCGACAATGGCAGGGGAAGTACCTAAAACTAAATTTTTCTCAAAACCTGATTCAACATTGTTACAATTGGGAGTTATTGGTTTTTGTAGTATGGCGAGCGAAGGAGCCATGTTTGACTGGAGCGGGGTCTATTTTAAAGATATCGTCCATGCTCCTGCCTCCCTTGTCATTGTGGGTTATACTTCGTTTATGATCATGATAGCAACAGGCAGATTTATCGCAGACCATCTGGTCCTTCAATATGGCAGGAAACGGTTACTTCAGGTAAGTGGGATAATGATCTCAACCGGTTTATTTACTTCTGTGTTTTTCCCTTACCTGATCCCTTCTACAATCGGTTTTATGATGGTAGGTTTAGGTGTTTCCAGTATTGTCCCATCGGTGTATAGTGCAGCGGGCAAACATGGAAAAGTAGCACCAGGAATTGCTTTGGCAACTGTTTCAAGCGTAAGCTTTCTGGGATTTTTGATGGGACCACCGCTAATCGGTTATATTTCGGCGGCGGCAGGACTACGATATTCCTTTGCGGCAATCGGCATTTTCGGGTTTTGCATTACCCTGCTTGTTTCCAGAATTCGGGCCATGCATTGAGAAGTTCCCCAATAAAACAAGTTAGGCTGAATAATTCGATTAAACAAAAACTATCTTTATTCTGTTCCTTCGAATAATTATCGAACCCGTTATATTCCTCCGAAATTATAACATTCTTTAATGTGGGTAATTAAAAAAAGAACAAAAATGGAAAATGGGACCCAAACATTAAAATCATCACCATCATGGATGGAGGTAGTTTCCAGATACAATTTTTCAGATCCTTTAAAAAGTTGGTTGCAATTGATCAACTCTGTAATTCCTTATCTTGCACTTTGGGCTGCAATGATCTGGAGTCTTCAGATAAGCTATTGGATCACGCTTTTTTTGTCATTCTTTGCAGCAGGCTTCCTCGTGAGGATATTTATTATTTTTCACGATTGTGGCCACGGATCCTTTTTTAAATCGCAGCGATTAAATAGAACGGTCGGTGTTATATTGGGGTTGATGGCCTTTACCCCCTATAACAAATGGCATCACGACCACAAGGAGCATCATGCAACTGTTGGCAACCTCGACAAACGTGGCACGGGTGATATTAACACCCTTACAATTACTGAGTTTTTAAAAATGTCAAAGTGGAATCAATTCAAATACAGGATTTATCGACATCCTCTATTTCTTTTCGGAATAGCCCCATTTCTTGTATTTATATTTCAGAACCGCTTGACAAAAAAAACCATGAACCTTAAAGAAAAATGGTATCTTCATCTGACAAATCTGGCTTTAATTGCTGCTATCCTTTTGTTGATGTGGGCAATAGGATGGAAGGCCTATTTGTTGATTCAATTACCTGTGCTTTATATTGCTGCAATTCATGGACTCTGGCTTTTTTACGTCCAGCATCAATACGAAAATGTGGTCTGGAAACGGTCGAACGAATGGAATTATAAAGATATAGCCCTGGAAGGCAGCTCTTATTTTAAATTACCAAAAATACTCCAATGGTTTACGGGAAATATCGGCTTTCATCATATTCATCACCTTAGTCCCAGGATTCCCAACTATAAGTTACCCATTTGTTATAAAGAAAATCAAATCTTTCAAACAGTTCAACCGATTACTTTTTTTTCAAGCCTAAGATCGTTAAAACTTAGACTTTGGGACGAAAAAAAGAATAAGCTTGTCGGATTTAGTTCAATTCGTTGATTTTAAATATATTACAATAAATCAATCGAGTTGATAAACTTTATAAAGTCTGTATTAGCTATTCGCCTCTTTCAGGATCACATCATGGGCACCACCCTCAATGATACTCGTTGAAGAAACAAGTGTTATTTTGGCTTTTTCCTGCAATTCAGCAACGGAGATTGCTCCACAACTACACATCGTCGATTTGATTTTCCCTAGTGTTACTTCGAGATTATCCTTTAACTTGCCAGCATAAGGGACATAACTATCGACTCCTTCTTCAAATTTTAAAGATTCGTTGCCTCCCATATCGTAACGTTGCCAATTGCGGGCACGATTAGATCCTTCACCCCAATACTCCTTGACATAGCTATTGCCAATCTGAACCCGTTTTGTAGGACTTTCGTCGAAGCGTGCAAAGTACCTTCCCATCATCAAAAAATCGGCTCCCATTGCCAGCGCAAGCACCATATGATAATCATGAACAATACCCCCATCGCTGCATAATGGAATATAGATACCCGTTTGATCAAAGTATTCTTTACGAGCTTCGGCAACTTCAATTATTGCTGTTGCCTGGCCTCGACCGATCCCCTTCTGTTCACGGGTAATGCAAATCGATCCACCCCCAATACCCACTTTAATAAAATCTGCACCTGCATTGACAAGGTACAGAAAACCCTCTTTATCGACAACATTCCCAGCTCCAACTTTCGTTTCTTCACCAAAATTCTCCTTAATGTAACGGATCGTTTCGCTTTGCCATTCAGAAAATCCATCCGATGAATCGATACAAAGAACATCGGCACCGGCTTTTAACAAGGCCGGAACACGTTCTTTGTAGTCACGGGAATTGATTCCGGCTCCGACTCGCAACTTTTTATTGTTATCAAGCAATTCGTTCAGGTTATCCTGATGATCATCATAATCTTTGCGGAACACAAAATAATGCAATTGCTGATGTTCATCGATAATCGGTAGACAGTTCAATTTATGTTCCCATACGATATCATTGGCTGTATTTAAAGAAATCCCCAAATTACCCACTATCAGTTTGGAAAAAGGGGTCATAAATTCAGAAACACGCTTGTCGGGACTATCCTTTGCTATCCGATAATCACGGCTTGTCACCAATCCAAGTAATTTCCCGTTTGCATGGCCATTCTCGGTGACACCAATCGTTGAATGTCCAGTTCTTCTAACCATTTCAAGAACATCAGCAAGGGTATTTTCTGGTGTAAGATTTGAATCGCTTAAAACGAAACCGGCCTTAAATTTCTTAACCTTTTGAACCATGTCAACCTGACTTTCGATCGATTGTGATCCAAAAATAAAGGATAACCCTCCGTTTCTGGCCAATGCAATTGCAAGGTTATGGTCTGAAACCGATTGCATAATGGCTGAAACAGCCGGGACATTCAGCTCAATATCAGATTTTTCTCCTTTAGAAAATTTGACAAGTGGTACTTTTAATGAAACATTGGCAGGAAAACAAGCTTTCGTTGTTAGACCCGGGATGAGAAGATACTCGTTAAATGTCCTGGAAACGTCGTTAAAAAACTGAGCCATAACTCTTTATATCTAAGTTAAAATACTACCAAACAAAAACATCAATCTTAGAAAAATTTTGCGAAGGTAACGAACAAATGATTCCATTTCAAAAGGAACCGTTAGTTTTTTGTTTTATTGATGATTTATTGATGTATTGATACCTGGTAGAGGTTACATTATTATGGAAAGATGATCATCAGGATCCTGAAGGCGCAATCAAAAAGCTGTTAAAAAATCGAAGGTTCCCAACATCGGAAAGCTAAATTTGCTTCCTTTTAGATCATTTTGAAAATTCAAATTTGGCACATTGGCAAACCGGAATATTTGTTGGCAATGAACCAACCAAGCTGAACTTTCGATTATTCCCACAACGGTTCCTATACCATTTCCCATAATATCGGCAAATATTGCAACCCCTTCGATGACCTTTGTAATCATTACGATGACCTTTGTAAGCCCTCCGATGTTCTTTGTAATCATTACGATGATGTTTGTAATGCTTACAATGATTTTATCTGTTTGTTACAAAATCCATCAATAGGTGAATTGCCTTATTTCATTCCAGTGGGGTCATTACCTCGTAGAGGTTCCATTATTGTAGAAAAAGGGTCATCAGGATCATGGCGGCGCAAGCACAAAGATGGAAAAGGATCAAAGGTTTTCTGCGCCGCAAAGCCGAAACACAAAAATTGAACAACAAACCAATATGAATAAGGTAATAAGGTTGGGGTATCTCCTTGGCATCAAGTTACTAAGGTTAAAAATGGGGGGGGGAAATAAGGTTTGATTTGTTCTCCATTAAATTGGTTGAAATAGATGGAAATAATTGGAAATATCTCATTCTGAATTCTCAGGTTTTCATTTCTCATCCTCCGGGAATTCCCCGTTACCCGTTCTCCGTCTTCCCTTCTCCATTTATCGTCCTCCCTGCCCCATGCTCCTCGCCCCATGCTCCCTGCCCCAAAAATAAAAAGCCCCGGACTCTAATGAATCCGGGGCCACTTTAAGTTGGCGGCG
>JBAXWR010000470.1:0-3754 GCA_037128295.1 Mariniphaga sp.
GGCCTTACAAATGAACGAAGGCAACAATATTGTATGGTTTGGAAAAGATGTCAATCAAACAATTGCCAATGTGGCCAGGCAACTACCGGCAAATGTAAAAATGACGACAATCGTCAACCAGCCCAAAATGGTTGACGACAATATTTCCCGCTTTATGCACGAATTTTTAATAGCAATTATTTCGGTTATAATAGTGATTTTGTTGATGTTGCCTTTTAGGGTTGCAGCCGTTGCTGCCACCGCAATTCCAATGACGATTGCAATCACATTTGCACTGATGCGCACTTTTGGAATTGAGCTTCACCAGGTATCGCTTGCTGCATTGATCGTTGTTTTGGGAATGGTTGTGGACGATGCCATTGTGGTAGCCGACAACTATGTGGAATTGCTTGATAAGGGGATGGAGCGGTGGACAGCCGCCTGGCATAGTGCCTTCGATTTAATTGTACCGATTCTTACGGCAACGATCACGATCATAGCGTCTTTCATGCCAATGATCATCCTTTCCGGGGCGATGGGGGAGTTTATTCAGGATTTGCCTTTAACAGTCACAATTGCGTTGTTGTCCTCTTTTATTGTAGCAATGTTTTTGACCCCGACCCTTTGTTTTTTCTTTATTAAAAAGGGGCTGCACGACCATTCGGCAGTAACATCAACAACGAAAAAGAGAACCTCGGTTCTGGATTATATGCAGATTGGGTACGACAAAACGATCGATTGGTGTACAAAACATTCTGCGATAACGATCAACGGAAGTTTATTGACCATTGTTGCGGCATTGTTTCTTTTCAATTTTGGTGTAAGGCAAAGATTTATGCCTTTTGCCGAACGCAATCAATTTGTAGTGGAGCTTTGGATGCCAACCGGCACAAAATTGGACAAAACACAACAAGCCATCTTACGGGTTGAAAATATGGTTAAAAAAGACAAGCGTGTTGTTTCATTCGCCACTTTTGCAGGAATGAGCGCACCACGCGTTTACTACAATTTTTCACCAGAAATTCCGATCACCAACTATGCACAAATCCTGATCAATACCGACAGTAACCGTTCCACCGAAACATTGGCAGGAGAACTTTCTGCAAAAATAGACAGTTTAATTCCGGAAGGGATGCCACAGGTAAAGCTCATGCAACAAGGGATGCCGATGCCTGCACCGGTTGAAGTCCGTATTTATGGCGATGATATTTCTAAAATGAAAGAAATTGGCAATCAGGTAAAAGTCATCATTAAAAAGACAAATGGCAATTATCTGGTCCGGGATGATTTCAAGGAAGATTTCTATGGTATTGATATTCAATTAAAAGAAGATGCAAGCCGTTTGGGGTTTACAACAACAAGCATTTCACAATTTGTTTTTACCGGATTTAAGGGCTATCCGGTTTCTAAAATGTACGAAGGCGATAAAGTGGTGGATATTGTTTTGCGCCTTGACAATAAAGGTCGTCAAACGGCGCAGGACATTGAAAATATGTACATTGAATCGCCAGTTACCGGGGCAAATGTACCGCTCAGGCAAATAGCCGAAATAAAACCAACCTGGCAAACCGGAAGGATTATGCACCGGAACGGAATGCGCTGTTTGACTGTCAGAAGCGAAACGATGGGTGAAGTTTTGCCAGCCGAATTACTTGCCGAAATACGACCCAAAATTGCCAATTTGGATATTCCGTCCGGATATAAAATTGAATATGGCGGAGAAATTGCAAACCAGCAGGAAGTAATGAGCCAACTAATTGTTGCACTAGTGATAAGTTTGGTGTTGATATTCTTGATTTTATTGTTTCAATTCCGCAATTTGAAAGAAACCGGTATCGTAATGCTGACCATTCCTTTAAGTTTGTTCGGTGCTGTTTTGGGTCTGGTTGTTACGGGCAATAATTTTGGTTTTACTGCTTTTATCGGTTTGATAAGTTTGGCCGGTATCGTGGTCCGCAATGCAATAATCCTTATTGATTATATCAACGAACTGCTGGAAAAGGGGTTGGATATTCGTACGGCAGCAATAGAAGCGGGCAAACGGAGGATGCGCCCCATTTTCCTCACTGCAATGGCCGCAGCAATGGGTGTTTTGCCGATGATTATTTCGGGTTCGTCGCTTTGGAGCCCGCTTGCAAGTGTTTTGGCTTTTGGCATTACCTGGAGCATGCTCATGGCGTTGCTTACCGTTCCGGTCCTCTATATCGTTAGTATTAAGCCCTCTGATTTAAAAATGAAAGAAAAGCAAACCAAAAGCAATGAAAACCGTCCAGCAGATAATATTAAACCGGGAAGTACTGTAAATGTTAATGTTGCAAAAGTTCTGGCTGTTTTGACCGTATTGGTTTTGATTGCTCCAAATTTGACTGCCCAACAAACCATCGGGAAACTGGATTTGAAACAAGCCACAGAAATGGCTTTGACCAACAACCATTTCCTGAAAATAAAGCAAATGCAGGTAAACGAGAAACAACAAAAAGTAAACGAAGACAAGGTAAAATTTTTCCCAATGGTAAGTGTTGAAGGAAACGACCTTGTCAATCAGAATATTCCGGAACTAACGATTTCACAGGGTTCATTTGGAGCTTTGCCTATGGGGAATATAGCAGTCCCTCTTCCCGATGCGGATAAAGTTTTTGAAATGGGTGCAAAAAACATTTACAATGCGAGTGCGATGGTTTATCAGCCAGTTTCACAGTTGCTTAAAATAAATGCAGGAGTCCAGATTTCAAAAACCGACCTTGCCATCACAAAAACTGAGCAGGCAAAAGTCACCATGCAAATAAAGCAAGCCGTGGAAAAGTTGTATTATGGACTTTTAATTGTTCAAAAACAGAAAGAAGAATGTGAAATAAAGCTCACATTGGTTAAGGCAAAACTTTACGATGTTGAAGGTGCCGTAATTTCCGGAAAGGCCACTGAATCAGCCAAAATAGGGCTAAACGCAAGTGTTGCCAATCAGGAACAGGACCTTTTGAAATTAAATATCCAGTACGATGACTATGCCGCTGACCTGAAAAACCTCATCGGTTTACCACAGTCGGCCATGCTTGAATTAAGCCAGATATCAGACGATAGCCTTGTTGTAGAAACCTTGCCAATGGCAACTATTCCTACGGTACAATCGGGCAATACCGACTTGAAAATTGCAATGCTGGTCAAATCAAAGGCTGAATTTGCCCTAAAGGCCAGTAAATTAAGCTATTTTCCCGATTTGGGCATCATGGGGGGATATAATTTTCAGAAGGGCAATTATCTTTATCCGAAAAACAATACGTTCTTTGGAGTCTCGATGAAATGGAACATTCAGGATATGGCCTCAAATACATTTGTCAAGCGCCAGCGTGTTTTTATGCAGCAACAAGCCGAAGAAAATATTGCCAATATAAAGGAGCAGGTCAATACCGATGTTTCCAAAGCATACCGGAAATTATCGCAATCGGCTGAATTGATTATAGTTGCAAGAAAAGTGGTGAATTTTCGCCGCGAAGACATGAAAATCCAAGCCGATAAGCAGGCCACTGGATTGAACATCAAAACCGAATACCTTACCACCAAAGCTGACCTTTCAAAATCGGAAGCTGATTTGTTCGCGGCACAACTTGGTTACAAGTTGGCATTCACCGAACTACAAATACTTATGGGGAATTTTTAATTAATTGTTTGTCCCTATCAGTCAGGTCATTCTTTGAAACATTATAAAGGAAACAAATTACCTTTGAACGACTCCCCCTTTCTTAAAGCATAGCCGTAAGGCTAAAGTCAGTAATTTGCT
>JBAXWR010000471.1:0-3752 GCA_037128295.1 Mariniphaga sp.
CCGATGGTTTTGGCACCCCCTTTTTTCACAAAAATAGTGGTGGCAGATGTCCCTTCGATCGTAACCTTGGCAGGGGTGGTGGCATTGGATGGGTTAAAATTCAACAATGCTCCGTTAAAAAAGGAAATGGAACCATAATAGCTTGATAAATTGCCTGTTAACGATACCTGTGAAGTAATCGTGTTCCCGATTTGCAAACCGGCGGTAGAGCCATTGTTGGTCGTAGTGCTTGTAAATGGGTTGTTAAAAGTTCCGGGTGCCAGTATGGCCACCGATCCGTCATCAATAATCACTTCCTGGCCCATCATTTCGATGGACGGGAGCATCATTGCCATAATCAATGGCAAGATGCCGATCCTGGCAATTATCTTGTTTATTTTCATTTCAGTAAGCAATTATTAATGACGGAAATAGTAACAGAACTATATCAATTTAAGGAATCAAATTTGAACTCAATTTGCAGCGTCTTTAGTAATAGTGATTACCGAACCGTTGGTCACCTTTACAGTGCCCAGTTTATCATTAAAATTGTAATTGATAATGTTAATCGCATCAATTATGCCATTTAATTCGATCACGCCAGAAGAGCTGCCAGAATTTATGGTAAAGTTGTTACCCAATAAATGAGCCTTGGTTACTTTTAAGGTTGAACCCGTGCCACTAAAACTAATATTGCCCGAAAATCTTCCAGTTCCAGTTGAACCTAACGTAAGGGTTTTATCACTACCAATACTGATGGAATTTGTATCATCGGTAATACTTTTGTTTACAAGGTCAATAGTATAATCATTTGTAAATGTTTTTCCTGATCCCAGATTACTTAAATCCTTTAACAGTTTTGCAGTTTGTCCTGCATTATTACCGACATCCGTCATTAGACCAGTCCAACCTTTATAGGAGTCGTCAACTGCAAGTTGGAAAATAGGGTCAAACGTTGCGGTTAAGGTAAGGTCAAAGTCCGATCCGTTTGCCACACTCGTTACAACTGGGTTTGTCCAAAGGCCATCGTCATTGTTCATAAGCGAAGGTACTCCGGTTAAATCCGTTACTACTTTTGTTTTTGCAACAACAAATGGCGAGGCACCTCCCAATGTACCCGTTGTGGCATTTGTCATGTCGAATTGGAAACTTTTTGATACATCGACACGTCCCTCATGGCCTAAAGTGGCATCATTGGTGTATATTTTTGAACCGTCCCCTGCAAGGACGATCGATTTCTGGGCAGTTGTACTGATTGGAAATCCAATGGATGATGGATTTGTGGCCTCAGAATATGCGCCAAAATAAATATTGCCATTGGTTATCGTAAGGTCGCCTTGTGATGCGAATATGCCATATTTTTGGCCCATGTTAATTACATCCGCCCCCGCCTTTCCTCTAATTGTTGTAGCCCCGCTTCCAAGAATTACAAAAGCTACTTGGCCAGTTGAACCCGAAACGGCAATTCGATTTGCTCCTATCGTCCCACCTCCAGGTATGGTGAGCATTGACCCATCATAAAAATCAATGCCACCGTAATAATCCGACATGGTACCGGTCAGCTTGATATTTCTAGCAGCGGTGCCTCCTATTTTCAAAATAGCTGTTGAACTCGAAGTTTGCGTGGTACTGCCAATTGCGTTTGTATAAGTACCTGAGGAATTTAGGATAGCCGTTGAACCGTCATCGATTACGATTCCGACTTGTGCCATCGCCCCGTTTCCAAACCCTACCATGGCAATTGCGATTGCCATAGCCCTGAATCTTGCTTTCAAAATTTTCATGATAAAAATGGTTTAACTGTTTATTTTCAAGCGTTTAATAAATATTTTAGTTTATCTAATTATTATGTTGTTATTTTCTAAATATTTGACCCTCATTTTGGTATCTCAATTCGTTATTTATTCTTTAGCCGATTAAAGTATGCTTATGATCAATGTTGCACCTGAAGTAACCGTGAAAAGGCTTACCTTACCGTTGCATTGCGACGAGTTTATGGATTGCCTAACTGAGGTCGTCCCATCCCCGATTTCAATTTCCCCGGAGACATCTGTGGCATCAATGGAGAATCCTGAGCCTAAAACATTGGAAGAGTGTACTTTTAAAAAGGAATCCGTACCGCCAAATTTGATCTTTCCGGAAAATACCCCCAAGCCTGTCGAGTCTTTCAGGGAAAAGTACTTGTTATCTGTAAGTGTGCAGGTAAATAATGATGTATTTGTCAGGTTAAAACCCTGAAGGTCGAGGATCATACTCTTTCTCATTGTTGTGTTGTCTTCTATATTATAGTCTGAGGTTTGTAAGGCTATCGCACCATCAGTTGATATGTTTGTAAGTAAAAGAGCAAAGGGAGTCCTAACTAAGGAATTCTCCATAAACTGGGCTTTTGCACGCTGATATGACAATTCAAGGAGTAGTAATAAAATTATGACATTCGTTGTCTTCATCCTAAAGTAATTTAACAGATTGATTATTTCTATGCTTGTAATGTGGATATTTTACAGAAAACGCAATATTTTACTTTTTTTATATGTTTATCAAACCGTGCTAAAGTACCTATGAAATCGTTAGGGCAATGAAAAAAGTGTTGCTGAATCGTCAAATTGACGATTCAGCAACACTTTATAATTAATTGATATTTAGTATATTATAAAATTTATGACTAACAAGGTAATACTTATGCCAAAAACCAGGTTAATTTTCTCTTTGGTTCATTTTTTTAAAGACATCGGGTGTCACACCTGTAAACTTTTTGAAGGCACTATAAAATGGTGATTTGGAGCTAAAACCCGAATTGGTGAGGATATGGTCGATTGTGATGTTTTTATCGTGTGTTGCCAACAGTAACCGGCAAATTTCCTTAACGCGTAATTCATTGATGTAGTCGTTGAAACTGGCATTGTAGTATTCGTTAATAATCTGAGAAAGGTGAGTCCTGTTTGTGTTGAGTTTTTGGGATAGTTTAACCAACGAGAGGTTTGGGTCCAGATATAATTTTTCAAACAGGATCAACTTATCCAATTGTGAAATCAAATGAACGTTTGCATCTTTCGGCTCAGGCAGAAGTGGAAAATCGTCCAATAGAACTTCCTTTGTCACAACTTCTAGGGTACGGCGTGCGAGGATTAGGTTTGCCCTTTTCAACCGTTTGCGGAATATTACGATAAGCGCAACAGAAAGCAAAATGACCAGGCCGATAAGCAACATCAGGTAGATCATCATTTTTTGCTGGCCTATGATCTTTGAGGAGATAACCTGTCGGTATCTTAAATCTTTGATTGCCAGATTAGTATTAGTGCCAGCCAGGTACGCTTTATCGTTTAAAAATTTTGCAGAAGTTTCCCTGTTCCGGAGACTGTCGGAATAGGCGTTGGAAAGCTTGAGATATTTGGCGGCCAAAGAAGCCCTGTCAATTTGGACATTTAACAAGGCGAGAAACTTTGCCGTTTCGATGACTGCTTCAAAATCGTTTAGATGTAACTTGGTTTGCAGGGCCGAATCTGCAAATTGAATGGCTGTTTCATGTTGGCCTTGTTTTTCACGGGTTTGTGCCAGCAAAAAATATGTTTTGGCGATTAACCGGTTGTAGCCATTGGGTTTGGCCATCAACAACACTTTCCGGAAACATGAATCGGCTTTACCATAAAAACCGGTAAGGTCATAATACTGCGCCACCAAATAGGTTGAAACTGCCAGGATCCTTGCAATTTCAACATGAGCTTTCACCGAATCCGATTTGTTCTTTTCGAATATTTTCATGTCGATTTTGGGAA
>JBAXWR010000472.1:0-3701 GCA_037128295.1 Mariniphaga sp.
GTTGGCCACTTTGTATTTTTTGGCGGCATCCATCATGAGCTGAACTTCGTTAAAAGTACGCCCCATCGGTTTTTCGCTGTAGATCCCTTTTCCAAGGCTCATGGCCAACATGGCAATTGGGAAATGGGCAAAGTCGGGGACACCGGCAGTTACAGCGTCGATTTTGCTTCCCATCTTGTCGAACATCACCCTGAAATCCTGAAATTTGGCAGCATCGGGGAATTTGTTCATCACTTTTAAAGTATGTGGCGCACCCATGTCCACATCGCAAAGGGCCACAATATTGCATAAACCGGTGTCGTACAGAGCCTGGGCAATTTCCCCACCACGGTTTCCAATACCGCACAATGCAAGATTGACCTTTTCACCTGCGCTCACTTGTTTTGTGGCAGGCAGCTCAATCCCCGAAACTGAGTTTGTCAGGATCGTTGGGAGGGCTGTAACGGCACTCAATGTTAAGGCTTTTCTCAAAAAAGACCTTCTTGACGATTCATTTTGTTCCATAAAAAACGTTTATAAATAATTGAATATTAAAGTGTTTAGTTTTTATTGTGTTTTTTGATTTAACTAAGTACTTTTAAGACCTTTGTCTGATTAAAAGCCTGTCAAAAATAGTTGTTTTTGATTCAATAAGATTAAAATTGACACCTATTTAATACGAGTTGACTTTTATTTCGATATGGTTAACCCCCGGATTCAATCGTATGGACTGAAATGAAGGATTGACCTTCTCCCCATTCAATTGAAACACTTCGTCAATAGTGCTGCCTACTGAAAATTCCCCAACTGTATTTGCAGGTAATTCTATTGTATAGGTTTTTAAACGATTGTTAACCTTTCGGTATTCCCCTTTTACAGGTCCGTGAATGGTGGGTACTTTTATCGTGCTGAATTTCAGGTCACCCATCTGAGGCTTGATCTGCACAATGCCAAATCCAGGAACTTTGGGTTGGATTCCCCAAAGAAAACGGGGGATAATATTGGCAGGAGCTGCCCCCCAGGCATGGTTCCAATCCGAATTGGGCTTGTATTTCATGTCCCATGCCTCCAGGGCAATTGTCGAGCCCGACTTGATCATGTTCCACCAGCTACGGTCGTTGGTCGCCCGCATCAGGTCGAGCGCATACTGACCTTCACCAGCCTCATACAAACCTTCGAGCAAAAACTGGGAACCGTAAACACTGCAAGCCATTCCACGTGTTTTTATAAAATCGGCCACCGTTTTTACATGCTCAGGTGCTACGACCCCAAATGCCAATGCGGTCATATTTGAATGGATCGAACCATGGGTTGAGCCTTCTCCATCGACATAAATCCCTTTTTTGGCATCAAACAATTTTTGGTTGATGGACTGCTTCACTTTTGCCGCCATCATTTCAAAATGGTCCTTATCGGCTGATTGATTGAGCAATCCGGCCATGATCGCCATGATTTTCATATCATTGTAAAAGAAGCTGTTCACAACCGTATTGATAGGAAGCATTTCATGACCGTCGCGTTCGCCTTCCGAAGTAATCAGTTTCCAACCTGTGTCTTTTTGTGCCGGTGGCCAGTCCACAATATCTTTGATCCGTTTCGTACTGTCGACAAAACCTATTTTCAGCATAAAATCACCATTTACTTTTGAGGTTGTGGTGCTAATCAAGCCATCTTCACGAGCCAGATCGATCAATGTTTTGTTTTTCAGGTTGCCATAATATTTTCGAAGCAATTCCATATCACCTGTATAGAGGTAATCCTGATATACCATCATTGCCGTATGGAGCAGCCACTCGGTAGGCCAGGTGGGATGCCCCATAAAATATTCGATGGTTTGTTTGGCCATCGCATATTCACTGTCGGTATTGTAATGACCAAGTTGGTTGATATACGCATCTGCCTCATAAGCAATCCGTTCCCTGTCACCGTCGATGTAAATACCTGTAAATGAGGTAGCCTTCATTGTGTATTTGCACAGGTCCCAAACCTTGTTCAATACCGTATCGGAACTTGTAAAACTGCTTTGCGACTCATCAAAATAGTGGAAATATGCCTTCTGATACAGATCTTTAATGGAAATCGGTTGTTTTGCATTTTTGATTTCAGCATACCTGAAAGGGGTAATTATTCCAAACGAATCGGGAAGTTGAACCGCAGCAGGCGACGTATTCCTTTTATCGACAGGCAATTGAATCGTATAATTAACCTTGGCGGGGGAGACCTGAAGTTTTACTTCGCTGTAGCGGATAGTACCACCCGGTTGCGCATCAATCTTGCCATCAAGCAGTTTTTCCCCTAAGGAAATGACAAGTGTTTCAATCTTGTTCGTTTTATAATTGAGTTCAAGGGTGCCAAAAGCATCTTTCCCAAAATCGGCAAAATAACTTCCATCGACTTTTTTTACCAAAGAAACAGGTGATATCCTTTCCATTTGGAAAATATTGTGCGAAGTCACAGCATCCCCAAATTTGCCGGTTTTAAATTCCTGAACCTTTGAATAATCGGATAACCGGTTGTCCTGGTCCCAAATCCGAACTTTCCAGAAATGTGACGTATTTTCTTTTAAAGGTGTTCCCCCAAACTCTACATTCGTTGAACGACTTCCCCTGATCTGGCCACTGTCCCATACATCTGCTATATTATTGTCTATTAGGTGCTTGCTGGATGAGACCAGAATCTGGTAGCCATTTTGTGAAACTGCCTCTTTTTGAACGATCCACCCAAATTCGGGTTTGGGGTCGATGATCCTTGCATTTTCAGGTTTTCGGATATGCTCGACAGTTAAGCCTGATGGAATTCCGGAATAAGGATCAGCATATTTACCTGAAAGTTGCTCCAATTTTTTGCGCAGCGAAAGCAGCACTTTTTCCTGACTTTTCTGTGTTGCAAGGTTATCTTTTTCCAACGGATCGGTTGCAAGGTTGTAAAGCTCCTCAGTCATTTTATCGTTCACATATCTAAAGTATTTCCATTCTGCGGTTCGGACACCTTCGCTTGGCGGAATGTCCTTAAACTCCCACAGGTGTTCGATCAGGATCGTATCGCGACCCAAAGTTTTCAGGTTTCCTTGAACAATGGGAAGCAAACTTTTACCGTGCCAGCTTTTGGGTTGATTGACTCCCGCCAAATTCATTATCGTAGCCGGAACATCAATGTTCAAAGCCATATCGTTAATATCCTGATGTTTGTTAGCCCTTGGATCATAAACAATTAATGGAACCCTAACAGAATTATCGTACATGAGCCATTTGTCAGCCAACTGCCTGTCACCCAAAAAATAGCCATTATCACCCATGAAAATGATCACAGTATTTCTATCTATTTCCAACTCTTTCAATTTATTTCTGATCTTCCCGATCTCCCTGTCAATTTCCGTGATCATCCGGTAATAGCCTTTTACACTTTGCTGGTACTTCTCAGGTGTATCGAAACGCCATGTCCACCGCAAACGGTTAAAACCTTCACGAACAGCTTTTGGCAAACGGTTAAAATAGATGTCCTCACCCAGTTGTGGATCGGGAATTGTCACATCCTTGTACAATTGGTCCGACTCTTTCTGCCAGAAATATTGACCCGTCGAATTGTCGTGGGCATGTGGCGCACTGAAACTTAGGGAGAGACAAAACGGTTGATTTGTTGGTGCTTTGCTGATGAATTCCAATGCTTTTTCACCTGTGTAGCGGGTCAGGTGGACTGTGTCGTTTCCGAGTTTTTTGTAGAAA
>JBAXWR010000473.1:0-3668 GCA_037128295.1 Mariniphaga sp.
CCCTTCCTCAATCTCATCGGATACATCCTGGGCTTTGAGAAACCTGATCCGCTGTTTGTCGTAATCCCCTAAAGATGCACGGAAATCTTCCATCTGAAGGTTTTCACACCCAAGGCTCAACACCAAAACACCTCCAGCATTTGGGTGAAGGGTTAAATCGGCAAGGGCTGTTTTTGTATTTTGATGATCATCACCCAATTGTGAACAACCATAGTTGTGTTTAAAAACCTCAATGGCATCAATCCCCTGGGGGTTTGCTTCCCGTTTAAACCGGTCGATGATTTGCTGTGCCTGTCCGTTTACACATCCAACTGTCGGTACGATCCATAGTTCATTTCTGATTCCTACTTCTCCGTTTTTCCTCAGGTAACCTTTAAAACTTCGTGGATTTACTGGAACATTGATCTTTCTGAGTTTCTGAGTGAACTCATATTCAAGGTTTCCTGAAAGATTGGTCTTTAGGTTTTGTGAATGAATGTGTGACCCTGCCAAAACCGAAGTGGTCAGATGGCCGATTGGTTCCCCATATTTCACAATGTTGGAACCTTCAGCCAATGAAACCAAAACCATTTTATGTCCTACCGGGATATCCTCACTTAGAACAATGACATGATCTCCTATCGTAACCATTTCGCCCTGCTTACCGTCTTCGAGGCAAACAACGACATTATCGGCTGGATTGATTTTAATAAATTTTGACATCTTATCCTATCTTCATCAATGGGTTATTCTCACTTAGTACAGCTTTAACGGCTTTTTTCATTCCAACCTGTTCTATCAGGAAAAGATAACAGGTTACCGAAATCGTCAGGTTTGGAACTTCATTAAGGTCCCTTTTCCAGACTTTTTCAAGTTTCAGAACTTTTTTTACCAGAGCCTGAATAGAAATTGGCCGACCGTCACATTCGGCCCAGGCTTTTTTGTAAAAATCAAGTATCCATTGGTCATCCTGAATCTTATAGGTTATTCCATCGGCTTCACCTTTGAAATAGGCAATCATTGCTGCAAGAGAAAAAACGATTTTCTGTGGTAGCATTTGATTTGTCTCATAATAATTCAAAAGTGTGGGAAGGTTTCTTGTTTCCCATTTCGACATGGCATTGAGCGCAATACTTTGCCATTGGTGTCTTATATATGGATTCCTGAACCGCTCAAGTATTTTATTGGCAAACGATTTTAGTTCTTTCTCTGTCCCGTCCAGAACAGGTAATACTTCATCATAAACCAACTCCTTCATAAAATTTCCAACTTCGAGGTTCTCGAAAGCTTCGCGGACTGTATCCATTCCACTTAAAAAAGAAACTGCATAACTACCTGTATGACAACCATTTAATACTTGAACTTTTTGTTCCCTGAATCGCTTCATGTCTTTTACAAATTTCACATCAAGCCCGGCCTTTTCGGCAGGAAATTCTTTCTGTATCCATTCAGGCCCTTCAATGACCCAGAGGTGAAAGTACTCGCCAACAACAACCAGATTATCCTCGTATCCAAGTTCCTTTTGGATGGCTTCAATTTCATCTTTGGGAAATCCGGGGACTATTCTGTCAACCAATGAGTTACAAAAAGCACACGAAATATTTAACCATTGGATAAATTCTTTTTCCAATTTCCAGTTTTCGCTGTGCTGCAAAATGTATTTTTTTAAGAAATCTGCATTGCGATCAATCAACTCGCAACAAATGACGATTAACCCCTTTGCCGGATCACCATTAAAAGTTTTGTACCGCTGATAGAGTAACGATGTCATCTTGCCTGGAAACGAATTTGGGAGTTCCATATCCAAACGATCGTTTCCATCCCATGCGATACCAGCTTCTGTGGTGTTGGAAATTATGAACCTAAGTTCAGGATTATCGATTACTTTTTTGTACTCATTTAATTGTGTATAAGGGTTTAAACCTCTGGTAATGCAGTCAACAAGCGTAAATTCCTTGACTGGTTTTCCATCTTTAATACCTTTGAGATAGACATGGTACAGGCCATCCTGCGCATTGATCATGTCAACCATTCCCCTTGCAATGGGTTGTACAACAACAACTCCTGAATTGAAACCTGCATTTCGATTCATTTTGGTGACCATCCAATCTGCAAACGCTCTCAAAAAATTTCCTTCACCAAATTGTAAAATCCTTTCAGGATAAACCGGAAGATTTTCGACTGTTGATCTGTTCAGCTTTAACATTGATTATTCTTGTTTTTAATTGCCTCTCGGTATTTTATTCACTGTTTTAATAAACCGTGTTCGCACACGGAACGGCACAAAAGTAGGATATATTTGATCCGCATCAAGAATACCACAATAAATATATTTGATTAAATTATTGTATATCAAATATATAGAATAATTATTTGCATTTTATTTAATGTAAAATTAATATTTCCAGTTTAGATCCTACGAAAAAAGCTATTTGCTTTGAATTGATTTGTATTTTTAGCTTTAATTAAAGCCCGGCAATTATGGTCTATGTGATAACTGGCGGACCCGGATTTGGAAAAACGGTCCTGATCGAAAAACTTCGGAATCTGGGTTATCAGATAGGGGAGGAGACCGCCAGGCGAATAATATTTCAACAAATTGAATGTCAAGGTGATATACTGCCTTGGAAAAATGTTTCAAAATTTGAAAAACTGGTGACACAAGAGCGGATTGATTTTCTTAATCGTGTTGAAATTCAAGATATTGCCTTTTCAGATCGGGGATTACCCGATCAGGCAGGTTTTTCCTTGTTTAAGGGCAAACCGATTTCGATGGAGTTGACTTCTGCTATTTCAATGAACAGGTATGCGAAAAAGGTATTTGTCACTCCACCCTGGTTTCAGATATACATGAATGACCCCATAAGGACCGAAACTTTTGAAGAGGCTGAAAAGATCCATCACTTTATTATGAAGGCATATGTGGATAATGGTTACGAACTGATCGATCTGCCGCTTACTACCCCAGATAAACGTATAGATTTTATTATTAATTCGTTATAGAAACTTTATTAATATTTTATGAAAATGTCAGATCGCAGGAATTTTTTGAAAAGAGCTTTTGTGGGTACAGCCGGACTGGCTGCATTACCGGCTATTTTGTCGGCTAACGACAATGAGATGGATGGCACATCATCAAAAATCAGTATTAATTCGTTGAAAAACAGTCAGGTAATTCTCTTTCAAGGTGATTCGATTACGGATGCCGGACGGAATAAGGAGGCAAAAGACCCGAATGTTGCAAATGCCCTTGGAAGTGGTTATGCTTTTCTCGCTGCAGCCGAAATGCTCAATACTTTTGCAACTAAAAGCCTGAAAATTTACAATAAAGGAATCAGCGGGAACAAGGTATTTCAGTTGGCAGATCGCTGGCAGAAAGATTGTTTGGACCTAAATCCCAGCGTTTTAAGTATCTTAATTGGTGTTAACGATTACTGGCATAAACACAATGGGAATTACGACGGAACGGTAGAGGTTTACGAGAAGGATTTCAGGGCACTTTTAAAGAGAACCAAAGAAGCACTTCCTGATGTTAAACTTGTTATATGTGAGCCTTTTGCAGTACTTGGATGCAAAGCTGTTGATGCTACATGGTTTCCTGAATTTGATCTTTACAGAGCAGTGTCCAAAAAATTAGCCAATGAATTTGGTACGATATTTATCCCATACCATGATATTTTTGCCAAAGC
>JBAXWR010000474.1:0-3654 GCA_037128295.1 Mariniphaga sp.
GTTAGACTTTCAAAGGTCTGGCCCAGTTAAATATTTTTACCGGACAACAGTGATTGTTTTTATTAAAATTTTTTTGATCTCATCAGCTGATGGGATGCGCCCTTTGATTTCCACCCTGCCATCGACAACCAGTGCAGGTGTGGTCATCACCCCAAATTTCATGATTTCCCGAATGTCCTCAACTTTGGTGATTGTCGCATCAATTCCATTTTGCGATACTACATCACGGGTCAATTTTTCAAGTGTCTTACACTTGGCACAACCTGAGCCTAAAATTTTGATTTCCATAATAATAGAGTTTATTTACATTTTATGATAGGAACTTCAACATCCATTTTAAGAAACTTTCGGAACAAATCCTGTGCTTCCTTCCAGTTTTCACGGTTGATGCAATATTTGATCCGTGGGGCCTCAATTTCGCCTTGAATAAGACCAGCTTCCTTTAACTCTTTCAGATGTTGGGATAATGTTGACTTGACGATCGGGAGGTCTTCGGTGAGGTCTCCACTGTAACAACACAACTGTTTCGACAGTAATTCAAGTACATACATACGTATCGGATGCCCCATCGCTTTGGCATACCTGGCAATTTTCACCTGTTCTTCGGTGATATTATTTTGAGTTGACTCCATTGTTCGTATTATTGCGAACAAAGGTAAAATGTTTTTCTTATAATCAATATCTATTCTTTTATAAGAAGAAATGAATCAGAACAAAAAAAAAAAGGCAACAAAGTCGCCTAGTTCCAAAAATTCACTAATAATCAATATATCAATTTATTACAATATTTCAATTTATTTCCATCTATTTCCTTTTATTCAACCTTGCCTTAAATTTACTTACGCTGTCCATCAATACCTCCATCACAATACGTCCGGTTGGAAGGTAACCTAGGTCATAACTGAACAATCCGGTTTTGATGGCAGTATATTCGTGCTTTTCCAAAACTATCGCATTGACAGTTACCAAAACAGTCATCTTGCTCATGCGGTTCGAGACGACACTTAAAGTTGTCTTGTCGGAAATAGACCGTGGATAGACTGAAAAAGCATATTTTGCCTGTGTCGTGTCAGTCACAAAAGTAGAAATAGCGTTGAAGCTGAACTTCTCACCGTTGCCGCAATCGCTTTCAAAAGTATGGATCAAGTTGCCTTTGATGTCAAACAAACGCAGATAACCATCCCCGTTTCTGGGTTCAGCCCAGAATTCCAAACCGTCGCCGGCACTGTCTGTCAGGCATAACTCGTAATTTCCTTCCTTAAGGTGAATTGTATCCCTGTATAGCGTATTGGCTACCAAATCATTTCGCACCTTGTTAAACAGCGTATCCGACTTTGAATTGACAAGATAAACCTGATTGTCTTTTGGTTTATTGTTGGTCATGAAATGAACGATAAAATCGGTTGGAAACTGTTCAGGTGTTTTGAATATGGATGTGAGTTCGTTATCGCCTTCCCATCCATCTTTCCTGCCATTTGGTTTGGATAAGGTTACCGCAAATTTATTCTCTCCACTTTTAACGTTGATTTCACCAGGTAAAAATACCTGTTCAACCTCATTGAATTTCAGGTCACCTTTCCAATGGAAAACCGCCTTGGGAAAGCCTTCAGGTCCATAAGTAATTGTCAATGAGCGAAGATTTTCAGATCCAAGGTTACGGATCAACAACTGGGGATTAAAGCCTGATGGGTTCAGTCTCGCATATTGTTGCTTGTTTGTCGGCACAATAATCTGATCGACAGCTACATCAAATTTCTGGACCGGTGCAGAATACTGGAACAAAAAGGCTGAGATGTTTTCATTCGCCTGTATATTCTCGGTGGCTGTATAAGGCTCCATTGCGATTGAAACCGTATGTTTACCGTGGTCTGCCTTCACATCAATCACATCGGGAACCTGCAAGTCTCCGGGACACCAATAGGCGCGGTCGTAAAGCCATGTACCACCTTGCGGATAAAGGGGGTTTGCGCCACAATCTTTCCACATGTTGCGGTGATCGACAGTCGTTCCATCAAATTTCAGGTCGCGCCACCGCTCACAAAACTCGCTGCAGCCTTTTGGCTTGTCCATTCCATGCCCGGTATGCTGAATTCTGATCCGGCTTATGGCTGCACCTGGCAAAGCTTCGTAGCTAATTGGCAATAAACTGTCTTCAATTTTATTTTGGGGATCACCGTATTTATAGCCACCATTCCAAAGTGGAGTAAAGCCAAGTGGAACAACCACAGGTGGACCTGAAACAATTTCAAAATCGACTGTTAAAGCCCAACCTACAGATGTTGGTTCATACCCTGAATGGTTGTATTCAATCTCGACACTATCGCGCAGAAATGGGGCAAAGTCGGTCACGTCGGTTTCCCATTTCCAGCTCCACCCTTTATTATAAATGCTTCCATAGGGGGTCAGCATACGGCCTATTTCATAATCAATTGACTTACTGTTAATTCCACCTTTGCGGCGAAGTGTGATCTTATCGAGGTAATCCCAATGTGCGGTTGGCAAGCTATCGGGGCTTCCAAGGGTCACGTTCATTACAATTTTCCGAACAGGGAATTTTTCGGATGGGAATACGCCCCATTTGGGATAAGGGTTGGTACCTTTGGACGGATCGGTGACGATCAATGTCCGGTTATGGGTTATGACATGCTGAATAACAGGCTTTTGAGCAAGAGATGTTACTGAATAAAAAGTAAGCAGGAGCAATAAAAAATGGTTCATGTTGAAATTAATTAGAAGATTTAAAAGTATCTCTTTTTTTTAAATTCGGATGAACCAAGGTAGGCTTTGTTTGGAATTTAGATGAACTTTTCTTTTAACGATTATTTCTAAAATGAGATTAAAGAATTTCTGCCACAAAGGCACTAAGACACAAAGATTCACAAAGCTAAATTAAAGAATATAAATCTTTTGTGCAACTTAGAGCCTTCAAGTCTTTGTGGCCTTACTTAAAAACTAGTAGCTTATTCCTTTTTCTTTGTCGTGTCCATTCCAACCAATGGATAAAGCGGGCAAACACTGATAAGGCTGGTCAACACAAAAATACCGGCAAAAACCAACAAAACAATGGCTGGTATTCCTTCAATTACCTTTGTAAAATAAAGAACGACAATAATTGCTGCAACTACGATACGAATTGTCTTGTCCCAAGTCCCCATGTTCATTTTCATATTCCAAATTTTAAATGATTGATATTAATTGAATAGGGAACAAAGATTGTGGGGAAATGTTGTGGGGGAAACAGTGTTTTATGGAAATCAAATGATGCACTTAAATTTGCATTACCACCCATATTTCCGTAAATTTGTAATCATTGAAGATTTAAATCCATGAAAAAGGAATTGACTAAGCAGGATATATTTGAATTGTTTGTCTTGCGCCAAAACAGGAACATTGTCGAAATTGCAAATGACGAGAAATTCAAACCAAAAATCTGGAAAACCGAGTATTAGGCTCTTAATAGAATGACAATTAAAATTAATGACCTAATTGTCGACATAATATAAGTCAATTGATTATAAACAGCTTATTCATTTTCAATCGATAACACTTTGGATAAACCAACTTTTATTTCTTCGGCGACAACATCAGCAATACTCCCCAACTTTTTCATAAATCGGTCTTGTGATACCGAACGCACCTGAAAGCAATCAGCAG
>JBAXWR010000475.1:0-3649 GCA_037128295.1 Mariniphaga sp.
TGTCAATCCTGGCTTGTTAAAATCAAAAATCCAGGTTAACAGTCCGGCAGTCCATATCCCACCCAAACATCCATTTACTTCAAACAACCGAACCTTCGCTCCAGCACGTGCCGCAGTGATCGCCGCTGAAACACCTGCCGGACCTCCACCACAAACGATTACATCAACGTCATCGACAACTGACAAGTTGCGGGCAAGCTCCTGAAACAGAAAAGTTCCATTTCCTGGGTTTTCATAGGTTTCCTGACCAAAGGAGAGCTTTGGCAAAAAGATTGTCCCTGCCCCTACGGCAGCCATTTCCAAAAAATTCCTTCGATTAAAATTGATTATTGGTTTTTTCATCAAAATATTTTTAATAAATCGAATTCCTTTCAAAACTACATTAAAAAAAAGGATCAACAGTTCCCGGATTAGAATCTCTTTTCCAGTCATCAACGTGGAATCATTCAATATTTTTGAAGGGCTCTAAAATGATAACAAATCCTGAATATAAACCGGATCTTAATTATTCTTGCTCTAAATAGAAAATGCCATTTTTATCCCAATATTTTTTCAATTTCACCAAAGAAGTAGTAAACCGTTCAAAATCCTTATTCCCATCGTTGGTCCATCCCACTTCGGCATAGGCAGCTATACGTGGAAAAGTATATTGGAAAACGTCAACAACCCTTGGTGTAACCTCGCCCCACATCTGGCAACCCAACCCTAAAACATGATTTGCCTGTTCTGTAGTGACTCCTATCGGTATCGGTGAAAAATTGTATGCCTTGGAAATAGAAGTCCTGCCTATCGGATAGTCGAGATAGGTATAAGTACTTTTAGAATTCACAACATCATACCCTTTATTCAGGGCATCAACGAGTAATAGGGAGTCTCCCTTCCAAAAATGGATGATCGACCTGGGTGCCAATTTAGATTTTGCGTCCTGATCATTTTTACCGGCAGGTTGGTTGTTTGACAACTCGTTTTGGACAACATGCACATTGCCCATGATCTCGTTCCAGCCCATCATCCGAAAACCACATTTCTCAATAAAAGCAGAAATCCGGTTGGTAAAATAGATCTGCACATCTGCATAGGTTTTTAACCCTTCCTTTTCCATAAGACCTTTAATTTCAGGACTATCCTTCCATGCATTGTATTTCACTTCATCACCGCCAATGTGTATCACCTTTCCAGGGAAAAGTTGCATTACTTCTTTCAGAACATCTTCCAAAAAAGCATATACTTTGGGATTGGCTACATTGTAGGCATAGTCTTTAATGCCGAATGTCGTTGGTACTTTTATTTGTTCACCCGATGAAAGCAACCATGGGTAGGCAGTGATGGCAGCCATGGCATGGCCAGGCATTTCAATTTCAGGAACAATAACAATATGGCGTTTAGCTGCATAAGCAACGACCTCCCGGATATCTTCCTGCGAATAATAGCCACCTTTGGCTGAGGAGTCCCATTTTTTGTCAACGACCCAGCGCCATTTCTCATCAATCAACAGCAACTTCCGGCTTTGTGTACTGTCGCGCCAACCGCCGACTTCAGTAAGCAAAGGGTATTTCTTAATTTCGATACGCCATCCCTGGTCATCTGTCAGGTGCCAGTGAAAGATGTTCATTTTCAGCAGCCCCATCTGGTCAAGGAGTTTTTTTACAACTTCTTTTCCCTGAAAATTCCGCCCCTCATCTAGCATATACGCACGCCATGCAAATGCGGGATGGTCTTCAATCCGGCAGGCTGGAATCTGGCAACTTCCTTTTCCGGTCAGTTTTATCAATTGCCTGATCGTTTGGAAGGCGTAGAAACAACCTGTTCCGCAAGATGCTTCAACCAATATCTTGTCTTTGGTAACCGTTAAGTTATAAGACTCCTTACCCAACGTGCTATTTAGGCTAAAAACCAAATTCCCATTTTTTGAGGGTGTCAGCTTGGTATAATATTCTTCTTTGAAAATCGAAGTCAAAATTTCCGTCTCGCCTTTAAAGACTTCAGGAATATCAATGCTTAAACTGGTTTTGAATTCAAATTCGCCAAGAGCTTTAACCAATTTATTGGGGTATGGAATGATGGGATATCGCCCCTGGGCATTCAAAACTACCGTTGAAATCAGGACAACTGCAAAAAGGATTAGTTTCTTCATTTTCTTTGGATGTAATCAGTCGGACAAAAATAGTTTTACTTTTCAATTTTCCACTCAAACCCTTATCTTTGTATTCTGATTTTAAGTAAAATAAATCGGTTGAATATGTACCAGTCAATTACTACAAGCAATTACACCTTCGAGAATATCAGAGAGAAAAACGTATTTTATGCAGATAAAACCGATTTTTTTCATCGCCTGGTGACCGATAGTTCGGGTATTTTCTTCCTCTCGCGCCCTCGCAGGTTTGGTAAATCTTTGTCGGTATCTATTCTTAAAAATATATTCAAAGGCAATAAAGAACTGTTTAAAGGACTGAAAATCTATGAACTGCCATACGATTGGAAGCCGTATCCCGTTATAAACCTGAATATCTCAAAAGCACCATGCGAGTCAGCTGAGATACTTAACGAAGGTCTTTGTACTTTACTCCATAAATCGGCAGAAGAAAACGGATTGGAGCTTTCACGACAGCAACACTCAGGATTGCTTTTTGGTGAATTACTTGATAATGCATCGAAACTTGGGAAAGTCGTCATCCTTATTGACGAATACGACAAGCCCCTGGTTGAAAATATCTATGCTGCTCATATTGAAGAAATCCGGCAGGTGTTGGAAAACTTTTATATCAATATAAAAGTCTCGGACGAACACTTGCGGTTTGTTTTTATGACAGGCGTGACCAAATTCTCGAAGGTGTCGGTTTTCTCGAAACTGAATAACCTTCGCGATATATCTATGAGTGAAGCTTTTGCGACGATGTATGGCTATACCCAGGATGAGGTCGAACATTATTTTGGCGATAGGATCGATTTATTGGCAGACAAAAACAAAATTGACAGAACTTATTACCGTGAAAGGATCCAAAAGTGGTACAACGGATTCAAGTTCCACGAAGATGCACCTACGGTTTATAACCCAGTTTCATTGGGAATGTTTCTTAACGAAGGCGGAAGGTTCAACAATTTCTGGTTCTCGACAGGCAGTCCTTCCTTTATTTTCAAGGTTTTAAAACGACAGAACATCGATTTTTTTGATACATTGTTCAATCCGGTGGACAGTGTAATACTCGATTCGTTCGATGTGGCCAATATGGAGGCAGCACCCCTTTTGTTACAAACGGGCTACCTTACCATCGACAGAGTTGTGCAACAAATGTTTGGTTCGGCCTATTACCTTCGTTTTCCGAATCTGGAAATCGAAACTGCTTTTGAAAAACATTTGGTAAGCTCACTTACCGAAAGGGATTTGGGCGTAGTCACATCAGAGATTATGAGGTTGAATATTGCTTTGCAGAACAACGATACCAACACCATGCATGGCATCCTGAAAAGCCATATTGCAGCAATCCCTTATGCTAATCGCAGCAATATGGAGGAGAACTACCAGAACATTATCTACTCCGTTTTCAGATTGATCGGTGCCGAAATCCACAATGAAGTACACATGAACAATGGTCGCATCGATGCTGTAATTGTGAACCGCGACCATATCTATATTTTCGAGTTCAAAATG
>JBAXWR010000476.1:0-3626 GCA_037128295.1 Mariniphaga sp.
ATGAAGGTGTCGAACCTTACCTTTGGGTTGAACCAGGTTGCCCTGACACAAATCGAGGAGAATACCGAATGGAAAATCCCGGTCAAGTTGGTCCTTTTGGATTTTCTGGAGAACTATAAAACTGCTTATGCCTTAAAGCGTCTCGACTATATCGAAAGCATTTTTGCCGACGATGCCCTGATCATTGTGGGAAAAGTGCTCGAAACCGCCAAAACAGGTGAGAACCAATATCTGAACAATAAAATCATCAAATACAACAGGTTGACAAAAGAAGATTTTGTGAAAAGGCTAAGGCACTCATTTTTGAGCAACGAATTTATCAATATCCGTTTTGAAGATTGCAACATCGTCAAATCGGGCAAGGGCGACGAGATCTATGGCATCCAGATCAAACAGAATTATTTCTCTTCGACTTATGGCGATAAAGGGTACCTTTTTTTGATGGTCGATTTGAAAGATTACGAAAAACCGGTCATCCATGTTCGAACCTGGCAACCCAACAAGGATCCCAATGGAAAGATATATGGCTTAGGCAGTTTCTGATAATTATTCTAAGTATTTGATTATTAATTGATTAATATTTTCACAAAAAAAAATGATTTTAATAACCTATAAACAAATGAAACGAGCCATTAGAGCAAATCACTCACAGAAGCATGATTATCTCATGGCGAGTTCCATATGGCCAATAAAAAAACAAATTATAAACATATGAAATACTACCTGCCTCTATTATTTATGTGCCTATTTATCAATGATTTAAATGCACAAAACAGAATTATAGTCGATTCGTTCAAAGTATTGGAAACTGATCTCGACGCAAACGTGGTTGCCCCAAAGAAAGATCAAAATGGAGATAAATGTGCCATTATCAAAGTCGTCACAAGCCAAACCGGTTTCTCCTGGGATATTGGCATGTTGGGGATCGTTTCATCGGAGTATAAAAATGGAGAGTACTGGATTTATGTTCCGAATGGTGCTACCTATCTGACAATTAAGCACCAGCAATTGGGGGTTTTGCGGTACGAATTAAAAATTCCCATCGAAAAGGCCACAGTTTACGAGATGAGATTGATAACAGGCCAGGTAACCAGGACCATTGTAGAGGATATTCCGGGCCAATACCTTGTGATCACTACTGATCCTACAGATGCCAGTGTCTTTATTGACGATGAGTTTGCCGGTAAAGGGAATTACGAGGCCAAGCTGAAACCGGGCAGCCACACCTATCGCGTAGAAGCCCCATTGTACGTTACCGAAGCGGGTAAAGTCGTTATTTCGGATTCCAAAAAGGAGATTGCAGTCAAGCTGAAACCCAATTTTGGAACGATCGAAGTTTCCACCTCACCGGAAACGGGAGCAACGGTTTTTATAGATGGTAAAAATATTTCCCCAACCACCCCCTGCAAAAGTGAGGCGGTGTTGGTTGGGGAACACAAAGTCACCATCGAAAAGGAGTGGTTCCAACCTGAAACCAAAATTGTAAAAGTGGCTGTCGGACAAACTACTACAGTCGATTTTACCTTAAAGCCGACTTTTGCCGAAGTCACTTTTAAGCTGCCTGATGGTGCTTTCCTTTATGTTGATAAGAAACAGACTGGAAACGGAAAGGTGCGGCTTAAAAAAGGGATCCATTCGGTGGAGGCGCGTCAGGAAAGCCATCACCCCGAAATTAAGGACATCGATGTTGTTGCGGGGGAAGACCAAACTGTCACCCTACAGCCGGTACCAATTTATGGATCACTCGATGTTGAGTCGAACCCAACAGGCGCAACGATCACATTGAACGGCGTGGGGACGGGCAAATCGCCGGAGTCATTTAACAAATTACTGATCGGAGAATATCAGGTCAGGCTGGAGAAACAAGGTTATCAACCTGTTAATAAATCAATTACAATTGAGGAAGGAAAGATTGCTTTTTTTAAGGGAAATTTGAGCAAATTGCCTCCAATTTCTTATGATCCTCCAGTTAAAACTGGAGGCAATTCAACTGGAGGCAATTCAACCACTGTGAACTCATCTGGAGGGAACCCATCTGGAGGCAAATTAACAAACTATACTCCTGAATATTACAAATACAAAAAAAGCAAGAATTTCTGGCTTGTTTCGGCGTTGGTGACAGGGGCTGCCGGGACTTTTGCTTATTTGCAGACAGGGCCAACTTACGACCAATATAAAACAGCCAGCACAACCAGCATAGCCACTGATGCTTATAAAAAGGCCGAAATGTACAACCTCGTTACTCCGGTGGCTTTTGGAATTGCAGGGATTTCAATTTTGGAGTTTATCCTTAAATCGGGGAAGCAGAATAAAGCAAAAAAACAATCGTTGAGCTATTATCCGGTACCGGTTAAGAACGGCGGAGGATTTGGCCTTGCATATCAATTTTAACCTGACAATTAAAACGTTACCGACAAAAAAATGAAAACAACAATATTTGCCATCCTGATATTACTTTTAGGGTTTACTTCCTGCACAAAATTGGAAAAGACGAACCCATTTGATCCAAATTGCCCCAAAGAACTCTGGACCCCAACGAATTTTATTGCGACTTTAGAAGGGACAACTGTTAAACTGACCTGGCGACAACCAGTTACCTTAATTTCTGGGTTTAAGATCACCAAAAAGGTGGGACAAGCGGCAGAGAGTGCTTTGGCCAATCAGGCAAATGATGCCAGCCAATTATCTGATAATGCTTTAACAGGTGGACAGGTACATATTTATACCTTATATGCTTATGCCGAGAATAACCAGAGCAATTCGGTAACAGCACAGGTGACACCTGTTTTACCAGCAACGCTTACAACTTCGAACCCGACTTCGGTTTTGTCAAACTCACTTATCGTGGGTGGTGCGATTTCTACTGATGGGGGCTCACCTATTACCGAACGTGGAATATGTTGGGGAACCACAACCAATCCCACTACCGCCACAAACAAGCTGGCCATAGGGACCGGCACCGGAACATTTAGCAATACCATTACAGGGTTATTACCTGGAACGTTGTATTATTTCCGTGCTTATGCAATTAACACTCAGGGTACTGCATATGGCAATGAAGTAACTGCGACCACAACGGCAATTTTGCCGGTTATCACCACAATTGCACCATCAACCATCACCTCAACCACTGCAACAAGTGGCGGAAATATTACTTCTGATGGTGGTGCAACTGTAACTGCAAGAGGCGTTTGTTGGAGCACAACCCAAACCCCAACTATTACCAACTATAAAACAACTGATGGAACCGGAACAGGAAGTTTTATAAGTTCTATTGCTGGATTAACAGCCGGTACAACCTACTATGTAAGGGCATACTCAACTAATAGTGCCGGAACTGGTTATGGTACTCAGGTTTCATTTACCACAACAGTTCAGGTACAATTACCTATATTGACCACAACTTCTGCCACGGCAATTACAAATACTACTGCAACAAGCGGCGGTAGCATCACTTTTGATGGAGGCGCAACTGTAACTGCCAGAGGCGTTTGCTGGAGTACTTCCCAAAATCCTACAATTGCCAATTCAAAAACCGTTGATGGAACAGGTACAGGAAGTTTTATAAGTTCTATTACCGGATTAACAGCCGGTACAACCTACTATGTAAGGGCATACTCAACCAA
>JBAXWR010000477.1:0-3540 GCA_037128295.1 Mariniphaga sp.
CAAGCATCACCTTTAACCCCCTTATTTCATAAATCTTTGTCTGGATCGCTTCAATTTGCATAATCTTGAATATTTTTCAGTTGTACGTATACCCAAATTTACTAAATCTTTTGCACAAAGAGAACTTTCAAATGTTTTATCCTCCAAATCCCCCTCGGTTGTAATCCCGAAGCCTCGGGACTCCGATTTATCGGAGAGGAGTTGATGGTTTCTCGTTTTTAACGACTTGTAGGATGATTTAAATATGAAACAATCTAATTGATTGTATTTTAATGACCGGTTGGGTCTTAATCCCTCCGGTCATTTTTAGGCGAACTTATTCTTCAACCTTTTCGCTGTATTGGTAAAGGATTTCGGGGTCAATGTCTGCTTCATTTTCCCATTCTATTGAGTCAAAGCTTACTTTAACGGTATTGAATATCGAAATATCCCTCAATTCTTTAAAAATGCCTTTGTCCAAAAATGGATTCATGTCAAATTGCCGTTTCTCTCCATTCCCAAAAGTCAATAGGATTTTGTAATTGTCTATTGGCGTAACACTTATAACAGGTAAGTACATCATTTGATTTTTTTCAGTAACTTTGGCAAAAATAAAAAGTAAATTGGGTTATGCAACTTACAGTAGATATACCTTACGAACAACTGATTGATATAATCAGAAATTTACCGCCAAACCAGCGGGCAAAAATAAAGGCTGATTTGGAACTTTCGGTGCCTGTAAATGATGTTGAAACCAAAAAAACGGAATTTCAGGAGTTCCTGTTGAAAGGTCCGGTAATGTCGGATGAACAGTATGCTGCCTTTATAGAAAACAGGAAAGCCTTTAACCAATGGAGAAGCAAGTAATCTGTCTGGATACATCGGTATTGATTGATTATTTCCGAAGGGTAAACAAATCAAAGTCGTTCTTTTATGAGCTTTCGCATGAGTATGAACTGTTTGGAGTGTCGGCTGTAACCGAGTACGAAATATACTGTGGAAGTAATGCCGATCAAGATTTATATTGGGATGAATTTTTCACCAAAATTATCAGCTTACCGTTTGATTCAGAGGTTAATCGAGTTACTATCGGAATTGAACGGGACTTGAGGCGAAAAAATAAGTTGATTGATAAACCTGACTTAATGATAGCAGGAACGGCCATGGCAAATAAATTAAAGTTGGCCACCCTAAATTTGAAACATTTTGAACGTATAGATGGATTGGAGCTTGTTCAAAGAAAATAAACCACCAGAATTTAAATCCAAATCCCCCTCGTTTGTAACAGCCAGCCCCGTTTTTTCGGGGAGGGGTTGATGATTTATCATTTTTAACGACTTTTAGGATGATATAAATACTTAACAGATTGATTAATTGTATTTTAATGAGGCATTCCAAAAAGTCTGAAATAATTACCGCAAGGTTCGCAAAGATAAAATCGCAAGGATCGCAAAGGGTTAAAATACAGATAATTAACTTTGCGATCTTTGCGAAACCTTGGCGAACTTTGCGGTAACAGGAATCTTTTTTGGCCAGCCTCATTTTTGTACGAACTTATTCCTCAACCTTTTCGCTGTATTGGTAAAGGATTTCGGGGTCAATGTCTGCTTCGTTTTCCCATTCAAATGGATTCATCGCAAAACGAAAAGTAAATTGGGTTATCAATAAAAACCGTAAATTTGTACCGTAAATAAATTTCAAAATGGGACATTTAATAAACATTGCGGAGATTAAAGCACTTTATCCGAATGAATGGGTCTTGCTTGGAAATCCAATCATGGACGAGTCCAAAATTGATGTTCTTTCGGGTATCCCCTTGTTTCATAGCCAGGACAAAAAAGAAGTTTGTTACATTGGCAGGGACAAAACTTCGAATTTCGACAAAATAACCTTGATATATACCGGGACTTTTAGGCCCACCCGAAAAATTACGGGAATTTTTAACCGTATTTCCAAATGACCTATAAGTTTAAACGTGAGTACAAAGTTTTGCATAGACACCCTTAAAAATACGATAGATTGCAGTTAATATCCTGCACCTCCACAGTGTCGCGAATTGTGTCAGAAGTAAATGGACGAATTTACCTCTAAAACCTCACCGCCAGCAATTCTTTGGCAAGATCATGGATGCCATTCTCAATCTTCTCTTTTTGCTTATTTTCAGCCTTGGATGCACCACTTTTGTAACGACTTAATAAAGAGGTATTTAATCCAATTTTTCCTGCTAATGCGCTTACATCGAAAAACTGTATGTCATAAAGAATCACGAGAGGTCTTAGCAATAATCGAATTCAAAATCAGACTTGAACACATTATAGGTGCTGAAATCCTCGGTTTCCTCCATGTATTCTTTTGCAGAATCAACAGCTTCAAACAAAGCTTCTTTGGCTTCGGCTTCTGTCTTTCCGGTTCCGTAAATTCCGAAAACGTCAGGCAAATAGATGGAATACAAACCATCGGTCCCTTTCTCAATAATAGCTTTAATCTTCACAGCTTTTCAATTTCTTCTTTTGGCAAATTTGTCAGTTCTGCAATTTCATCAAGAGAATAACCTTTCACTTTCATCTCTTTCGCGATCTTACGGGCTTTGATCAATTCGCCCCGGGGTATTCCTTTTTCTATTCCTAATTCAATTCCTTTTTCAATTCCTTTTTCTATTCCTAATTCTAATCCTAATTCTAATCCTTCTTCTTTAGAGGTATCCATTACAGCTTTCAGCTCGAAATAAACCAGTTTACTTTGTTCGTATTCTTTGCGATCCGTTTGGCTCATTGCGGCAAGTGCAGCAGTTTTGAATGCCTTGTCAAATAAAGGCTCGTTGAGTATTTGGGGAATGTCGTCGAAGGTTTCAAGGTGCTTCAGAAAATAGCACCATTTGTCGTAATGCGTTACCAATTCATCCTCTTTTTTGTTGAAGAAGGGCATTTGCAGGAAACGAAAGCCCAACTTGTCGTAGAAAACGAAACCGTCTTCATCACGGAGTTGCACATTACGGTCAAATTTTCGGATTTCTTCGTGTTCATCGTAAGGGAAATCAAGAATTGCAATATAGTAGATGGGAAGCAGCTTGAAATCCCAATCGCCTCTTTGGGCTTGTTCGGTAATCGGAAAAGTGATATAGAACAACGCCCGGTCTTTAAAATACTTGACCTTTGCTTTTTGCATTTCGACGATAAAGCGGTCGCCGTTTGCACTTTGACAAAAAATGTCATAGAATGCCTTACGGTCGGTTGCAATCTCGCCAGGTTGTTCAACATTCCTGAAATTCAGTTCTGTAATCTGGTGTTTCGCAGGCATTAAGCAGTTCAGGAAATCGACGAGCAGGTCTTTGTTTCCTTCGGTCCCAAACAATCGCTTAAAACCAAAATCGGTATATGGGTTGATGTATTTGCTCATGGTGCCGTGTTTTTGATACGCAAATATAGTTCAATTTTTTTAAAATTCATTCGTACTTTTAATGTGTTGTATATCAAGTAAATGATTGAATTCCCCCTGCCCCCCTTTAAGAAAGCATAGCCGTAAGGCTAATATCTATATAGTATTGAAATACAGCACTATATG
>JBAXWR010000478.1:0-3508 GCA_037128295.1 Mariniphaga sp.
TAATACACCGCGTGCAAACATAAAACCTCCGGTGCCCTTGGCAAGTGCATGGATCATCGCGCCAATAGACCAAACTGTAACTGATAAAGAGTAACCCAATTTTGTCCCTAACCAGTCAATCAACCTTCCGGCGAAAAGCATTGAAATGGCATAGACAAACTGGAAGACGGATACGATATCTGCATAATCCGAATCGCTCCAGTTAAATTGAACCTCAAGACGGTCTTTCAAAAGGCTAAGAACTTGTCTATCAAGGTAGTTCACTGTTGTGGCAAAAAATAACAAGGAGCAGATAGTCCACCTGTATTTGCCAATGGTTTCGTTAATTTGGTTCATAAGCAATTTATTTAGTAATTAATGTTCACATTCTATACTTTTTAACAATCGCCAGCGCTTCGGCACATTTATCAGTAATATATTGATAATCACCTTTTTCGAGTACATCTTTCGGAAAAAGCTGAGAACCCATCCCAACACAATGTACACCTGCCTTAAACCAGGTTTTAAGGTTGTCATCTGTAGGTTGGACACCGCCTGTAGGCATAATACTTGCCCAAGGCATAGGCCCTTTCACTCCGGATACAAAATCAGGTCCGCCAACCGATGAGCCAGGGAATATCTTCACCACTTCTGAGCCCAATTCGTGTGCCCTGTTAATCTCTGTGACAGAGCCACATCCAGGACTCCACGCGATTTTCCGCTGGTTACAGACTTTTGCCGTCCCTTCGTCAATTAAAGGTGATACGATGAAATTTGACCCGAGTTGGATGTACAATGAAGCTGTTCCCTGATCAATAACAGAACCAACTCCGATGATCATCTCCGGGCATTCTTTGATCGCCCATTTATTCAATTCTGCAAAAACTTCATGTGCAAAATCTCCCCGGTTGGTGAACTCAAAAACCCTGATTCCTCCTGCATAACAGGCTTTTACAACATTTTTGCAAAGTTCTGTATCCTTGTGGTAAAAAACCGGAATGATGCCGGTTTCTTTCATTTTTAATGCGACTTCTATTCTTGTAAATCGTGCCATAAAACAATTGAAATAGATGGAAATATTTAGAAATATGGAAATAATGAAATATTATCTTGCTACACGACCGGAGGCATCACCTCCCATTAGTTTTACGACCTCATCAACCGTCACTAAATTGTAATCACCAACGATTGTGTGTTTAAGACAGGAGGCTGCAACTGCAAAATTCAGTGCTTTCTGATCGTTTTCCGGCCAGGTGATCAATCCGTAAATCAATCCTCCCATGAAAGAATCCCCACCACCTACGCGGTCAACGATATGTGTAATCTGGTAAGTCGGGGCTTCATAGAGTGTTTCTCCGTCCCATAATACGCCGGACCACGAATTGTGGCTTGCACTTACGGAACCACGAAGAGTCGTGATCACCTTCTTAACCCGTGGAAATTTTGCCATAATCTGTTTGGACACCGATTCGTAAGCTGCTGCTGAAACATGACCTGATGTAACATCCACTCCTTCTGGTTTAATGCCAAGAACCATTTCTGCATCTTCCTCATTTCCAAGCACTACATCGCAACCGCCAACAAGCACTGACATGACTTCGCCCGCACTCTTGCCATATTTCCACAATTTATTGCGATAATTCAGATCACAGGAGACGGTAATTCCTTTTTCGTTGGCTTTATTGATCCCTTCAGCCAATACATCTGCTGCACCTTGCGAAATAGCTGGGGTGATTCCAGTCCAGTGAAACCAGCCAACACCTTCGAAGACTACGTCCCAGTTTATCATTCCGGGTTTAATATCACAAATTGCAGAATGAGCCCGGTCATAAACGACCTTTGACCCACGGCTAACGGCACCACTTTCCAGATAGTATATACCCAAACGTTCGCCACCCCAAACAATGTTTTTTATTCCGACCCCATATTTGCGCAGGTCACTACAACATGCTTCACCAATATCATTTTTCGGAAGACGGGTTACAAAATCAACTTCTAGTCCATAATTTGCAAGCGATATGGCTACATTGGCTTCACCGCCGCCAAACGTTGCGAGGAATTCGGTTGCCTGACTAAATCTAAGATATCCCGGAGTTGCCAAACGCAACATGATCTCTCCGAATGTTACAATCTTCTTGTTCATAATCAAAAGGTTGAACGACTATTTTGTATTAATTAATAATTTTAAAATTGCTTATTGCAATCGATTGCAATATGAGAAAAATATTTTAAATTCTGATTTCAAAAATGCAGGATCTAAAAGCGAAAATATCTTTCGGCATTGTTATAGGATATATCCTGTACCATTTGCCCAAGGAAATCAACATCATTTGGGATTTCTCCATTTTCAACATCGTTACCGACCAAATTGCACAAGATGCGTCTGAAATATTCATGACGTGAATAGGAGAGGAAACTCCTTGAATCTGTAAGCATTCCTACAAACCGGCTCAACAATCCCAGATTGGATAAAGTGTTCATCTGGTTGATCATCCCATCTTTCTGGTCGAGGAACCACCAACCTGAACCCCATTGAATCTTACCGGGTTCTGACCCATCCTGATAATTGCCAGCCATCGTGGCCATCACCTCGTTGTCGCCCGGATTCAAGTTATAGAGAATTGTCCTGGTCAGTTTTTTATCATATTCCAATCGGTTCATAAATCTTGACAAAGCTGTTGCAACAGGTAAATCGCCAATAGAATCAAAACCTTTATCGGCACCAACTGATTCAAACATCCTGGAATTGTTGTTGCGCAAAGCTCCAAGATGAAATTGTTGTGTCCAGTTCCGTTTGTGGTCAAGTACGGCAAATTCATAAAGCATGGCTGATTTGAATTTCAGCAACTCATCGGCAGAAGGTTCTTGTCCGTTTCGTACCCTGTTAAATATCCCTTTTATTTCGTTAATTGTATATGCAGCAGCATATATTGTTTCAAGTCCATGATCAGATAACCTGCAACCATTGTCATGAAAAAATAAATGTCGTTGATCAATGGCCTCCATAAAGGTTTCGAAGGTTGAGATTGAAATACCCGATGCTGCTTCCAGTTGATCAACATATGCATTAAAAAATTCCGGGTCTTCGATCGTCATAGCTTTATCGGGTCTCCATGCAGGAATCACTTTGACATTGAAACCACTCTCTTTTATACGTTTATGGTATTCCAGATTGTCAATTGGATCATCAGTGGTACAGATCACTTTCACATTTGCCTTATTAATGATTCCCCTACAGGAAAAGTCGTTTGCCTGCAATAAATCATTGCATGCTTCCCAAATTTCACTGGCAGTTTTGGGGCTCAGCTCTTTCGTGATCCCAAAAGGTTTGCGCAATTCAAGATGGGTCCAATGATAGAGAGGATTCCTGACTGTATAAGGCGCCGTCTCGGCCCATTTTTCAAATTTTTCCCAATCCGTTGCATTACCGGTGCAATATCTTTCGTCAACACCATTGGCACGCATTGCCCTCCATTTGTAATGGTCCCCATGAAGCCAGATTTCTGCCATGTTGTTGAATCTTCTGTCT
>JBAXWR010000479.1:0-3486 GCA_037128295.1 Mariniphaga sp.
GTACCCTCATAGTGGTCGCGCATCAGGTTCATCACATCTTTAGCCGAAAGTAGCGAATCCGGTTTGATCCATAAAGGCATCCTATTGGTGGCAACTTTATTGGCATCGTAAGTAACCTTGCCCATTGCATATTTTTCGTATTGCCCCATTTGCTTATTGACCTTGTTGAAACCCGACCAAACCCTTGCTTCACAGAAACGGGCTGCACTGAAATCAACAGGAGCATAAGTATCGGAAAAGCTAAAATCTGTATTTTTCCCTTCAAACCAACCTTTTTCGCGGGCAAAGGAGATCACATCGGATGCATAGAGACAGTTATTCGGATCGTTTAACGGGAAACGTGTAATGCGGGCTTGATTTGCATGCCCTGAAATGTATCCGTCGGGAATCCGCATTGCAACCCAAACAGCCCCTTTCTGACCGTCACCTTTACCGATCATTTCCAAAATCCAAACCTCATTCGGATCGGCAATTGAAAATGACTCCCCACTTGAAGCGTAGCCGTAGTTTTTAACGAGATCGGTCATGATCCCGATGGCTTCCCTTGCATTTTTTGAACGTTGCAATGCAATGTAAATCAGGCTTCCATAATCGACAATTGCATCTTTCTGAGTTGCAAGTTCTTTTCTTCCTCCAAAAGTGGTTTCACCAATTGCTACCTGATTCTCGTTCATGTTTCCTGTTACCTGGTAAGTGTGGCGAACCTGGGGAATTTTTCCAAGATACTTTCCAGTGTCCCATTCATAGACATCAAGAAGAGCTCCATCAGGATAACTTGCTGCTGGCCAAAAATAGAGTTCTCCATAAAGTGTGTGAGAATCAGCCGCGTATGTAATCATGGTGGAACCATCTTTTGTTGCACCTTTCGAAATCAGAAAATTGGTACAGGCTTCAGAAGGTGAGAGCTGTAAAAAAACCAATATGAGAAGAATGAAAAAGGATTTTGTTTTATACATTGAGAATTGTTTTAATTTCAGTTTTGACAAAAATATGAAAATAGTTTCTGCCACAATTTTTTATTTATGGGCTAATTCATTTTTTTTTGATGAGTTTTATCATCAATTTATACCAGATGAACAATACCTCCGATGTGGTCGCGCGATGAACCGGTGATTGACGAGAGTATATTTACTTGTCGGGTAAAAGACAGCACACCAAGGAAAGCGAAAATCAGGGCCTCTTTAAAGTCGATCAGTTTTTCGTCAGGAAGTACAATATTGCATGTGCATTTTTGTCTTAGTTTTTCGATCAGGAAAAGATTTTTTGCACCACCTCCAGTTACCAGCAATTGACCTGATAGACCCGTTGCAGCTGAAATCTCGCATGCTATGTGTTCATAAAAAGTTGCTGCCTGATCCTCAACCGAAAGGCCAGATTCACTTAACAACGGCATAATTTGATGATCAACCCATTCCCTACCAAGTGATTTTGGCCATTTTTTCTGGTAAAAATCGAGTTTATTCAGTTGATGAAGCAATAATTGATCAACAGATCCGGCAGATCCCAATTGACCGTCGCGATCAAAAGGCTGACCTTTTTGCTGTGCCAGTTCATTCAGTACAATATTCGCAGGTGATATATCCGAGGCAATCCGTTGTCCTTTGCTTTCAAAGGATATATTTGCGAAACCACCAATATTTAAACAATAATCAAATTCAGGGAATAAAAGTTGATCGCCAACCGGGACAAGCGGGGCTCCCTGTCCACCTAATGCCAGGTCATAAGTTCTAAAATCACTGACTGTTGTAATACCTGTTTTAGCAGCAATTGAAGCCCCATTACCGATTTGAAATGTCAATTTCCGTTCAGGCTGGTGAAATATTGTATGGCCATGGGACGCAATAATCCGGGGGATCTCTTTGCCTTGAAGAAAACCGTTGATCAGTTCACCGGTATAACGGCCATATTCGTTGTGTAAAAGCATAAATGCCTCGGGAGTAAGCGCAGGTGCCATTTTTAATTTATCAGCCCAGGAAATTTCATAATTGAATGTTTGAGCTTCAACAATTTCATAACTCCATTTCGCTCCAGTGTTTGAAAAATGGCAAAGTGCGATATCAATGCCATCGAGCGAAGTCCCCGACATAACTCCTATAGCTAATATGTTCATTTATAGATTATTGCTTTATATTCACTACTATTTCCTTTATTGTCTGTAACAGTTAACCGGAGAAGGTGAGATTTTCCGAATACCATTTTGTTTTTATCAAAAACATACGTAATAAGGTCTTTTTTTGCATCATATTCGAAAAGGACCCACTTCCCGTCTATTTCTCCACGGTAAGATTTTATTCCTGAGAGATTGTCGGTAATTGTAAATTGCAATTTTGTGCTATCGGTTAGTGTTTTTTTCTCTTTAATACTTAATGGTGCGATTACCGGTGGTGTCTTGTCAATCGTTACGGAAAAAGAACCGAAAATATTTGTGTTGGTGCTTACCCACCCTCCCGAGTATTCGCCTCCGATAGCGGATTTTTTACCTGATGCAGGGTCGATTGCGACAATCAGTGCTTTGTCTTGTAGGTTTTCAGGTAGTGCATCACATTTTATTGAGATTGAGTAGGATTTGTGCAACGGAACAAATCGGGTTTGGACAAATTGTATTGCCGAATAACAACCTGCAGGCTTAGGCGTGGATTTCCAGATGAAATCCAAATTGTCGTACAATGAACCTTTGGGTATCTCGATTTTGATCTGGTCATTTTCGAATCCATTTTGTTGGTCGAAAAGAAATTTTTTCGTGAATGGTTGATATACAGTGGGTAGTTGTGCTTTTTTGCAGATAGTCCTGAACTTTAGACTTGTTTTATTTTTAAAAGCGTCACAAACAATAACCTCAAATTGGTGACTTTTCCCATCATCAATTGTTAAAATTCCGTCTTTGCCGGCAGGATCATAAATATTGAGATAATTTCCGGGTTGCCGGTAAAGACGTTGGATCCACCTGTGAGATTTGATCCTTTCTTCGTAATCTGCCTGTGAATTTGCATAACGTGAATCCTCGAACGGAAATTTGTCCATCTTAAATCCAAATACAGGAAGTCCGTCGCACAATAAGGTTGCAGAATAAATCCCACATTTTAACCCTGTTCCACTGAAGTCGTCATCTGCCTGAATGCCAAAACCTATTTTCCCAAAAAGTTCGATCGGCAGGTTATTTTTTAACTGGTAACCACCGGGAACCGCAATCACTTCAAATCTTTTTTTACTGTTCGATTGGCCGACATTGCTTTTTTCTGTTAATGGTTAAACGTAAACAGCAGATATTTTCGGAGCACTGTTATCTGCAATTCCGAAGCCATAAAGCAATGGATTATTAGGATATTCAGTTTTGGTGTCCCTAACTTCAAAATGAAGGTGCGGACCGCCTGAACTTCCTGAATTTCCCGACCAGGCAATGATTTCACCTTTTTTAAAAATAAATTCATTGGCAAATGGCGAAAGGTTCACAGCGAAGCTTTCCTTGTCATATTGGTTCTCCCTGAG